>NZ_CP132334.1:2774366-3095821 GCF_030758415.1 Parvularcula sp. IMCC14364 | reverse complement strand
AAGACCAGTCTAAACCTGTTCTGACAGTTTCTGTCCTTAATGCGCTTCGTCCCAGTTCTGGCCAACACCTGTTTCAACGACCAGCGGCACGTCAATTTTAGCAGCTGGCATTGCGGCGGCTTCCATGACCTCTTTGACAAGAGCGCAGGTTTTCTTTGCTTCCGATTTTGGGCACTCGAATATCAGTTCATCGTGTACCTGAAGCAACATCCGGGCAGACAAACCGTTGGATTGGATAGCTTGCGGCATACGGATCATGGCACGACGGATCACATCCGCAGCTGAGCCTTGTATCGGCGCATTGATCGCCTGTCGCTCGGCATAACCACGCTGGGCTGGTATTTTGAAATTAGGAATATGCGTGCGCCGCCCAAATACAGTTTCCACGAATCCCTGCTCTTTCGCGCTGGCGATAGTCGTATCCATATATTGTTTGATGCCGGGAAATTTCTCGAAATAGCTGTCAATGTAGTCTTTGGCCTCCCCGCGAGAAATGCCCAACTGGTTTGCTAGGCCAAAGGCCGAAATGCCGTAGATTATCCCGAAATTGATAGCTTTGGCCCGTCGCCTGACCATCGGGTCCATACCCTTGATTGGCACCCCGAACATTTCAGAAGCTGTCATGGCATGAATATCTATACCATCAGCGAACGCCTGCTTCAGTGAATCAAGATTGGCGATATGTGCCAGCAGACGTAACTCAATCTGACTGTAATCTGCAGAGATCAGAACATTTCCTTCATCTGCAATAAACGCTGTGCGGATCTTGCGCCCGTCCTCAGTCCGGATCGGTATATTCTGGAGATTAGGGTCGTTTGATGAAAGGCGTCCGGTCGGTGTTGCCGCGAGAGAATACGATGTGTGCACACGGCCTGTCTCATTATTTATCCTGCCCGGTAAAGTATCCGTATAAGTACCTTTTAGTTTGGATAGTTGCCGCCAATTATGTATTTCCTGGGCAACTTCAATTCCTTGTGCGGCCAGTCCATCCAGAACATCCGCGCTGGTTGACCAGGCGCCGGTTTTGGTTTTCTTACCGCCCTCAAGGCCCATCTTGTCGAACAGAATTTCGGAAATCTGCTTCGGGCTGCCAAGGTTGAAATTCTCACCGGCCAGGCCATGAGCGCTGGCTTCATGTTGTGCCATGCGCTGTGCGAACTGGCCCGAGAGACGTGAGAGCACTTCCCTGTCGACCTTAACCCCTTCACGCTCCATGCCGGCGATCACCTGCACCATAGGCCGCTCCAGCGTCTCATACATGGTTTTCTTGCCCGCTGCGACAAGGCGCGGGGCCAGTCGTTGGTAAAGGCGCAAGGTGATGTCCGCATCTTCTGCCGCATATTTTGCAGCGTCAGCAATCGGGATCTGGTCAAAGGTTTTCTGCTTTTTGCCGGTACCGGCAAGGGATGAAAAACTAATGCACTCATGGCCCAGATGTTTTTTGGAAAGTTCATCCATCCCGTGCTTGTTCAATCCACACTCAACTGCATAGGAAATAAGCATGGTGTCATCGACTGTGCTGACATTGACGCCATAGCGCTGGAAAATGAGGAGGTCATATTTGAAATTCTGGCCCACCTTGAGAACGGAGGTGTCTTCCAGCATGGGCTTTAAGATCTCCAGCACTTCTTGTGTATCCAGTTGCTTTGCGGCGTCCGGATCGCTGAGATCGAGGTCACCTGCACCGTGGGTCAGGGGTATGTAACAGGCATCGCCGGGCGCGGTGGCAAGGCACAGGCCGACGAGCCGCACTGACATGGCATCTAGACCTGTTGTTTCTGTATCAACTGCGACAACGCCGCGCGCATGTGCTTTGGCAACCCACTCCTCAACTTCTTTCAGTGTATAAACTGTCTGGTATGAACTGGTATCAATAACGCCTTGATTGGTAACTGGCGCCGCGGCGGCAACAGGTGCCTTGCTTCCGCCAGCGGCGCGCACCCGCTTTGTCAGTGTCGTGAATTCCATCTGCTCAAGAAAAGCGACGAGCTGGTCATGCGGCATAGGCGTGACAGCAAACCCGCCTGCTGGCTCAACATTCGGTACGTCGGTTTTGAGCGTGACAAGTTCCTTGGACATGCGCGCATCTTCGGCAAATTCAATAAGGTTCTCGCGGCGTTTCTTCTGTTTGATACCGCCAGCCTGCTCTAGCAGTGTTTCCAGCGTTTCATATTCATCAAGCAACTGCGCTGCCGTTTTAGGCCCAATGCCGGGAACGCCCGGTATATTATCAACCGAATCTCCGGTCAGCGCCTGAAGGTCGATCATCTTTTCCGGACCAACACCAAATTTTTCAACGACTTCGGCGCGTCCGATTTTACGCGATTTCATGGTGTCATACATGGTCGTATGATCGGTGATGAGTTGCATCAGGTCCTTGTCGGAGGAGATGATAACTGTTTCTGCGCCAGCCTTGTCAGCTTCAACAGCATAGGTCGCAATCAGATCATCTGCTTCATATCCCTCCATCTCAATACAAGGCAGCCCAAATGCTCGCACAGCATCCCGGATGAGGCTGAACTGTGGGCGCAGGTCCTCCGGTGGTTCATCCCGATTGGCTTTGTACTCACTATAGAGATCATTTCTGAATGAGTGCGAGGAATGATCGAGGATAACGGCGAAATGTGTAGGGGTGCCCATCTCTTTCACGGCGTCATCATTCACATCTGCGAGCAATTTCCACAGCATGTTGCAAAACCCGGATACGGCCCCGACGGGCATCCCGTCCGATTTGCGGGTCAGTGGTGGCAGAGCGTGATAGGCGCGAAAAATATATGAAGAGCCATCGACCAGATACAGACGATCACCCTTTTTGAGTTTTTTGGACATGCAGAACCCCGGACCGGTAGTGTTTTACCGTACCCTAGGCCCAGCCGTGGGCCGGGGCAATCAGTCGCTCTTAACGAGTTTCAGATGATTTGCAGTGCGGCCTGCCTGCACTTTCTTTTCAAGTGCTGCATCATGGTTTTTCAAAATGAAATCGCGCAGACGTGGCTGAATTTCCGTGCGCCATCGCGATCCGTTGAAAACGCCGTAATGGCCAACGCCCGGCTGAACGTAGTCCTGCTTCATGTCGTCAGGAATACCTGTGCAGATCGTATGCGCTGCCTGCGTCTGGCCAATACCGGAAATATCATCCAGTTCACCCTCAACAGTCATGAGGCCCACACGCGTGACTTTGCTGGGATCAACCAGATTACCGTGATGGCGAAACGCGCCTTGCGCCAGGGTGTATTCCTGAAAGACTTCGCGGATTGTTTGCAGATAGAATTCCGATGTCATGTCACATACAGAGAGGTATTCGTCATAGAATGTGCGGTGCTTCTCGGCGTTATCCCCGTCTCCCTGAACCAGATGATTGAAATAATCATGATGCGCTTGCATGTGGCGTTCAGAATTCATCGACATGAAACTGAATAATTGCAGGAAGCCAGGATAAACCCGGCGGAAAATACCGGCATAGGGTGCCGGGACGGTCTGGATCATGTTGCTTTCGAACCATTCGAAAGACCGCTGCTCCGCGAGCTGGTTGGTCACGGTAGGGGATTTGCGCGCATCAATTGGGCTGCCCATAAAGGTCATTGTGGCCGGCAGATCAGGATGATCCTGCTCACTCATGACGGCGATCGCAGCGAGCAATGCCGGGCCTGGCTGGCACACGGCCATGGTGTGCGCGCCAGGACCAATGGTGCTGATGAATTCCATCAGGTAGTCGATATAGTGGTTAAGATCGAAATTACCGGACGTGATGGGCACATTGCGCGCATCTGACCAGTCAGTGATATAAACTTCATGCTCGGGCAGCATCGCTTCCACGGTGCCGCGCAACAAAGTTGCAAAATGACCGGACATGGGTGCAACAATCAATACGCGTGGGTCAGGCGCTGCCTTTGCGCCTTTTGCCTTCTTCAGGGCCTCGGGGTCTCGGCGAAAGTGCAGCAGCGAGCCGAAATCTTTGGTCAGCTCAGTCTCTACTGTGACGGGCACGCTGTGGCCCTTGATTTCTGTAAAATCCAGTCGCCATTCAGGCTTGGCGTAATGACGTGTTATGCTGTCAAATACTGCAAGCGAGGCTGACGCATTGCGCCCTAGCCAGCTGTCTTTGGCAAGATTATAGGGAGATTGCCAAAAGTCAGCTCCGGCCTGCGCAGCTGCCCGCCAGGGGCGCATTGCATTCCGGCTCATTTCATACGCTGTATATAACATGGAGCCCCGCTGCGGCAGGTCAGCCTGCCTGATTACACTACTTCGAGTTGCATAATATATGTAACTTTCTTAAAAATACCTAGTGTGCAGTGCAAAAAAGTTAGGGCTGTTGAGGCCTCTGGTAGATAGCAGAAGCAACTATGAGTTGCATGTGCGACTAAAATCAATTTATCGGGATATGGTTGCGTCAGTATAGCCACCATCCTGACCCCTTCCCCCCACCCCACGGATGGTCGGCATAGTAAAAACCCGCGAAGTCGGATCCACCGGATTTCGCGGGTTTATTATTTTTCGCTCGTTCCGGGGTTTTGCCTACCCGGCAGCGCCAATATCATCAGCCGTTTCCAGAATTATGTCGAGAGCGGGCCTGTTCTGATAAGAACGACGATTCTCAAGATAGTCTTCCTCGTAGAGTTTTGCCTGGATGACGCCGTCAGGGCTGACAAAGAAAATTGCCGGATGCGGTGCGCCATGGGCAAAGTGTTCTTCGTCGTAATCAGTGTTGCGCAAACCGAAGGCATCAATGATTTCTGAATTGGTGTCAGACACAAATGTGCCGTTCAGGTTCTTGCTGGTCCTGAACTGTGCCTGATCTGCCGCCGCATCGTAACTGATATAGATGAGAGAGCGGCCCCGCGCCTCAAATTCTGCCGCGTTGGAAGAAATATTGATGACCTGATTTTTACAATATGGGCACCAACTGATAGAGCGTACAAAGAAGATTACCGCACCTTTTTCTCCTGTCAGCTCACTGTAGGCTGGTTGACTGTTTACGCTGAGATCATGTGGCAGGGCATCACCGACAGCCGGGCCAAGTTTATCCATTTCGCCGGACAAGGCAGCAGTACCTGAAAAAATCAGGATAAAGCCTGCGATAAGAGAAAGCATGAATTTTAGGCGCATAGGTCAACTCCACAAATTTGTGCATGTACTATGCGAGCAGAGGTGAGTTGCATACTCACATCCCCACACCGGTCATCACAAATGGATGAGCACAAAAAAAGGCCGGTCACCGACCGGCCTTCTGCATTCCATGCGATTACCTGATATCAGTTGAGGCTGGGGTCAATCTTTTTGCAGGCTTGGACCAGGTCCTCTACCGCCGCAACGGAATGATCGAACATGGCCTTCTCTTCAGCATCAAACTCGACTTCCAGAATGCGCTCGGCACCGTCTGATCCGATCACGATCGGCACGCCGACATAGCGGTCATTCACACCATATTGTCCATCCAGATATGCAGCACACGGCACGACAACTTTCTTGTCATTGAGATAGCTCTCGGCCATCTGGATCGCAGAAGCAGCTGGCGCATAATAGGCTGAGCCTGTTTTCAGCAGAGCGACGATTTCACCGCCGCCTTTCCGGGTGCGGTCAACAATCGCGTCAATCTTTGACTGCGTTGTCCAGCCCATTTTGACCATGTCAGGCAATGGGACCCCGGCGATTGTGGAATAGCGCTCAAGCGGCACCATGGTATCACCATGGCCGCCAAGAACGAACGCAGAGACGCTTTCGACGGACACATTGAATTCTTCGGCCAGAAAATAACGGAACCGGGCAGAGTCAAGAATGCCAGCCATGCCAACAACTTTCTGTGCCGGGAGACCCGAGAATTTCTGCAGCGCCCATACCATCGCATCAAGCGGATTGGTAATGCAGATCACAAAAGCATTCGGGGCGTGTTTGGCGATTCCCTCCCCAACAGACTTCATGACTTTCAGGTTGATTTCGACCAGGTCATCGCGGCTCATGCCGGGCTTGCGGGGCACGCCGGCCGTCACGATGCACACATCTGCACCGGCAATATCAGCATAGTCCTGCGTTCCTGAGAGGGCACAGTCATAGCCATCCACAGGCGAGCTTTCTGCAATATCGAGGGCTTTGCCTTCGGGAATGCCCTCGGCAATGTCAAAAAGCACAACGTCTCCCAGTTCTTTTTGGGCAGCGATATGGGCAAGCGTGCCGCCAATCATGCCAGAGCCAATCAGCGCAATCTTGTTACGGGCCATAGGTTTATCTCCTTCGTATTTTTCGGGCTGAAGCGCAGGCGCAAAGTGCGATGCGCAGGGGTAAATCCAGCACTCTCTAGCCTGCGACGGCTATTGGGGCAATGCGTCTTTCAGCGCAGGCCCGGATGTGCGATTATGGGGCTATGTTCTGATGAGGGGTAACGATGTCAGAAACTGATGTCCTGGAAGACGGGGCCGTCACCGAGACGGCGCTTGACCGTAACAAGGCAGGCAAAGCCGACCTGCCGTCGGATTGTTTTGCCTGCGGGGCAGATGTCGTCGGCACATTCTGCTATAATTGCGGCCAGAAAAATGATGACTGCCGACGCAGCATCCTGTCGCTTGGAGGTGAGACGCTGACTGGCGTATTTTCGATCGATTCAAAATTCTTCCGAACACTCGGGGCGATGATTGCAAGGCCGGGGCATTATGTGCGTGAATATGGAGACGGCAGACGCTCCGTATTCACGCCGCCGATCCGCTTTTTTCTGGTCATCAGTTTTGTGTTTTTCACAATCATGGCCCTGACCGATACGTACTTTTTGACATTGAAACCGCGCCTTGCCGACCCCACCGAAGATGCCGGGCAGATAGCTGCCATGTTCGAGACAGAATCCGGGGAAATACAGACGGTCAACTTTGACTTCCTGTTCCTGACCAGGGCGTCAGAAGCTGAGTACACTGCAAAAGAAGCCGAAATTTTTGTCAACTTCATCAATGAGCGTGTTCTGTCAGATGCAGACGAGACAGATGAAGAGGACGTTGCCGTCGCTCAGCAAGTCTCGTCCATAGCGGACAGGATCAATGAGGTTGCCCTGAATCCCAAGCCCTTCAATATTGCGCTCAACAGCTGGCTGCCAAGGCTGATGTTTGTAATGGCGCCATTGATGGCGGTGCTGGGTCTGGTCTTTGTGCGTGGCAAGGATGCACTGGTTTACGATCACCTCATCCTGTCACTGAATGTTCATGCCGTCATGTTTCTGGCCCTGATCGTGGCTGTATTTGCCGCCTCACTGCTGCCTGGCAGCATCGTGTCACTGGTCTTTGTGATGGTTCTGTTCGTCTATTATCTTCTGACGTTGAAGGGTGCCTTCAAACGTGGCTGGGTGAAAACCTTTTCAGCCTCCATATTTGTTTTCCTTGTTTATGCCATCGTCATGTTTGCGTCCCTGATGACCGTCTCCATCATCGCGATCAGGGATACCACATGAGCGCTTTCCATCTTGCACAGATCAATATCGCCGCGCCCTTATTTGAGATGGATGATGACCGTATGGCAGGCTTTGCCAATGCCATTGAAGCTGTGAACGCTTTTGCCGAAGCAAGTCCCGGTTTTGTCTGGCGTTTGAAGGATGATGATGGGCCGGGTACGCAGAGCTTTGATCCTTATGGTGACGGTACGCTGATAAACCTGAGCGTTTGGGAGGATATGGAAAGCCTCAGAGCATTTGTCTATCGCACCGGGCACGCTGTCTTTGTGCGGCGAAAAAGCGAGTGGTTTCCAAAGCCTGCCAGGGCGCATATGGCATTATGGTGGGTGCCACGGGGGCATATACCTTCGCTTGAAGAAAGTACAGGAAAGCTCGATATGATAGACCGGCAAGGACCAGGCCCTGCTGCCTTTACCTTTGCGAATAGTTTTCCGCCAGCATCAACCTAGCGCGTGTCTATTCCATTTCATCGAAGGCGCCTGCCACCGGCGCCTGCGTGTTACTGGCGATACCGCGGACCATGCCGTCAGAGGAAAATGGCATCGCAAAATTACCTTCGGTGTCGATAGCAATAAGGCCACCACGGCCGGCACCATCTTCACCAGCTGCCGCCATTTCATCGATAGTCGCCTGTGCTGCATCCGTCACGGATGCGTTGCCATATTCCATCCGTGCCGCGATGGCGCGTGTTGCTGTAAAGCGGATGAAGAATTCGCCATGTCCTGTAGCTGACGCCGCCATGATACCGTTCTTGGCATAAGTGCCTGCACCAATGACCGGGCTGTCACCAACGCGGCCCGGAATTTTTGCGTCATACCCGCCGGTCGATGTGCCAGCCGCGAGATTGCCGCATCGGTCGAGGACTGCCGCGCCAACGGTGCCGTGTTTTTCCGGTTCATCATGATGCGCATTATTAACGAAATAATCCGCCGTCACCTTTTCTGCCCCAAGGTCATTAACTGCCGCTTCACCGCGATCTCCCACCATCATGACGTGACGTGTTTCATCCATGACAAGCCGGGCTGCCCGGATCGGATTGCGGACCAGTTTAAGTGAGGCGACAGACCCGGCCTTCATTGTTTTCCCGTCCATGATGGAAGCGTCTGTTTCCACAAAGCCACCCGCATTGTTGATTGCGGCCTTGCCAGCGTTGAACAGACCGGAATCTTCCATGGTTGCAACCAGTGCTTCAACCACGTCCAGCGCCTCTGCGCCGCGCTTGAGATCGGCTCTGGCATCGGTCAGAATTTCGCGCATAAAGCTGAGGCGTGCTTCGGGTACATTTCCTGCCTTGGCCGTGCCGCCATGAATGATCACGCCAAAGGTCTCTTGCGCGTCACAGGTTTCGGCAGTGGCAGGCGATACCGCCGCAAGAGTCGTGGAAAAGGCCATGGCCAGTGTCGACGCGACTGTAACAGCATTTATTTTTTTCATCTGGTGTCCCCTCAGGATTTTGGCCCGGTTTCGCCGGTTCTTGGCGGCTTGATCGTGGGCTTGGGTATGGCACAGCCATGTTCGGCCGCCCAGCCTTTCAGATAGGCGCGCCGCATCTGGCCTTTGAAATAGGCCTGGGCAATTTTCTTTTTGTGACCATTGGCACCTGAAAGATGCCTGATGATGTCATTGAATGGAATCAGGGATGTCACCGCAGATTCGATTGCGCCACTTGGATCTAGTGTCAGGACATTTTCCTCTTCGCCATCAGCATTGATGACCGTGTCAGGGCCAAGCACGGCGGAGAGCAGCGCGACCTCTGCCTTCATGTTCAGGCAGGAAGGCTCTTCTGGTGGTGCATAGACGTTTTCAATACTGGCAAGCGGTTTGGGTATTTCGTCACGCTTGATGTTGAAGTCGTAGAGCGGGGACTCTGCGGCGCGGCGCATGTCACGGCGATCAACGGCAACTTCGACCCGATCCGGCGTCAGTTCTTTCACCCGGTCTCGGCTCTTCTCCATTGAGCCTGGCATGGAACTGCACCCTGTGCAGGTCAGCAAGACCAGCCCGATCCCCCCCAGGAACAAAGACCGCAGTTTCATAACAGCCTAACCCGGCACATCGAGACCGGTTGCATGACTAATTGTAAAAAGAAATCTACCAGCGAAGTCAGGCTGAAAACAGCCCTAAAATAGGGCTGTTTCGAGGCAATGTTTCTGACATTGGTCCTATTTCATTTTCGCGAAATATTCCTTCGTCAGCTTGAACACCAACGGCGACAGCAGGAGCAATGCGATCAGGTTTGGTGTTGCCATCAGGCCGGTCAGGGTGTCTGCAGCAAGCCAGGCAAGGTTCACGATATTTGTCACTTCACCTTCCAGCATCAGCACGGCTGACCCCAGCAGGACCATCACGACCCAGCTCAGCTTGAACGGCAGGATAATTTTCTCTCCGAACAGATACGCAGCACATCGCTCGCCATAATAGCTCCAGCCGAGAATGGTCGTGAACGCGAAAAAGACAAGACCGATCGAGACGATATGCGCACCAATGCCGGTCAGCACCGCCTCAAAGGCTGCCGCCGTCAGGGGCGCGCTGGTATCGCAACCAGCAGCCTGAACCCCGGCCAGTAATTGCTCGACACTTTCTGGTGTCGGCAGGCATTGGGGTGCAACGGCACCAGATGTCAGAATGACAAGCGCAGTAATTGTGCAAACGATCAGCGTATCAATCACCGTGCCGAGCATGGCGACGATGCCCTGGTTTACAGGGTCTTTGTTCTTGGCTGCCGCATGGGCAATCGGGGCAGAGCCCTGTCCGGCCTCATTTGAGAAAATGCCGCGGGCCACACCCTTTTGCATCGCTAGCATCAACAGGCCGATAGAGATACCCGTTGTTGCTTCGGTCATGCCGAAGGCACCGGCGAAGATCATGCCGAACGCTGCCGGTATGGCATCAATCTTGATCACGAGCACGATCAGGCCGGCAGAAATATATGCAAGGGCCATAAATGGCACCAGCTTGGAAGCAACGCTGGCAATCCGTTTGATCCCGCCAAGGATTACCGCCGCGGCCCCTGCCGCCAGCACAACGCCAGTGAGGAGATGAGGAATTTTATAGGTGCTGTTCAGTGTATCGGCGACAGCATTGGATTGAATATAAGCGCCGGTTCCCCACGAGGCCAGCACCCCAAATGTCGCGAAAACGCCGCCCAGCCAGACCCATTTCGAGCCAAGGCCGTTCTTGATGTAATACATCGGCCCGCCCACATGGTTGCCGTTTGCGTCGGTCTCGCGGAACTTCACCGCCAGCACACCTTCGGAATATTTGGTCGCTGTCCCGAGAACCGCCGTCATCCACATCCAGAAAACCGCGCCAGGGCCGCCAATGGCAATGGCTGCGGCAACGCCGCCGATGTTGCCCGTGCCGATGGTTGAAGAAAGAGCCGTCATCAGGGCCCCAAAAGGGGATACATCACCCTCTGCCTGCCCGGAGCGTTTGCGGAACAGTTGCCCGAATGCGTAGGGAATACGAATGATGGACATGAAGCGCAGGCCAATGGTGAGATAGAGCCCGGTCAGCAACAGCAAGCTGAGCATCGGGATGCCCCAGACCTGCGCATTCACCCAGCCAATAAGACCTTCAATATCCATGTCATCGCCCTCTTAAATGGAAAACCAATGGACGACCTTATGCGGGCCATAAGGATGTGTCCAGTTTGAACCTTGCTCGCCACAACTGCGTGGGTCAGTGCGGGTGCCTGCATGAGGAAGGCGGTGAAAAAACTTATGGGCCTGGTCTGGCGGGCATAAGGTGCTGTTTTTGCGGGAAAATCACATAATCTATGGGCCTGCCTGTCGGTTGACCTACTATGTTGCGTAGATCGCTGTGAAGCGAAAGGCGGCAAGCAGGACGAGAACAGCGTGATCGGAGGATCCAGTTTTCACACAAAACATGACGTGTGCTGGCTCTTCAACTAAACGGATGAGGAAATAATGTCATTGTTCTATAAGCTGCAGCAAAATGATCAGGGAAACATAAATGGCTGAGATGCATCCACCTTTTTGCGCCGACTATGCGCCTGATGAAACCCGGGTCGTGGAAGATCTGCTTGAGCGTAACCAGTTCAGCGAAGAGCTGGACCAGAGCATCAGAAAGCGGGCCGAGCGATTTGTGGCAGGTATCCGTGACAAGTCTATCGCTGGCGGTGGTGCAGGGCTTGAAGAGTTCATGCAGGAATACTCTCTGTCCACGAGAGAAGGCCTTGCCTTGATGGTGCTGGCAGAGGCACTGCTGCGCGTTCCTGATGCCGTTACCCAGAACAGACTGATTGAGGAAAAATTATCCGACGGTGACTGGGATGATCTTGATGGTGATGAAAGCTGGCTCATTCAGGCCGCAAGCTGGGGCATCGGCATGTCATCCTGGGTCATGCAGCCGGGTCAGACGCCTGCGGCCATTCTGAAAAAAATGACCAAGCGTCTGGGAATGCCGGTCATCCGCACAGGCACCCGGCAGGCCATGCAGTTCCTTGGCCATCACTTCGTACTGGGCCAGACGATCGGGGAGGGCTTGCGCCGGGCCCAAAAAGAGCGGGCAAAAGGCTTTCGCTTCTCCTTCGACATGTTGGGGGAAGGTGCCCGCACAAGTGCAGATGCCGAAAAATATTATCAGGCTTACGAGGAAGCTCTGTCTGCCATCGGTGAAGATGCGCGCACTCGGGATACGGCCCTGCCTGACCGCCCGGGCCTTTCGGTCAAGTTGTCCGCGATCCATCCGCGCTATGAGTTGCGCCAGCAGAAGCGGGTCATGGCTGAACTGGTGCCAAAACTTCTGAAACTGGCGCAGCAGGCCAAAACCCACGATCTGAATTTTACAGTGGATGCCGAGGAAGCAGACCGACTTGAACTGTCATTGATGGTTTTTGAAGCTGTTGCCAGCGATACGTCACTTGCCGGTTGGGACGGGTTCGGGCTTGCCATTCAGGCATATCAAAAGCGTGCCCCGGAAGTGATCGAGTGGGTCGATAAACTGTCGCAGAAACTGCGACGCCGTTTCATGGTGCGCTTGGTCAAGGGCGCTTATTGGGATACTGAGATAAAACGCGCCCAGGAGCGCGGTCTCGAAGGTTTCCCGGTTTTCACCAAAAAAGCTGCGACCGATTTGTGCTATCTGGATTGCGCCTGCAAGTTGCTGGCGGCGCGCCCGCGCTTGTTCCCACAATTCGCCACACATAATGCACACACGCTGGCCAGCATTCTGGAAATGGCTGGCGATACGCAAGGATATGAGTTTCAGCGTCTGCATGGCATGGGCGAAGCCCTTTATAATCTTGAAATGACAATCGAGGGTGTGCCTGCCCGAATCTATGCACCTGTCGGGGGGTACAAGGATTTGCTGGCCTATCTTGTGCGGCGTCTTCTGGAAAACTCAGCCAATTCTTCATTTGTCGCTCAAGTTGCAGACGACAAGGTTTCCATGGATGAATTACTGCGCTCACCGCAGGATGAGTTGAGCGAATTGATCTATCGTGAAGGTAGCGCCCGGCAGAAACTGATCCGCCTGCCCGCGCAGATGTTTGAAGATCGCCCGAATTCCAAGGGGGCGGAGCTTGGCTACGCGCCGCATCTTCAGGCGCTTTCGGCAGCAGTTAGTCAGTCGGTAAGCGATCTTTCCGTATCATCGGTTGTCAATGGAGGCCCTTTGTTCAGCGCCGACACGCGGCAGGATGAGATCATCAATCCCGCGACAGGCGTATCGCTCGGGTCAGCTGCCAGCCTTGGTCAGATGCAGACAGATAAAGTCTTTGCCGCCGCGAAAGCAGCTCTTGTCAGCTGGTCTGCGACACCCGTCAAAGACCGTGCCGGGATTTTGCGCCGGTTTGCTCACCTTCTGGAAGCAAACCGCGACAGGCTGATGTCCCTCCTGACCGCAGAGGCCGGCAAGACGATGGATGATGCCCTGGCTGAAATTCGGGAAGCGGTGGATTTCTGCCATTATTATGCGGTAGAAGCAGAGCAACTCTTTGGTGCGCATGCCGGGTTGCCTGGTCCGGTAGGTGAAGCAAATACTAGGCATGTTGTGCCGCGCGGTGTATTCGTGTGCATTTCACCATGGAATTTTCCTCTAGCCATTTTCCTTGGCCAAATCACGGCAGCGCTTGCCTGTGGCAACACAGTTGTCGCCAAGCCAGCTGAGCAGACACCGCTGATTGCCCATGCCGCCATGACTTTACTGAAAGAAGCAGGTCTTCCCGATGGCGTGTGCAATCTGGCAATCGGTGATGGTGAAATCGGGCGCAAGCTTGTTGAACATCCGGCTGTTTCAGGCGTGGTTTTCACGGGGTCCACGCAAACGGCGCGCAATATCAACAGAACGCTTGCTGCCAAGGAGGGGCCCATCGTGCCCCTGATTGCAGAAACAGGCGGCATAAACGCCATGATTGTTGATTCAACAGCCCTGCCCGAACAGGTGGCGGACGATGTGGCCATGTCCGCGTTTCGCTCTGCGGGGCAGCGTTGTTCTGCCTTGCGGCTTCTCTTCCTGCAGGAAGATGTCGCAGACCGGATGCTGGAGATGATCATCGGGGCGGCAGAAGAGTTGCGCCTTGGTGATCCGGGCGTGCAGGCAACCGATGTGGGGCCGGTGATTGACCAGGAGGCGCAAGCGAACCTCAACGCGCATATTGCCAGCATGAAAGAAAAGGCCCGGTTGGTCTGGGCTGGCGATCTGCCGACAGAACCAAATGGATATTTCGTGCCACCGCATATTTTTGAGTTATCATCGTTTGATGATCTGCAGTCAGAGGCTTTCGGGCCAATCCTGCATGTCTGTCGCTGGCGTGCCAGTGAACTTGATAATGTGATCAAGGCGATCAATAACACCGGGTATGGCCTGACATTCGGGTTACATTCGCGTCTGGAGACGCTTGCTGATTATGTTGTGCCACGCATTCATGCGGGCAATATCTATATCAATCGAAATACGATCGGGGCGATTGTTGGTGTACAGCCTTTTGGCGGTATGGGCCTTTCCGGTACTGGTCCCAAAGCTGGCGGGCCGCTCTATCTAACGCGCTTTGTGGAGGAGAAAACTGTCTCAAATAATACCACAGCAGCTGGCGGCAATGCCAGCCTGATCGCAATGTCAGATTGAGCCAGTCTTTCAGGGAGCGTCCATTGCCAGGATGATCTGGCTGTACCCGCGAACAAGCTGGCCCATATTTTCAATCGAGATACGTTCATTCGTGCCGTGAAACCCTGCCAGATCTTCCGCTTTCATGACCATCGGGGCAAAACGGTAGACATTATCGGTGATCGCCGTGGCATAGCGTGCGTCTGTTGCGCCCAGAACGAGAAAGGGAGCTACCGGCGCGCCACCAGAAACATTGGTCGCAACGCTGGACAGGACAGCATAGGCACGGTTGTCTGTTGGAGAAACAGCAGGCGCGCTGGTGCTGTCTATGCCATCCGTAAGCGGCCTTACTTCTATGCCGGGTATGTCCTGCGTCACATCTTTGATGTGAGCCACAATACTCTCCGCGGTATCATTCGGGTGTATGCGGAAATTAACAACAGCGGTCGCGCGCTGTGCAAGTACATTTTCTTTTGCGGACCCTGTGAGCATGGTTGGTGCCGTGGTAGTGCGGATCATGGCATTTGCGCTGGGCGAGACAGCCATCTGTTTCTCGACTTGCCCACCAAAGAGCCATAAATTTGCCAGCGCCATGCGCGTCTGGAATGGTAAATCGGGTGCCGCTGTCTGGAACAGATCGGAGACGGGCGGTTTTGAAAAGTCAGCGGGCAACTGGTTTTCGTCTAGCGCAACCACGGCCCGCGCAAGGCGCACCGCAGCACTGTCACGCGGTGGTGTGGATGAGTGACCGCCGCGACCAAGGGCTGCAATCTCAACGCTCAGATACCCTTTTTCGGCGATGCCGATAAAGGCCATGGGCTTGCCGGTGAGTGGAGACTTGTCAATGACAAGCGCCCCCTCATCCAGCGCCATGACGGGCTTTACACCGCGAGCTTGCAACAGGGATATGGCTGCTTCAGCACCACTGCCGGATACTTCCTCATCGTGACCAAACAGAAAATGTATCGTCCGTTGTGGCGTAAAACCGTCGCGAGTCAGACCGTCCGCCGCTTCCATCAGCGCAACAAGAGAGCCTTTGTCATCAATCGCACCGCGGCCATAGATATAGCCATCTATGATCTCTCCGCTGAACGGTTGACCTGTCCAGTCCTTCTCTGTGCCGATATTCACCGGCACAACATCCTGATGAGCCATCAGGAGCAGTGGATCGAGGTCAGGGTTGCTGCCCTGCCACGTGTAGAGCAAAGTGAGGCCGCCTGGCACAATTTCGCGTGTCATCACATTGTGGTCAGCAGGATAAGTTTCTGTCAGCCACTCATGCAAGGCTAGCCACGGGCCTTCCTGCCCCGGGCGCGGATCGCCTGCCATAAGCGTAATCGTTTTGAACTGTATCGCTTCAGCCAAATGTTGTGCTGCCTGCTCAACATTTATGGCGGGTACGTCAGGCAAGTTGACCTGTTCACTATCTGCACTGACGCCATCACCATAAGTGAAGGTGCGCACAAGCATGATGCCAATGATCAGGGCCATGACTGCCAGCATGATGACTGCGCCGGTCAATACTTTCCGCATGATTTTGACCCTTGTTGTTTGTTATCTCAGTCTCGGACCAAGCTCATCGCAGGCCAACTGGTAGTTGCGCTCGCAAGCCTTGATGAAAAAATCCAGGGCAGCGCCTTCATCTTGATATGTTCCCTCACCTCTTCGATGCAGGTAGCCAGCCAGGAAGCATCCTTCTGCATCACCAAGCTGGCAGGATGTTTCAAAGTAATAGACCGCCAGTTCCGGATCTTTAGGCTCGTTTTCACGCAATCGCGCCCCAAGATACCGGCAGCCGGAGGGTATCTCGCCATCGCAAGCCTGGCGGTAATATGCGCGCGCGCGCGTGGGGTCCGGATTTGTAGCAATGCCATAATCGACCATAAGGGCGAAGTTGAAGCAGCCGCCTGGTTGTCCGCCAGCACATGCTTCCTCGAACAGGCGATAGGCTTCGGCAAAGCGTTCTTCTGCAAAAGCCTTGCGGCCGGCAGCAAAGGCCGCGGCCGGATAGTCGCTGTTCGATTGGGCGTGTGATGGTGCAGCAAAGGCTGGCAGACAAAACAGAAATACGCTTGTCATCATGAGCATTACTCTACTCGCCGACATGATTGTTCCCTCTTCTGCTGTTTATCCGTAAATTACTTTTATGATGACGCATCTTTTTTGGGTCGTAATGCTTCAAAGGCAAGACCGCCCAGTCCGCCGGCAAAGACCTGAAACAAAAAGCCGAGGTCTGTCTGCGCACCGATGACGGGGATGATACCGAAGTTTATCTTCATCAAACTCAGTGCAGCAGCAATAGCCGCAGCGCCCGCTACGGGATAAGCGACTCTGGCCAGGAATGGGATATAGGCTTTAACAAGCGATGCGATAAAAAAACCAACTGCAAAAGCAGCAAGGACTACAACAAAATACTGCCATGCCCCTAAAATGTCTGACCACGTTGAGGACACTCTCTGTTCAACAGTAATTGGTGCGCCAAGCGCGGCTAGGTCCTGTAAAACAAACTGTGTTGAAAAGCTGCTCGCCAGCACATAGCCAATGCCGCCAGCAATCAGCCAGGCAAACATATTCCCGAAAAATCTCATAATACTGGACCCCTTCAACCGCTTTGACAGCCATCGCTTTTTTCTGGCCACATGCTAAGTCATTGTGCAGGTTAAACCAATAGTAGAACGCAATCAGGAACTCAAAGGCGGGGTTTATGAAAAACCATCTCACAAAATCGGCCATCGCGCTTGTCAGTGGTCTCTCTGTCGCTTGTGCAGGGTTTTCCGCCCTCGCCGAAACAGATCGGCTCAGCCAGGAAATTGGGGATGCGCCGGCGGCACCCGTTACCTATGAGATAACAGAGATAGCTGGCGGCCTTGAGACGGCCGCTGCGATGGCGTTTTTGCCGGATGGCGACATGCTGGTCGCGGAAAAAGCCGGCCGTGTGCGCGTCATCCGTGACGGTGAGTTGGTTCAGGCGCCCGTTTCGGGCATCCCCGAGGTGCACTATAGCAGTCAGGCGGGTTTGTTTGATATCGCGTTACATCCTGATTTTGCGGAAAATGGCTTTATCTACCTCTCTTATGCGCATGCAGAAGGACGCAGAAATACGCTGCGCCTTGCCCGGGCGCGTTATGTGCCTGATGCCGAAAGTGGGGCGCTTGAGAACTTTGAGGTGATATTCACTGGCGAGTCATGGCGCACCACGTCAGCGCATTACGGTGGGCGCATTGCTTTTCTGGCTGACGGGACACTCCTGCTGACCACCGGCGACGGATACCGCCATCGGGATCAGGCGCAGAAGCTGGATAATCATTTCGGCAAAATTGTAAGGCTCAATGACGACGGGTCTGTACCGGCGGATAACCCTTTCGTGGGTACAAGCGGGGCTCTCCCTGAGGTCTGGTCATACGGGCACCGTAACCCACAAGGTCTGATTTATGATGCGCAAAGCAACATTGTGTACGCGCATGAGCATGGGCCGCGCGGTGGTGATGAGGTAAACATCATCGGGAAGGGTAAAAATTACGGGTGGCCGGTGATCTGCTACTGTATTGATTACTCTGGTGCGCAAATTACGCCTTTTTCCCAGTTGGAGGGCATGGAGCAGTCAGTTGTGCATTATGAGCCATCCATTGCGCCTTCGGGTTTTGCCATCTATCGCGGCGATAAATTTCCTGATTGGGAGGGTGATCTTTTCATTGGCGCGCTGGCGCATGAGCATGTTCGCCATATTGACCTCCAGAACGGTATGTTTGGGGCTCAGCAGGAGTATCTCGGCGAACTTGGGAAGCGTGTACGGGATGTCAGGGTTGGCCCTGACGGCTTTTTATACGTGCTGACAGACAAATCTGGCGGCAAAGTATTGAAAGTTTCGCCTCAATAGCGGCCGTTAACCCGGCCTGACAGTTACGTAAGGTGTGGTTTAACAGTCGGTTAACCACTTGCATAATGCGCTTTTCTGGGCGAGACAGACCTGACGTAATTTTGCGTCCAATGAATGGTGGGGTGAGGGGACTGATGTTTGTTTCAGGGCCTCTTTAATCTGTCGTAAAGTTCGACAGCACCTCTGAGAGCATTAACGGGAGTATCTGATGACCACAGTCCGTCACCAGTCAGCAGGAATGATTTCTAAAAAAAATGGCACAGCACGCGCCCTTCGCATCGCACTTCTTTGTGGGGCAAGTTTTACTATTCCGGCGATGTTCATCACAGCACAGGCGCAGGTGACAGAGAGTGGAGACAGAACGACTCCGATCAATACATCCACAGCCGATGACGGCGCAGCAGCAGATGTTATACTCGACGGTACGGTCACGGTAGACGAGGGAACGGCAGTTTCCGTCGACTCAGACAACACGTTTACAAATAACGGTACGATCGCTGTTAATGCGTCCGACGATAGCGTCGGCGTACTGCTCGGCGCTGGGTTCTCAGGCGGGTTCACCAACTCCGGCACGATAACGATGGAACAAAGTGACGCGCAAAGCGAGGGAGATCCGGATAGCGATCTGCTTCCTGATTATAATGATAATCGCGTCGCTGTGCTGGTTGCGCAAGGTGGCTTGTTTACAGGGGATATTATTTTAACCTCAACCAGTAATATTACCGTTTTTGGAGATGCGTCGGCAGGCTTTCGAATAGCAGGAGATTTGGTCGGCACAACACAAATTGATGGTGACTTCACAATCACAGGGCGAGATTCACAGGCGATAGCAGTTTCTGGCGATATGACTGGCGCATTTGTGGTGGGATCAACAAGCAGTATCAATGTTGTCGGTGCCGGCAGCACAGGTATTCTTATTAATGGAGCCTTGGACGGTGCTTTCGTGTTTGGCGGCGCAATGCGTGTTACGGGTTATACCGACATTATACCGGACGCCGATGATGTAGAAGATAATGATAATGAAGCTCAGTTAGCTCAGCAGGGTGGCGCTGGGATTGACATTAATGGTGACATCTCAGGCGGTGTTTTGATTGATGGTCCCGTTCCTAGCGGGCAACTTCGAGAAGCGGAGGAGGGTGAAGATCCGGTAGTGAATCCACCTAGTGCAGGTATTACGACTTTTGGTGCCAGCCCTGCCTTGCGAATAACCGGAGCGACGGTTGGTGCTGTAGACACATCCGCCCTTGCGGACCCAGATTCTTATGGTGTGTTTGGGTTGATTAACAGAGGTGTTCTCAATAACGAAACTATATACGGTGGTCTTGAAGCTCTGGCGGTCCTCATAGACTCAGCTACCATTAACGGTGGTATTCGTAATGATGGAACGATGCGTAGTTTTGGTCAGGAGGGGGATGCTACAACTCTTCTGATTCGCGATAGTAGTGTTCAGACTTTTTTCAATAGTGGCATAATAGAGGCTCAGTCTTTTGGGACATCTGACAATATCCCATTCTCAGTGGTGGGATTACTGATCGAAGGTGCTTCGACTCTAGAATCCATTGTTAATACTGGTATTATCAATACGATTATTACAGGTGATAACGGCGAAGTTGTTGGGGTAAGAGACACCAGTGGTTCTGTGGCTGCTTTTACCAACAGTGGTGTTGTGGCGGCGCGTTCATTGGATGATTTAAGCAGAACAAATTTAGATACAGACATTCCAGTCAGTACCATCGCAATCGATTTTTCAAACAATACTGGTGGTGTTACAATTACGAACACAACACCCGGTGACTTTGATGGCAGCTTAGCTGATCGTGCGGCTTTTGGAAATGTAATTGGTGATGTCTTTACAGGGTTTGGTGATGATGTATATATAGCTGATGCAGGCTCTACTGCTGGGAATCTGTTTCTTGGTGCTGGGAATGATTTAGTCGATTTGTCTCTATTAGCCTCAATTGAGGGTGATATCCATTTTGGTGATGGAGATGACAATCTTACTCTATCTAATGCTTCAGTCATAGGGGATGCATTTTTTGGTGTCGGTGCTGATGTACTCAACCTTTCTGACCAATCCACATTTAATGGGACTTTGAATGATGCAGATGGTGTCTTGAGTGTAAATGTGGCAACAGATTCCGTGCTGAATATCAATAACGCTGATTTAATTGGAATATCTTCGCTATTTGTAGACGCAACCTCCACTCTAGGTATAGCAATCTCTGACCAAGGGCTTGGTTCAACGATACTTGATGTCGCCGGTCTTGCGAGCTTTGATACAGGCGCTACGATTAAACCGATTTTTCTCGGTGGTGTGCCGTCTGCGAATGTGAATACATTTGATATTATATCTGCTGGTACACTTGATGCAGATATTGCGGATCTGAACAGTAACCTCCAGAGTAGTGCTGATATACCCTTCCTTTTCAATTTCAGCCTTGATAATCCTGACGGCACAAATGATCTTGTCCTTTCGGTTAACAGAAAGACTACAGAAGAAATTGGTATTTCTGCTGGCCTGGCGCCAGCGCTCGACCCTACAATTGATGCTTTGAATCGTGACCTTGATCTTGGCGTGTTGATTTTCAATCTGTCTACGCAGGAAGAATTCCAGGAAGCCTTTGGCCAGCTCGTGGCCGGGCCACTGGATGCGCCGCTTGCTTACGCGCGTGCACAGACCAATTCAGTTACCAGCATCATCACGCAACGTCTTGATATGGCGCGCAATAGTGGTGAATATGGCCGTACGTTCTGGCTTCAAGAGGAAACATATTTTGTAAACCGGGACGAGGATGAGGCTTCCAATGGATTTGATGGTGGCGGTTTTGCTATCGCTGCTGGCGTTGATGCAAGCTTGAACGATACGATTGATGCCATTGGCCTCAGTGCGTCTTTCTCGTCCGCGCGTTACGATGAGCAAACCGGCGAAGATTTTCCCTTCAATCGTGTAACCTATGGTTTGGGTGCTTACGGTGCTGCTTCCATGGGCAAGCTGCAATTTGATGCCCGTGCTGAGTACTCGTGGGCCGATAGCGATTCTGAGCGGAATGTTATCATCGGAGGTGTTCGGCGGCGCGCAGATGCTGAGTGGGAGGGTACGCAAATCGCTGCCAGTGGCCGCGTTTCGTACGAAACAACGATGAGAGGGTATGCGGTAGAGCCGTTTGCAAGCCTTGATTATCTCTCACTCGAAGAAGATGGATATACCGAGACTGGTGGGCAGGGTATCAATCTCGTGGTTGCTGATCGGGAGGCGGATAGTTTGAGAACCAATATTGGTGTGAAAGCCGGTAAGGTATTCGAGATAGAGCCGAACGCTTATGACACCGGTATACCAGGTACAATCCATCCTCAGTTTACGTTAGCCTGGTCACAGGAACTGGTTGATGACGATATTGAAGCTACCTACACTTATGAAAGTGGCGGTGAAAGCTTTACGTTGTTATCAGAGCCTGAAGATGGTGCTGCAATTGTTGGTGCAGACGTCGCCTATGAAAATGAATATGCCAAAGTCCATATCGGTGCATCAGGTACGTTTGGTGACACAACTGACGTATTCATACTGCGGGCTGGCGTTGGCCTGAAATGGTAGATTGTTTTAGGTTCTGGCAATTTTAATCTCTAGTCTGCAAGCTTACTGAAAGCAGGCTGTACCGGGTTATAAAATCGCGACCTTACTTCGTCATTGTCTCATCAATGTTTATGAAGAACCCGGTGATGTCATCCAGCACCGGGGCTTTTTTGCGAAAGGTTACCGATAAAGCGGTGACAGGCTCAATGTGGTCAAGCCCTTCGTAAAGCCTTGTTTCCACGCGTATGCTATTTTCCTGCAGTGCCTTTTCCAAGGCAGGGATGTTACGTGGAAAGACAACTGTATCATCCGTACCCATAACTAACAGCATTGGTGGTGCGTCAGGTGTTGCAAGATTGATTGGCTGTGTAATGTCAGGGTCCTGGATATGACCGAAGGCATCTATCGTTGCCGCCACATCATAGGGAAAGAAGTCATAAGGGCCGGCAATTCCGGCAACGCCGTCTACAGTGTCGGAATCGAGACCAACAGTAGCTAAATACTGTGGATCAAGCCCCAGCATCACGGCATTATAGGCTCCAGCAGAGTGACCGACCAGATAAATTCGGGACGGGTCCCCATTCCAGTCAGTGATGTTTTCTGAAATCCATTTCACTGCCAGTGCGCCATCTTCGACAAATGTCGGGAAAACAACCTCGGGCACTTTTCGATAATCTGCAATCACTGTGATAAAGCCGCGAGCTGCAAAAGCGCGACCGACAAAGTCGTATCCATCCTTGTCACCGTTTTTCCATGAACCGCCATAAATGAACATCAGTACAGGGTCCTTACCTGTGCTCTCCAGTGGGACATAGATGTCCAGCGCTTGCTCACTCAGGGGGCCGAATGAAATGTTGCGGTTAGCAACACGAGATTCGCGATCTTTCGGGCCGAGATTGTCAAAAATGGTTTGTACCGTGCAGGCATGCAAAAGCAACAGCAGTGGCAGTAGAAGTATTTTGTTCATGGGAGATGTTATCCGGCTTCGATTTATGCTCTTTAGCAAAGCCAAAACCGGACGGCTGCGCAAGCTATTTGCGACTTAAGGATGAGTGCGATCAATGGTTTTCTGGATGACCGGCGGAAACTTTTCGCGCCAGCGAACCAGTTGATTATTGAGCTTGGTATTCTTTCGGCGCAGGGAGCGTACCAGATTTTGTACCGGAATGATGTACGGTGCCAGTAAGGCCAGGCCAATCACCAGCATCAACAACCCAAGCGGGATAGGAAGGGGTAGGACAACGATACCGGCCACGACCAGCACACTTCCCATTATCTGATGAAAAATCGCGAGCATCGCCGACAGACTTTCCTTTCACCTCAGCCATTAACCCAAAACATTGATATATCACTGGCGGCTTGATTGACAATATCACAAAACCCACAACGGCTGGTTAACTGCACCTAGCAGGGTAAATTTACCCCGAATTTTAAGCTTTTGCAGTTTTGAAAGCAAAAACCGGGAAGCAATGAGCCATTATAGAGTGCTGTAATGCGGCAATTAAGGCGGTACGATGCAGGATAATTACGGCATATGAATGGCAGTAGATTCGATTGTGATGAAATGCGCTGGCAGGCATTTGTAACACGCAATAAGCAAGCTGAGGGTGCCTTCTGGATTGCTGTTAAAACAACAGGCATCTATTGCCGCCCAGGTTGCCCGGCCCGCACGCCAAATCGGGAGAATGTTGAGTTTTATGCTTCACGTGGTGCCGCGCGCGCTTCTGGCTTCCGCCCGTGTCGACGCTGCAAGCCCGATGCTCCCTCTCTGCTTGAGCGTCAGGCATCGACTGTTGCCGCTGCGGCAAAAATAATCGCTGAAGCTAAATCACCTCCAACCTTGGCAGCTTTGAGCACGGCTGTTGGCATGAGTGCTCACCATCTACACCGGTTGTTCAAAAGGCATCTGGGTGTAACCCCTAGGCAATATGCAGATAGCCTGCGGGCAAGGCGACTGCGATCTGCTCTCGCCCGGCAAGACCGGGTGACAGATGCCATCTATGACGCAGGGTTCACTTCCCCTTCCAGAATGTATGCACAGGCACAATCCCGGCTTGGCATGCCTCCCCGCCAGGCACTTAATCAGGGCAAGGGAGAGGATATTCGCTATACGCTGGCGAAGAGCTGGCTCGGGCGCACATTGGTCGCAGCGACTGACAAGGGCATCTGTGCGGTGCAGTTCGGCAAGAGCAATGCAACCCTGTTGGCTGAATTGCAGGGCCGTTTCCCTGGGGCCAACCTGACAAAAGCAGAGCCAGGTTCCCCCTATGAGCAATGGGTGAGCGAAACGCTTGCTGTTATAGATGCGCCCGCGTCCTCCCCCTCGATGCCGCTTGATGTTCGTGGCACTGCTTTCCAGGAACAGGTCTGGCGCGCGCTTATGCATGTCCCATCTGGATCAACGCAAAGTTATAGCGATATTGCTGCGGAAATCGGCAAACCCAGCGCTGTCCGCGCTGTTGCGACTGCTTGCGGTGCCAATAAACTGGCTGTGATTATTCCGTGCCACCGCATTGTCAGCAAAGCCGGGTCTCTGTCCGGTTATCGCTGGGGGTTAGACCGCAAACAGAAACTGCTTAACAAGGAATCGGGCTGAGACAGTTCATCAACTGGCAAGCAGGTCGGGCTCCATTGTGGCGACAGTTTCTGCTCCGGCGGTCGCTGCTGGTATCAATCCCTCTGCTCGTGGCAAAAGATTATCCGCATAGAACCTGGCGATAGCGATTTTGGTTTCATAATATGCCTTGTCGCCGTCACCCTGCTCAATCAGTTCTGCGGCGGCCAAAGCGCCGCGGGCAAGATAGTGCGCACCTGCCACATATCCGAATTGATCCTGATACGGCGTAGCACCGGCAAGAGCGTCTTGTGGGTCACGCGCCATTGCCTCAATCATCCAGTTTGTCGTCATCTCAAGGGAGTTAGCCGCAATGCCAAGGCGCCGGCTGATTGCTTGCAGATCCGGGTGCGACGCACTTTCCAGTGCTGATACACCTTCACGTAATTCCGCAATGAAGTCGCGCGCCAGTTTGCCGCCGCCCATGCCGAGCTTGCGGCCAATCAGATCAATTGCCTGAATACCGTTAGTACCTTCATAGATCGTAGCGATACGGATATCTCGCATATGCTGGGCTGCGCCGGTTTCTTCAACAAAGCCCATACCACCATGAACCTGTACGCCAATCGAGGTCACTTCATTGGCTCTGTCAGTCGCAAAAGACTTCGCAATCGGTGTTAGCAGTTCTTCTCGCTCCTTGGCGATTTTTCTGGCGTTTTCATCAGGTGCATGTTTGGACAAGTCATGCGATACCATGGCCGCATAGCACAGTGCGCGGGAAGCATCTGTCAGTGCGCGCATAGTGTAAAGATTACGACGCACATCAGGATGCTGATAGATGTCTACCGGGTCACCGGATTTAACCCCAAAAGCACATCCCTGTTTGCGTTCTTGCGCGAACGAGAGCGCTGCCTGAAAAGCGCGCTCTGAAATTGAAGCCCCTTGCTGCCCGACATCAATGCGCGCTGCATTCATCATGACAAACATGTTCTTCAGGCCTTCATTCTCCGTACCGACAAGCGTGCCGTAACATTCACCCGCTTCGCCATAAGCCATGGAACATGTGGGGCCACCATGTTGGCCGAGTTTTTCCTCAAGCCCTGTGCACTTAACATCATTTCGACTGCCGAGTGACCCGTCAGGGTTCACATGAAACTTCGGCACAAGGAACATTGAGATCCCACGAGTGCCCTCTGGTGCATCAGGCAGTCTTGCCAGCACAAGATGGCAGATATTCTCAGCCATATCGTGCTCTCCGAAGGAGATATAAATCTTGTTGCCGCTGATCTTGTACTGGCCATCCCCTACAGGTTCTGCTTTCGTCCGCAGGCTGGAAAGATCGGAGCCTGCGTGTGGTTCTGTCAGGTTCATGGTGCCCGTCCATTTACCAGAAACCATTTTCGGCAGATAAAGCTCTTTCTGCTCATCTGTCCCAAAAGCCAGCAGCGCCTTGACGGCACCGGTTGTCAGCGTTGTGCAGAGTGACCAGGTTATGCAGGCGGAAAAAAGCGCGTCAGAGACGGTGAGGGCGAGGGATTGCGGCAATCCTTGTCCACCGACGTCCTCAGGAAAGGCAAGAGCGTTCCAGCCGCCTTCCACATATTGCTGATACGCCTCCTTGAACCCGTCAGGCGTACGAACGACACCATTCTCAAGTTTGGCGCCCTGCTGATCCTGTGGCCAGTTCATCGGGGCAATAACATTATCTGCCAGTTTACCGGCTTCGGACAGCACAGCTTCTACAAGGTCATCATTCAGGTCGTCGAACTTGCCGGTTTCCTTCACGGCTTCGAACCCAACCATGTGGTTCAGTACAAACTGTATATCGCGGACGGGCGTTGCGTATGTCATCTGGTCGCTCCTTCAATCTTGCTCTCTATATGGCGTGGCATGATACATTTTTGTAGCGCCCAGTGCAGTGATGGCCCATGAAAAACGACGAATGACACAGATAATGCCATATACACCTGATACCGCCCGAGAAACGGCAAAATTGCTGGCGCAGGGCGGTCTTGCCGTGGTGCCGACCGAGACGGTCTATGGCCTTGCGGCGGATGCCACGAATGATCGTGCCGTTGCCCGTATCTTCGAGGCCAAGGGGCGACCATCGTTCAATCCGCTGATAATACACGTTGATAGCGTGGAAATGGCGAGGCTTTGGGCAGAAGTCCCACCGCTGGCGGCAAAGCTGGCCGCAGCATTCTGGCCGGGACCACTTACGCTTGTTCTGCCACGACGGTCTGACACTACCCTGTCGCATCTGGTCTCTGCCGGCCTTGAAACGGTTGCCGTGCGATTTCCGAAAGCAGAACCGGCGCGCGCTATATTGCATCATCTCGGGCGCCCTTTTGCGGCACCCAGCGCCAATCGCTCCGGTAGGATCAGTCCAACCCGGGCAGATCATGTGGCGAAGACGCTGCATGGCAAGGTGGACCTGATACTTGATGATGGACCTTGTATCGTCGGCGTAGAGTCCACCATTATCAAGGTCGAAGACGACCGGCTCTTTCTGCTCCGCCCGGGAGGTATCCCCATAGAGGATATAGAGACATCCCTTAGCGTCACACTGGATCAACCTGATATGACCGACATTCAGGCGCCGGGAATGTTGCAGAGCCATTATGCGCCAAACGCGCAGTTGCGACTGGATGCGGATGCGCCAGAGGTGGGCGAGTTATTTCTGGGCTTTGGACCGCCATCAGATGGTACTGTGCCCACAGAAAATCTGAGCGAACAGGCCGACCTGACTGAGGCGGCTGCAAACCTTTTCAGGTTATTGCATGAACTTGATGAACCAGGCCGGCGGATTGCAGTTGCCCGGATCCCTGAGTGCGGTCTTGGGCTTGCGATCAATGACAGGCTGCGTCGGGCTGCAGCGCCAAGGCCGTGATATAAGCCGTTGAAGAAATTTCCAGACGAACTTATTTTACCGCAAACACAGGAGTGATCCCATGAAGAAGCTGATAGCATCAGGTCTGCTGTTCGTACTGGCGGCGGCATGTACGGCAGAAAAAAGTGGTTCCGATATGTCGGAAAAGGCTACCGGCGTCGCACAGCCAGGAGGGTCTGCCGCCGATGGGGCTGAGAACACCCTCGGCCTAGATGATAACGCTGCAATAGATGCAAATGATAGTCTCAGTCCGGCGGCGCGTGCGAACAGGCCGGACTATGCGGCTATTCTGGCTGCTGAAGACAGACCTCAGGCAGATCGTCAGCTTGATGCGCTGCGTAAGCCGCTGGAGGTCATGGAGTTTATCGGCTTGCAACGTGGCTGGACTGTTTTGGAGCTCGAAGCAGGGGATGGGTACTATACGGAACTTTTCTCACGCGCGGTACGCCCCGCTGGCGCCGTCTATATGCATAACCCTGAGGAGTTTGATAATTTCCTCGGCGACGCCGTGACCAACCGGCTCGCGGGAAATCGCTTGCCGAATGTGCGTGTATTGAAGTCAGACTTTGACGAGGTGCCGATATCTTCCGAGACAGCTCAAATTATCACCTGGATTCTAGGGCCACATGAACTGTGGTTTCAACCAGATAACAAGCCGGAAGGCTTCGGGGACCCGCTGGAAACCTTCACCAGAGTAAAAGAGATGCTCACGCCCAACGGGCAGCTGATCATTCTTGATCATGCTGCTGCACCCGGCACACCAGAGATTAGCGGTGGCACGACGCACAGAATCGATCCGGCTGTCATTATTGCTTTGGCTGAACAGGCCGGCCTTGGTGTCTACAAACAAAGTGATGTTCTGCGTAATCCGGAGGATGATTATACCAAACCTGTCTTTGATCCGGAGGTAAGGCGCAAGACTGATCGTTTTCTCATCAGTTTCAAGAGGAAAGAGCGTCTGTCAGAGTAAAACCAATTCATGTTTTCGTATAAGTCATTCCCAAACGGAAAGTTTTAATGGTAGCGTATAGTTCCGTGGAGAGCAGATGGCCATAGCACAACATCATCTATGTGCGCTTGAAAGTATCGCAGGCGAGAAAGCCGTTATTCCAGCAAGCGTCAGCCAGGCGCATCTGACCGAATGGCGCAAGAAGTGGCCGGGGCAATCACCTCTGTTGCTGGCCCCAGGCACAACTGAGGAAGTTTCTGCTATTGTCCGATATTGCCACGAACACAGCATAGGTATCACGCCCCAAGGCGGAAATACCGGTCTTGTCGGCGGTCAGATGCCTCAAGGGCAAATTCTGATTACTCTGAAGCGTATGCGAAAGGTCCGGGACGTATCACCCCTGAACAATGCGATGACGTTGGAAGCGGGTGTGACACTGGCAGAGGCGCAGAATACTGCAAAGGAAGTAGACAGACTATTTCCATTATCAATCGGTTCGGAAGGCACCTGTCAAATTGGTGGCGTTGTCTCTACCAATGCTGGAGGAGTGAATGTCATTCGCTACGGCAATATGCGTGACCTCGTGCTCGGTATTGAAGCTGTCTTGCCAAATGGTGAAATCTGGAACGGTCTCACTGCTTTACGCAAGGACAATACAGGGTACGATGTGAAACACCTTCTTGTGGGAGGAGAAGGTACTCTGGGTATTGTGACTGCCGCAACGCTGAAAATCTATCCACGCCCGCGTGAAACAGTCACCGCTTTCGCGGCCCTGAAAAGCCCACAATGCGCTGTGGATCTACTCAACTTTATGCAAGGCCAGACAGGCGGACTGGCTTCAAGTTTCGAGTTGATGTCTCAGCCGCTCATGACGCTGGTTAGCCAACATTTTGATGGCCTCAAATCTCCACTGGAAACTATCACGCCTTGGTATGTGCTGATGGAGTTTTCTACCGGACAGGAAGGTCAACTCAGAAGCGGGATTGAATCCGCCCTTGCGGAGGCGCATGGAAAAAACATGATCCTTGATGCAACTATTGCCGAAAATGAAATGCAGGCAGAGCGGCTATGGGCACTTCGCCATCACGCTGCACCGGCAATGGCCCAAGACCCGGCGAGTGCCGTCAAATGCGATATTTCCGTTCCAATTCACTATATTCCAAACTTCCTTCAGAGTGCTGATGAAGTTGTTGCTGCGCAGCAACCTGCGTCAAGGGTCATTGCTTTTGGTCATATGGGGGATGGCAATATTCACTATGATGTGCTGGGTCCGTCTGATGCCGCGCAGAGCGATTTCGAAGCGGCGAGGCCCAAGATGCAACTTGAAATACATGACATTGTCGCCAGTCTGGATGGTTCTATTTCTGCCGAGCACGGCATTGGTATTTTCAAGCGCGATGAGTTGAAAATACGCAAATCTGAAACAGAACTCGCCATGATGAGGGCAATCAAAAATGCACTGGACCCGAAAGGCATTATGAATCCCGGGAAACTTCTGTAAAAGGCCTTGTGAAAAAGAGGAAAGGATCTCTCACATGATTGACCAGCTTATCCAGCAAATTGCCAGCAAGGTCGGTATTGATGAAAGCATGGCCCGACAGGCTGTTGGCGTTGTCATGGGCTTTCTAAACAAGGAAGGTGACCCATCTGCTGTGGGCAGCCTGTTTGAAAAAATTCCGGGCGCAGCAGAGCTTGCTGGTCAGTTTGAGCCAGGCGCCACGGGCGGTCTTGGCGGCATCATGGGCAAAATGGGTGGCATTCTCGGCGGCAACAAAGCCGGCGACGCCATGGCCGCAATGGCTGCATTCAAGGAAACCGGCCTGTCAATGGATCAAGCCAAAGACATGATGCCGGTCGTCAAGGACTTCATTTCTGAGAAAGCAGGGCCTGATGTGATGGCGCAGGCTATAAACTCTGTGCCTGCTCTGAAAGGCCTTCTCAAATAAGAGCACGCCTCCAAGGCAGGAGGAGTGCTGAAAGTTTAGTGGTGTCGCTCAATTATGAGCGGCGCTCGCCATTCTGCCAGTACGTGTTTCCATACTGATCGACATAGTAATAACGCTGAGCACGTTGGTCGAAATAGAGCTGTTGCTGGCCTTGCTGGCGCTGATCCATCTCACGCCCACGCTGTGCACCAGCGGCACCGCCGACAACGGCACCGATCGCTGCACCGGTTTCAGCATCACCATCACCAACATTGTTGCCGATGATAGCGCCAACCAGTGCGCCAGCAGCAGCACCGCCAGCAGCATTACGTTCTATATTGCCTGACTGCGTACAGCCTACTGCCAGTAAACTCATGGCAGCGATGGCAGCGGTTGTTTTCAAATTCATCATGTCAAAACTCCTCGGGATATATCCCTTTCTGGTTCGTAGCGCTTTCAAAACGCATGATCGATTAAAGGGTTCAAATGTGGCCAATGATTGCGAAAAATGATCCTGCAGGTCACGAAGGCGTGAGGCCGTACCCATCTGTTTTTACAGTCTAATTTTGAATAACCAGAGTATGGGAGCTGCGGCGGCGTAAAAATGTGGCAACAAGGTGTTGGCCCCAATCTCTGCCCGTGCTTTATCGCCAATGGTTCATTAGCCGCCACGCAATCGGGCAAAGCAAGTCCCGTTGCCTAATTTTGAAGGTACCACCACAGGAGTTTTTCATATGAGCATGCTTCAGGGCAAAAACGCTATCATCACAGGCTCAACTTCCGGCATTGGGCTTGGTTTTGCGCAAGGGCTTGCTGCCCAAGGCGCTAACATTGTCATGAATGGCTTTGGCGATGCTGACGAGATTGAGAAAAATCGCCTGCAGCTTGAACAGCATGGCGTAAAGGCAATTTACAATGGGGCCGATATGACGAAGCCAGCTGAGATCGCTGCGCTGGTCAGTGAGGCAAAGGAGACATTTGGCAGCATTGATATTCTTGTGAATAACGCTGGTATACAGAAAGTTTCGCCTATTGATGAATTTCCTGATGACAAGTGGGATGCTATTATTGCCATAAACCTTTCATCAGCATTCCATACAATCAAACACTCTGTTCCAATCATGAAATCACAGGGCTCCGGGCGCATAATAAACCTTGCCTCAGTTCACGGATTGGTTGCTTCCCCTTTTAAGTCAGCTTACGTGGCGGCAAAGCACGGTATCATCGGTCTGACCAAGACCGTAGCGCTTGAGGTTGCCGAATATGGTATAACCTGCAACGCTATTTGTCCCGGCTATGTTGAAACGCCCTTGGTCGCGGGACAGATAACAGATACGGCAAAGGCGCGTGGCATGACGGAAGAAGAAGTCAAGAATAATGTTATGCTGAAAGCACAGCCAACCAAGCGCTTTATTACCTATGACCAGTTAAATGGACTGATTGTTTATCTGTGCTCGGAGGCTGGCGCTGGTGCCAATGGTGCTTCTATCAATATCGATGGCGGCTGGGTCGCTCAATAAGTCAGGACAAGGTGGCATGACCAAGTCAAATACAAAACGACTGGATATTGCCCTGCAAGGGGGCGGCGCCCATGGCGCCTTCGCCTGGGGTGTGCTTGACTACCTGCTGGAAGATGGCCGTGTCGAATTCTCCAGTATCACAGCCGCTTCGGCAGGCGCGATGAACGCCACGATCATGTGCTACGGAATGACGCTGGGCGGGCCTGAACAGGCGCGCCAGTGCCTGCACAATTTCTGGGAAGATATTGGCAAAACCTAACTCAGTTGGGATCAGTTTCTGCCTGAAGTCATTTATGATATGTACCCGCATCTGCAGGACATAAAGGAATGGTCTCATTACATGATGATGGGGACATTCACACAGGCCGTTTCTCCGTACCAGTTCAACCCTATGAACATCAATCCGCTCAAGGATATTCTTGAGCGACATGTGAATTTTGAAAAACTGCATGAGGGCAATACTTCCAAGCTATATATATCTGCAACTAATGTGCGCAGCAGCAAAGTGAAGGTTTTCAGTCGTGAAGAGGTCACGGCTGACGTTGTCATGGCTTCCGCTTGTCTGCCCAACCTTTATCAGGCTGTTGAGATTGACGGCGAGCACTACTGGGATGGCGGCTTTACCGGTAATCCGCCGCTCTGGCCTTTATTTTATGATCGGGAAAGCCGCGACGTATTGGTTGTGATGCTGAACCCGATAGAGCGTCAGGAAATTCCAAAGACAGCCGCGGAAATCCATAACCGCGTTAACGAAATTTCTTTCAACTCATCTCTCCTGAAAGAGATGCGGGCGGTGTCATTCGTTCAGAAACTTATCCGGAAGGATATGCTGAAGGAAGAGTATCGTGACTCATATGTGGACATACTGTTTCACAATATCCGCGCGGACCAGTATTTGCAGGACCTGTCAGTGGCTACCAAGTATAATACGGACTGGACTTTTCTGAAGTCTCTGCGTGACCGTGGTCGCACTTCTGCCCGTCAATGGCTGAACAGAAATTATGAAAAACTCGGTGTTGAATCAACGGTCAGCCTGCGTGATGAATTTTTTGAGAGACATGCAGGACTTGATTGAAAGCACAATGCTTATTCAATTTTTGTTTTCTGAATTGTGCCGTGAATATCGTTGATCATTTTCAAGGCAGCCGACCCGTAATACTTCGTGTACTCAGCTTTGAAGATGCCTGCCGCCACAGCAGGATCGGTTTCCACCAGTGACTGAGCTTCTTCAACCGTCTTGACATCAAAGATGAAAAGCCCACGCTTTGGCTCTCCTTCAATGAAGGGACCCGCCAGAACCAGTTTTCCGTCCTCCGCCAACTTCGCCATATTGGAAAAGTGCCCCCGAAACAGCGCGTTGCGTTCGTCTGCGTCAGTTATCTCGGCTGGGCCAGTCAATAAAGTGACGAACACATATGAACGCATCCCATATTCATCCGCCCCCAATTTTTCTGCAAGATCTGCGTTATATGGACTGTCCTCAGGTTCCGTCGCCATGCTGTGGCTGCCAGCTAGCAAGGCTAAACTTGCAATGCCCGCCATAATCTGAAAGCTGATTTTCATGTTGAAACTCCTGTAATAACTATTCTGCCGGCCTTTGCCCCGATATATCCTTAATCTGAGGCCGTGCCGACCGAATGTCAAAACACGGACTTCACTGCAATCACTCCCTGGAGAAGATAACAGCGAGGTTGTTGGCGGGCATCTGGATGACTTTTTGCAAGGACAATCCGGCCCTGCGCGCTAGCGGCAATATATCCCGGTCGAGGTCACGCACGCCCCAGCGGGGGTCCCGTGACCTCAGACTTTCGTCAAATGCGTGGTTAGAGGGTGCCGTCTTTCCCTCCCTCAGGAAAGGACCATAAAGGAATAATCGTCCCTCTTTCTGGAGCAAGGCACCAGCCCCCGCGAACAGACCCTCGGCGGCTTCAAACGGGGCAATATGGATCATGTTGACAGACATCATCCCGATCAGTGGTGTTGGAATGTCTGGCCGCTTGAACCAGTCGGCGTGTGCCACATCCAGGTCAAGGGGCGCGTGAACATTGGTAAGGTTCAAATAATCTGCCCACGCAATAATACTGCGCCGTGATGCCGCATCAGGGTCGGAGGGGGTCCAGGTAAGGTCAGGCAGTCTGCGAGAGATATGTACGGCGTGTTCGCCGGTACCAGAACCGATTTCCAGCACTGTGCCCATATCCGGCATGTGATCACAGAAGACATCACGAATGGCATCGCGATTACGCGCAACGGAAGGAGATGAGAGGCGCTCGGCTTCGCTTGCCCGCGCTTCCAATGCCAGCTCCTTGCCGGCATGATCTTTCTGATAGTCCTCGGCCATCAATTCGTCAGGAGCAAGAGCCGCCGCCCAGTACACAGAATGTTGCGCAATGGGGATGGTTCAGTTTTACAGGCTGGGATGCCTCTTCAAGAGAGCCGCCAAGGTTGAACTGCTGGTCATAAGCTAAAAGCGTGCAGGCCTGCACTTCTGCCCGTCCGGCCCCTTTGTGTCGCACGACCATGCGTGATGTTGCACACATAATGTCTGATGGCTTCTTGTTCAGTATGCCCCAGCATTCTACAGTAATTTCCGGCGGGTCTCCCCCATCATTCATTTCTGGAAACAAGACAAGCGCTTCCGGGTCAGTTACATCAATCTGTACGCCAATGGAATCGAACACCTTTTTATACCCCTGCCGGGCTTCGGACTCATCCTCGCCCCAGCAGGTGCGCCCCGCTGCAGTCATGGTAAAGCCGTTCTCTGCCAGCCACTGCATCCCGTCCAGAGCGGGTTGATAAGTGTCTTTGCCACGCTCTTTCTCGTGCAGTTCCTTTGAATAATGATCGAGGCTGATGCGCAGTGTCAGCTGACTGCCAAAGCGCTCTTTCAGGTCAAGCAGGCCTTCCTGTACGCGTGGGCGCATCAACGGTTTCATTGCATTGGTCAACACCAGCGTCTGAAAGCCGTGTTCCAGAGTCATTTCAAGGATGCGAATAATATCCTTGTTCATCATTGGCTCGCCGCCGGTGAAGCCAATTTCCTGTGTCCCCATCTGCCTGGCTTCCGCAAGATAGGGGGCCACGTCTTCCGGCGTCAGATAGACAAGTCGGTCATTGGTTGGCGAGCTTTCAATATAGCAATTGACGCATTCGATATTGCACAAGGTTCCGGTGTTGAACCAGAGCGTCTCAAGCTGTTTCAAGCCCACAGCTGCGCGCCGCGTGCCATCAGCCGTGAAATCCGGATCGCTCCATTTGTTGATTGCCGTCCCGTCAGCCATGTCTCTGCCCTGCCTTGTCTGCCTTGGTCGCCCGTCTGGCCGGACGCTGTTGTTGGCAAAGACTAAAGCAACCGGGCGCGGTTGCAAACGGTGTATCCGCTATCCCGGGTAAACTCGTCGTGATCCCGGAATACAGGAATTCTTGACGCATCAGCCCGTCAAGGCCCATAAGTTGTCTTCTAGGGCGGGTATGGTGAAAAGGTATCACGCGAGCTTCCCAAGCTTAAGTTACGGGTTCGATTCCCGTTACCCGCTCCATGGTTTCTTTTTGACCTTAAAACGATAAAGCAGAATATGGTCTGTATTAGCGGCTAGAGGCGAAATCATATTTTGCCATGGAGCTGGGTCAGATGACCTGATATTGCTATTGTTGAATTTCCAGCCAGTCACGAACAATCACGACGATGAAAAAACCAGATTTATCCTCCCCAATCAACGCGCCTGCTGCGCGCAAGGAACCAGTTGAAATTATTCAGCATGGTGAGAAGCGTATCGATAATTATGCCTGGATGAAAGATGAGAACTGGCAAGAGGTGCTTCGGGACCCGTCGGTTCTGAAGCCAGATATCTATCAGCACCTGGAGGCGGAGAATAATTACTATGAATCTATGACGGGTAACCTTGAGGAGCTTCGTCAGCAGCTTGTCGCAGAAATGCGTGGGCGGATTAAGGAGGATGATGCATCGGTGCCAACGCCTGATGGGCCGTATGCTTATTACACCAAATTTCGACAGGGGGGCAATTACCCTGTTTACATGCGTTCAGATCGTGATGGTGGCGCTGAGAAGGTCCTGTTTGATGGCGATGCCGAAGCTGGAGACAGTGAGTTCTTTTCGATAGGGTGTGTCGAGAGTTCGCCAAACCATAGGTATATTGTCTGCGGCGCTGATCGACTTGGTTCAGAATATTATACGTTGCAAGTAAGGGATGCGGACACAGACCAGATTCTTGACGGTCCGATTGCAAATACTGATGGCGAGGCTGTGTGGGCTGCTGATTCAGGCAGTTTCTTCTATATTGAACGGGATGATAACCAGCGCCCAAGACGCGTTAAGCGCCATGTTTTGGGCACACACCCGCAAGAAGACGAACTTGTCTACGAAGAGACAGACACTGGTATGTTTCTCAGTGTGGGGAAAACCACAAGCGGTGTCTATATTATCATTCATATTGGAGACCAGGTAACAACGGAGACACTTTTCATTCCCGCAAATGCGCCCTTTTCAAGGCCGGTTGTTCTTGCCCCGAGAAAAAAGGGAGAAGAATATTATATCGATCATTATCAGGACTGGTTCTATATCAGAACAAACCGGGATGGTGCGGTTGATTTCAAGATGATGCGTACGCTGCTCAGTGCGCCAGAGCGTGAAAACTGGGAAGATGTTATTCCCTATCAGGCAGGTACGTTGATCAGCGATTTCACGAATTTCAAAGATTATACGGTGCGCCTCGAGCGCAAAAATGCCCGCCCTCGGATTGTGGTCGGTCACTATGACGGGCATGAGGAAGAGATTGCGTTTGATGAGTCGGCATATAGCGTCTGGTATTCCCAGGGGCGTGAGTATGAAACGGATACGCTTCGGTTCTATTACGAAAGCATGTCCCGGCCTACAGAGACGATCGATTATGACATGAAAACTGGTGCGCGCCGTTTGCGTAAACGACGCGAAGTGCCCAGTGGGCACAACCCGGAACTGTATGTAGTCGAGCGCCATGATGCTGTTGCGCAGGATGGTTCAGGGATTCCGATGGTTACCTTGCGGCTAAAAGAGACACCATTGAATGGCTCTGCCCCTGTTCTGCTGTATGGGTACGGATCATACGGCGCATATATTGATGATGGGTTCTCCCCCAATGTGCTTTCCATGGTGGACCGGGGGGCGATTTACGCGCTTGCCCATATACGCGGTGGTTCAGCCAAAGGACAGCAATGGTATCTTGATGGCAAGCTGAGCAAGAAGATGAACAGTTTCACAGATTTTGTGTGCTGTGCAGAAAGCCTTGTAGAGAAAGACTATACCTCTGCGGGCCGCATCGTCGCTTATGGCGGATCAGCTGGCGGATTACTGGTTGGCGCGTCAGTAAATTTGCGACCTGACCTGTTTGCTGGTGTGCTTGCTGCTGTTCCATTCGTTGATGTGCTGAATACAATTTCTGATGAAAGCTTGCCTTTGACGCCGCCGGAATGGCCAGAATGGGGCGACCCCATTCACGACCCTGAAGGGTATAGGTGGATTAGGGACTATTCTCCTTACGAGAATATACAAAAGTCCCGCGACTATCCGCCCATTCTCGCGACCGGCGGACTGACAGATTATCGCGTTACTTATTGGGAAATGGCCAAATGGATTGCGCGTCTTCGGGACGAGGCAACGGGTGGACCTTTCCTGCTCCGGATGAATATGTCGGCTGGTCATGGCGGGTCTGCAGCGCGTTTTGAGCAACTGGAGGAGCGTGCACATCTTTACGCATACGCCCTTCATCTCTGGGGACTGCGGGATGCGGACCCCGTCAGCCACAAGTGATCCCGTAGTTCAGGTACAGTTGAAATCTGTTTCGCTGATGCGCGCGCATTGGTCAGGCCATCCAAATTCGTCCCAATAGGTCACCAGACCAATGTCACGGGCAAATGGTTTGAATGCAGGATGCTGGCGGGCGCCTGCTCCGTAGCTTGACCATATATTGCCCAGGGATATCTCGTTCCAGAGCGAATTGATCTTTTGGAAAACATCGAATGCCTTCTCGGTCTCTCCCAGCCTGACGAGAAAATAGGGGATTAAGCCTTCCTTGAGGGGTTTGCCGCTGCTTAAATGCTGGTCAATGATGTCCAATGCCTCTTGTTTTATGGCAGTGTCCTGACTTAGAGAGCCAGCAAGCAAAGTATCAATTTCCTCGGCAGAAAATTCTCTGATAACGCCAAGTTTGAATATCGGCCCGATCAATCGTTGAGCCCGCTCCGTATCGCCGCGAATCGCCGCAGCTTCACCCAGCATCACGTTCGCAGGCAAAAAGCCCAGCATCAGGGCCTGACGGGCAAGGTTCTCACCCCGGTCAAGATTATTCTTCATAATGTTGAAATAAGCCAAGCCGTTGAGACCGTAAGGGAATTTGGGGTCCAGCACCACAATGCGCTCAAAATACTTTTGCGCCTCATCAAGGCGCCCTACTTGCAGCAGGCCAAGGGCATAGTAATGAATAATTTCCACATTCTTCGGATCCAGCGCGATAGCGCGGTTGAGGCTTTCCTGCATCAGCACATATTTGCGCTGCTGCATATACACAGCTCCTAGTATGGCGTGTCCATCAGCAAGATCAGGATCAATGCTGATGGCGCGCAGGGCGCTTGTTTCTGCCTTGATCCAATGTTCTTCCAGATTCACATCGCGATAAGTCGGCATCTGCATGTAAGCTTCCGCAAGGGCTGCCCAGGCGCGGGCGAATTCAGGGTCTTCCTCTAATGCTGCCTCATAGAACGTGACTGCTTTTGGCAAGGCATCCCCAACCCGCGGTATGCTTGCGGCATGTCCCTGAAGATAAAGCGCATAAGCTGCCGCACTCATTGTGGGTGTTTCTACCAGACGCGTACCGTCCTTATTGTGCAGGATGATCTCCAGTTCATCTGAAATTGACCGCGCAATCTTCTCCTGTACGTCAAAGATGTTCTCAGATACTTCGTTATAGCTCTCAGACCACAATACGTATCCATCCGAGATCTCAATGAGCTGGACTGAGATACGAAATCGCCCTTCTTGCTCCCGGATTGATCCGGTCAGGATGTGGTCAACATTTAACGAGGCGCCGATCATCTCAGGATTGGCGGCAGAAGCTTTCATCGCGAAAGAGGATGTGCGCCCTGCGACACGCAGACCATCCAATCGGAAAAGGGTGTTTAGAAGTTCCTCAGCGATGCCATCGGCAAAATACCCCTGATCCTTATTTTGGCTCAGATCTGTGAACGGTAACACGGCGATTGAGATATCATCTGTGCCATGAAAGTGCCCATCATCAGCTGTAGCCGCTTCCCCGGGCGGGACTGTTCTGTAGGCATTCTCTACTAACTGCTTCTGGCTGGTTTCACCGATCCGCCGATCCTTTGTCATCAGATCGGTGCCGATCAGAATCATGACAATGCCAGCCGCTCCATAGATGACGTAATCAAACTTGAAGGTTTTTTTGCTGTCTTTGGCGTCCTTGGAGCTGTCCGTGGATGCTTTGGACCAGAAGCTCCAGTTTATGAGCAGCACCACAGGAAAAAAGGTGATCAACAGCAGGACCATCGCTGAATTTACCCAGTCTGGCATATTCAACGCAGGTACCATCACTTCGGCAATCTGCATGATAATCCACGCGACCATCAGGTAAATGACGATCACCCGGGTGATGGGTCTGTCTGAAAGAGCAGCTAGCATTTTTCCATGGGTGTTATGTTATCCCGTCAATGGTGCGTGGGGCAAGGCATTGCTACCTACCCGGTTTTCTTTCAATCTTGATGGTGCTAGCCTGCCTAAATGAAGGGTCAATATGGGGTTTATAATGGGCAATATACGTTCAGTTTTGATTGCAGCTATCGTGCTAGCTACTGGAAATGCTGCAGCATTACCGCCGATTGAAGCATATGGTGAACTGCCTTTCATCAGTGATGTGTCGATCTCACCTGACGGAGAAAAGCTGGCTTATCTCGCCAATGTTGACGGTATTGACCTGATGAGTGTCTTCAAGTTGGGTGAGGGGACTATTATGGCCGTGAATACGGATAATACAAATGCGCGTTATGTTCGCTTTGCAAATGACAGATATGCTATTGTAGGCGCTTCAGAAGCTACTCGTGCATATGGGGGCAGGTTTGATTATTCGGCAGCTTTCTCAGTCAATCTGGAAAAGCAGGATTTTGTTCAGCTGTTGCGGACTAATGACGAGTTATATCCGGCGCAATCCGGTCTTGGAAAAATTGTCGGGCATGTTGCTGGAGAAGACCGTGTTTTTATGCCTGCCTATATGCGTGGCGGCGGTGATCCTATTTATAGCCTTTTGAAAGTTGATCTCGATAACGGGCGATCAAGAAATTTTGTGCGTGGGCGAAGCACGACGATTGACTGGTTTGTTGACCAGAATGGTAAAATCCTCGCACGCGAAGATTATGATAATCGGCGAAACGAGTATAAGCTTTGGACCAGACCGGGGCGTGATTGGGAACTGGTTTATGAAACTGAGTCTGAGTTCGTTCCGTTTTCAGTTGTAGGTGTCAAGCAGGACAAGTCTGCCCTGATCGTGATTGGTAAAAGCCGCAATGGCTATGACGCCCTCTATGAACTCAGCTTTGATGGCAACTTTTCGCCAGAAATTTTTGTCCGTGAAGATGCAAGTGTTGAGCGCGTCATCACTGACGCCAATCGCATTGTTTATGGTGTTGAATACGGCGGCATGCGTCCTTCCTATGATTTCTACGATGCAGATCTCACTCAGGCAATGCAGCGTGTTCAGAATACATTTGCAGACAGCGCTGTTTACTTCATGGGATGGGGAGAGGAGTTCGATACCTTTTTGATTTTCGTGACTGGTGGTGGCAGTTCTGGTGAATATTATCTGTATGATCGCGTAAATAATGAGCTAAAGCGCACCTTGGGCGCGCGACCGAAGATAACGCAGGAATTTGTCGCACCCGCTGATGTGATTGAATATAAAGCGCGTGATGGCCTGACGATCCCGTCCATTTTGACGTGGCCTTTGAATCGTACACCGGAAGAACGGCAACAGATGCCGTTGATCGTCATGCCACATGGCGGGCCCGAAGCTTACGATAGCGTCCGCTTTGACTGGATGGCACAGTATTTTGCCAGTCGCGGTTATCTCGTTCTGCAACCAAATTTTCGCGGTTCTGATGGTTTTGGCGTAGATTTTCTTCTGGCCGGGCGCGGTGAATGGGGCCTTAAAATGCAGGATGATGTTACTGATGGCGTGCAGGCATTGATCCGCGGCGGATATGTTGACCCGGAGAGAGTTTGTATCATTGGCGCAAGCTATGGAGGTTACTCGGCTTTGGCCGGAGGCGCGTTCACGCCCGATCTTTACCAGTGTGTTGCGGCCATAGCGCCTGTCAGTGATTTGCCGCGTATGCTGGATGACGAGCGCCGGGACCGCGGGCGCGATCACTGGGTATATTCCTACTGGCAGGCGGTGATCGGTGATCGTAGAGAGGAGCGCGAAAAGCTGGACCAGATATCACCTGCAAACCATGCCGCCTCCTTTATGGCACCGGTCTTACTTATCCATGGGCGTGATGACACAGTTGTGCCCATACGCCAGAGTGAAATCATGGAACGCGCCCTGCGGCGTGAGGACAAAAACGTCAGGCTAGTTTGGTTGCGCGGTGAGGATCACTATCTGTCCTCCAGCGAAACGCGGTTGGAGACGTTAAAGCTGCTTGATGCCTTTGTGCGTGAGCATCTGGGGCCAGCACTTTAGGTTTGGACGAAGTCCTGACCAGAAGATCATTTTATCCGCTAAGGGCAGCCTCTGTTTCACGCGCCTGATCGAACTGGAGGCGCGCAAGACGCGCATACAGACCATTTTGTGCAACCAGTTCCGTATGAGTTCCCTCTTCCACAATACAGCCCTCATTCATGACGATAATTCTGTCGGCGGAAAGGACTGTGGCAAGGCGGTGGGCGATAACGAGCGTTGTCCTGTCGCGTGAAATTTCGGTGAAGGCGCGTTGAACTGCCTGCTCGCTTTCTGCATCCAGCGCACTGGTAGCTTCATCCAGCAAAAGCACAGGAGCATTGCGCAATATGGCGCGGGCTATGGCAATGCGTTGGCGCTGGCCGCCGGAGAGGGTGGTCGCGCGCTCGCCCAGGTCAGTATTATATCCATCAGGCAGACGGCGAATAAATTGATCAGCATAGGCGGCTTTTGCTGCTGCAATAACCTCATCATCTGTCGCTTCTATGCGCCCATAACGGATGTTTTCCATTGCAGAGCCTGAGAAGAGGGGCGTTGCCTGCTGAACAATCGCGAATTGCTGGCGTATGCTGTCGGGTGATAGTTCTCTATATGGAATGGTATCAATGCTGATGATGCCGGAGGTGGGGTCATAAAACCGCAAAAGGAGTTGAAAAATTGTACTTTTGCCGGCGCCGGACGGCCCCACCAGTGCGACAGTTTCGCCAGGTGCAACCGTAAACGAGACGCTATCGAGGACGCTATCACTGGCGCGAGAGGGATACGCAAAACTGATATTGTCAAATCGGACTTCACCATGCGTCTTGCCAAGCGTTCTTGCCTCAGGCGGGGCGGCAATATCCGGTGTCTCGTCAAGTAATTCCATCAGGCGTTCAGTGGCCCCGGCAGCACGGAGAAACTCAGCCCAGGTTTCGGTCAGAAACCCTGCCCCGGAGACGGCAAAGAAGGCGAGCATCGAAAACTGAAGAATTTCTCCTGCGCTGATGTTCCCTTTTGTCACTTCGGTTGCGCCATACCAGAAGATAAAAATCATCGCGACGAGGCCGCCAGAGAAAATCACCGCCGTCATGAAACTTCGCGCCAGGAGCCGGGCACGGTTTGCTGTGAAAGTGCTCTCGGCCGTGTCGCCGAAAGCGGCGCGCTCATCATTTTCTCTTGTGAAGGCTTGAACGGTCTGAATGGCGCCAAGGCTTTCTCCCGCTCTGGCAGAAGCATCCGCAAGCCGGTCCTGACTGTCGCGGGAGAGCCGCTGGATGCGGCGTCCCAGAAAGATAGCGGGCAACACTACAACCGGACCGATGGCAATCACCATCAGCGTCAGTTTCCAGCTGACAAGCAACATCAGAATAAGGGCGCCGAGGGTTGTCGCGATAGAGCGCAGCGCAAATGAAACGGACGACCCGATCACTGTTTCAATCAGCGTGGTATCTGTTGTCAGGCGGGAGAGGACTTCCCCGGTTCGGATGCGCTCATAGAAAGTCGGGCTCAGCGAAAGAAGATGGTCATAAACGGCGCGTCGCAAATCTGTAATGACGCGCTGACCAAGTACACTAACATAATAAAACCGCAGCGCGCTGGTAAGGCCGACAAGTATCGCGAGAATTACCGCCAGCCGAAAATAGGAACTGATGGCGGCGGGGTCGCCCAATGCAAAGTTCTTGCAATAGGAAAGTGCCGCGGTGTTATCGCCAAAACCGCAATCTACCAGCAGGCGTGCCGCCGATGGCAGGGCAAGGCTGAGAAAAGCAGCAACGACAAGGAAAAACAGGAAAATGGCAATTTTGCCGGGGTAGCGTGCCACGAAAGGCCATAACCGGCTTAATGGCTTGAGGGAACCGGATTTGTCACGGTGTTCCTTGTCGCGGTTGAGCTCCGCCATGAAGCCTGCGCCAGCGCCGCGGCCGGAGGTCTGTGATGATGTGTCTGACATAGGGAAGTCTCCTCAAGCCGGCGTATATGCGAGAATTCTGTTGAGGAACAGCGTGGCTGTCAGTCAGCGCAATCCCGAAGGCATAGGTTCGTGTGTACAGTAACGTGGAGAGGGCGGTACGCACCGGGGATGCTTACATCAGGATCTGCCACAATGTTGACCAAGACTTACGGCTTCTACCTTTCAATATTGCAATCAAATATAAGAACAAATATAGAACATTTGTGCCTTGATGTCAATACCCAATGCGCCTGATTATCGTCGCTGAGTGTGGCATATATCGTTTGACGCTTGCCTTTGGGGCCTTCTGCATGCCTCCCGCCAGGGGGTAATCCTTACCTTACCAATCAGTCATGGGCTTCATATTGCCTTGCCACTTTTGGCCATAATCGGCATTGTCGTTGCAAAATGGGTCGTAACGAGGGGTTCTTCCATGCGCAATTCACGCCTTGAACAGCTATTGCTGTCTTCCAATCATGCCTGGTTTATGGCTGCTTTGGGGTCATTCTCACTGCTTCTTGCTACCGCGGCACCTGCCCTGGCGCAGGATGATGAGGACGATGAAGAAGACGATGCTGAAACTATTGAGGAATTTACAGAAGATTTCGATGTCATAGTGGGGATTTTTCCACTCTATCAGGATCCTGAGGATGGTTCACTCTACATGGAGATTTCCGAGGATCAGCTTGGTGAAGAGTTCATCGTCTATTCCCATACGGAAAATGGGGTCTTGTCGGCAGGCACATTCAAGGGCGCTTATCGCGACCAGCGTATCATCAGCTTCGAGAAACACTACAATTCCATCGAAGTTGTCGAAAGAAATACGTCTTTCTATTTCGATCCGGAGAATGAGCTTTCCCGTGCGGCAGATGCAAACATCTCTGACGCCATCCTGTCTGTCGTGGATGTGGATGCTGAAACTGAAGCCGTTGAAGGTGATGATGCGGCGCCTGCCAGCTATCTGGTCAAGGCTGATGGTCTGTTCCTTTCAGAGGATCTGCATCAAGTAAAACCGTCTCCAAATCCCGAAGCGCCGCCATTCAGTTTTTCTCTGGGCGGCCTTGCCAGCGATCGTACGAAATATGATGACATCCGCAACTACCCCGAAAATCTCGATGTCGTCGTGGATTATGTGTACACAAATCCGGCGCCGATTGCCTTTGGCAGCGAGGCCGTAACCGATGCTCGTGCGGTCACTATCAAGGTACAGCATTCCATTCTGGCGATGCCGGAAGAAGGGTTCGTGCCGCGTTTCGACGATTATCGCGTGGGCTATTTCCTGGATCGGGTGACAGACCTGACGGACCCATCATCTACACCGTATCGTGATCTTGTTAATCGCTGGCGCCTCGAGAAGCAGGACCCTGATGCGGCTGTTTCTGATCCGGTTAAGCCAATCACATGGTGGATTGAAAATACAACGCCTGAGGAGTATCGCGATACTATCCGTGATGCCACTCTGGCCTGGAACGAAGCTTTCGAGAAAGCCGGATTCTCCAATGCTGTTGAAGTCAAGGTGCAGCCTGATGATGCAGACTGGGATGCCGGTGACGTCCGCTATAATGTGTTGCGCTGGACATCCTCTCCTATTCCACCATTTGGCGGGTATGGGCCAAGCTTTACCAATCCGCGCACAGGTGAAATTCTGGCCGCAGACATCATGCTGGAATATGTGTTCCTGACGAACCGCCTCTTCTTCACCAGCCTTTTTGACACTGAGGCAAATGCTTCAATGTTTCCGTCTCATTCTCATGACGACCGGAACTGTGAATTCGGGCATGTGCTGCAGCAAAACTTGATGTTTGCCAGTATGGCTGCCATGCGCGACGGCATGACGGCTACTGAACAAAGTGAGTTGGTTGATCAGGGTCTCTACTATCTTATCCTGCATGAAGTCGGGCATACGCTCGGGCTTAATCACAATATGAAGGCGAGTATCCTGCATGGGCCACGAGAAGTGCATGATGCGTCTGTCACAAATGGTATCATAGCAGGCTCTGTGATGGACTATCCTGCCCTTAATGTCGCGCCACTTGGCATGACACAGGGTGACTATACCAATACGCGCCCCGGACCTTATGACGACTGGGCAATCATTTTCGGCTATGCGCCTGAAATGGATGACCCTGCACAACGTAAGGCGCATCTTGAGCGCTCGCTTGAGCCGGGTCTTGCTTTTGGTAATGATGCTGACGATATGCGCGCCTCTGGTGGCTGGGGGATCGACCCCCGGGTCATGATTGGTGACATGTCCAATGACATGATTGTCTATGGCCGTGACCGTGCAGAACTGGCGCGCGACCTGATGGGACGCCTGCTCGACAAGTATGATGATGAAGGCAGCAGCTATCAGGATGTTGTGTCCGGATATCTGACTCTGACCGGTCAGCAGTCTTCGATGGCGCGTTCCGTGTCTCGCTATATCGGCGGCATTTATGTGGAACGTGCAGCACAGGGACAGTCTGGTGCAACGCAGGCCTTCACGCCCGTACCCCGGGCGCGACAGGAAGCCGCTATGGCTTACCTGGCTGAGGAACTCTTCGCTCCAGAGGCTTTTGCCGTACCTGAAGAGCTGGCCGCCATGTTGCAGAGCCAGCGTCGTGGCTTTGATTTCTTCGGCGTGACTGAGGATCCGAAAATCCACGAGCGGGCACTTGGCATTCAGCGTGACGTTCTGACACATCTGACAAGTGCCGCGGTTTTGGATCGCATGACGAACTACCAGATCTATGGTGGTGAGTATTCCGCCGCCGAGATGCTGCTAGATCTTAATGAGGCCGTTTTCGGTGGAGACCTGACCGGCAACCCCAACACCTTCCGCCAGAACCTGCAGGTGCTTTACACCGGGCAGTTGATTGCGGCGCTTGAAGCGGGCGCGCACAGCAATGTGTCCCGCTCAGCTGCGCTCGGTGCCATTATGGATATCAATAACCGTCTTGGACTGATCGCTTTCGGTCAGAGCGCCGATGCAAAGGCACACCGCGCGCATATCCGGGCGTTGGTGAACAGCGTACTGGACGACTGAGCGGGCGATATTCCCCTTTAACTGGGGGCATTTCAAGTTGACGGCGTCATGATTTGTCATTATGACGCCGTCTCTTTTCAAAACCCTGACAGAAGTTCCGGGAATAAAAAGGATCCGTTGAGGCAAGACCTCGTAAACAAGGAAATCGAATATGTATGCAGTCGTGAAGACAGGCGGCAAGCAATATAAAGTTGCTGCCAATGATGTTATCAAAGTCGAAAAACTGAGCGGTGAGCCGGGTGATGTTGTGACACTCGACGACGTTCTCATGGTCGCGGGAGACAGCGGTGTAACGGTTGGCAGCCCACGTGTTGATGGCGCTGCTGTCGCCGCAGAAATTCTTGAGCAGGCCCGCACCAAGAAGATTGTGGTCTTCAAGAAGCGCCGTCGCCAGACATATCGTCGCAAGGCCGGGCATCGCCAGCACTTAACAGTCTTGCGTGTTACCGACATTTTGACTGGTGGTGCAAAACCATCAGCCAAGAAGAAAGCGGCACCGAAGAAGGAAGCAGCACCAGCTGCAGACGCGCCTCAATCTGATATCAAGGATGATGTGTCCTTGATCGGCGGCGTCGGCCCCAAGCTGAAAGAGAAGCTTGAGGGTTACGGTATCTCGTCACTTAAGCAGATCGCTGAAATGGATGCCGCTGCTGTGACGAAAATGGACGAAGAACTCGAATTGCGTGGCCGCGCGGAGCGTGAAGAATGGGTCGAGCAGGCACGCGAGTTGCTTGCCGGTAAACCGCCACGGGCAAAAGTTGATCAGGCCGCTGCGGCGAAATCTGAAGAGGAGTAAAGACTAATGGCACACAAAAAAGCAGGCGGCTCATCCCGTAACGGTCGCGACTCCGAAGGTCGGCGCCTTGGTGTGAAGAAATTTGGCGGGGAACTTGTTATTCCTGGCAACATCATCATCCGTCAGCGCGGCACAAAATTTCATCCTGGCGATAATGTTGGTATGGGGAAGGATCATACGATTTTTTCCAAGGTTACGGGCAATGTCTCCTTCCGTCGCACGCGTGATGACAAGAGCATCGTGAGTGTTGACCCCATAGAAGCCGAATAAGCTCCAGTTATTTCCTTTAGGAACACGAAGGAGGGCTGCGGCCCTCCTTTTTTATTTTGAGCGTATAGAAAATGACTGATGTGATCAAAACCGCAAGACTGGAACTGCGCCCGCTCACCATGCAGGATGAAGCGGCGTATTTCGCTGTCGTTAATGACTATGACGTGGTGAAGATGACGGCTTCATGGCCGTGGCCTGTTTCGCGCTCCTATGTTGCTGACAGGCTAGAGCAAGCTGCAACGAGGGACCCGTCACGCAATGCAGGCCTTGGTATCTTCGCGAATGGCGAGTTGGCCGGAAATATGGGGGGGCACCTTGAGGCCCATCATGTGACCGGTGAAGAAGTGATCTGGGTTGGATTTATGCTGGCCAGGAAATGGTGGGGAGCTGGCCTGATGACAGAGGCTTTGTCCGTATTGTGCCCATATTTATGGCGGAGGCTTGGATTTGTGGATATCTATGGTGAGCACTATACTGATAATCCCGCTTCTGGCCGGGTAATGGAAAAGGCAGGGTTCACATTTGTAGGACCTGCGCAGGAAGTCTGGTGCGCGGCCCGTGAAAAGCACCTGTCTGGCCGCCAATACCGTCTAGCCGCAGAAGGAATGCCGTCATGAAATTTCTCGACCGTGCCAGAATATTTATCCGCAGTGGTAACGGGGGCGCGGGATGCGTATCCTTCCGCCGTGAAAAATTTGTTGAGTTCGGCGGGCCTGATGGGGGAGATGGTGGCCGCGGTGGGCACGTGTTTGCCGAGGCTGTTGAGAATCTCAACACACTGATTGACTATCGCTATCAGCAGCATTTCAAGTCCCAAACTGGCGTGCATGGCATGGGGCGCAACCGTACGGGTGCTGATGGCGGGGATGTCATCATCAAGGTGCCTGTTGGTACCGAGATCTATGAGGAAGATGAAGAAACACTGATTGCTGACTTGACGGAACCGGGTCAACAGGCCTTGCTGGCCAAGGGCGGTAACGGCGGTTTTGGGAATGCTCGCTTCAAATCCTCCACATCACAGGCGCCGCGCCATGCAAATCCCGGCCAGACTGGTGAGGAGCGAACGATATGGTTGCGGCTGAAGTTGATTGCGGATATTGGTATTGTCGGCCTGCCCAATGCAGGCAAATCCACTTTCCTTTCTGCTGTTTCTGCTGCAAAGCCCAAAATTGCTGATTATCCGTTTACGACCCTTCATCCCAATCTTGGCGTCGTGCGCCTGGGTCCGGGGCAAAGTTTCGTCATGGCGGATATTCCAGGCCTGATAGAGGGGGCGCATGAGGGGCATGGAATCGGAGACCGTTTTTTGGGCCATGTAGAACGCTGTGCAGCCCTCCTTCACGTGGTTGATGGCACTCAGGATGATGTTGCTGGGGCGTATCAGATTATCCGCCGGGAACTGGAGGCGTATAGCCAGCTTCTGGCTGCCAAGGATGAATTGGTCATCCTGAACAAGGCTGACTCAATTCCACCGGACCAGCTGGAGACGCAGTGCCAGAAACTGACCGATATATCAGGTCAGAGAGTGCATGTGGTCTCCGGCGTGACACAGGCCGGTGTGCGCGATGTGCTCGGATTACTGATGCAACAGGTCACCATGGCACGGCGCGGCGGCAAGACGCTGGATGAGGACATATCTGACTGGCAACCATGAAATCTGTACAGGGATTACCGTCAGACAGTTTCTGGCGAAAACTGTCCGTATTTGCGGAAGCGCACCAGATAGCCCGGCAGAATGGACTCGAGTGTTTGAGGTGTAATACCGAGATCCTCAATTGTGCCAATAGTGTCTTCACCGGAAATGCCGACAATATTGTCTGACTTCAGAAGTTCGACCTGATCTGCTGTCAGCGGCGCTGAAACGAAAGGCAGTTTGCCGAGGTTCTGGCCAATGGTGCCCATGGCGGCGGCAACCGGAAACGGCAGAGGCACCAAAAGGCGCCGCCGGCCAATCACCTTCAGCATGTATTCCATCAGTTCCCTGAAGCTATAGACACCAGGCCCACCCAGTTCATAGGTTTTGCCGCTCGCAGATGGGTTTTCAAACGCCGCACAAACGCTGTCTGCCACATCATCCACATAGACAGGCTGGAAGCGGGTCTTGCCGCCACCAATCAGGGGCAGGGCGGGAGACAGCCTTGCCATATCTGCAAAACGGTTGAAGAAATCATCGCGCGGCCCGAATACAATGGAAGGGCGCAGGATGGTTGCCTGTGGCATATGCGCCCGCGTGGCGGCTTCCCCCTCCGCCTTGGTACGAGCATAGACACTCTCACTGTCCGCAAGGGCGCCAATGGCAGATACATGCACGGCCTGCGCAACGCCTTCACTCGCCGCGAGAGAGGCAATGGCACGTGCACCATCTGCCTGAACAGCCGAAAAGCTCTGATCCCCTTCTTCTGCCAGAATGCCAACCAGGTTGATTACCGCATCCGCGCCCTGCAGGGCCTCGGCAACGGAACCGGCGTGGCGCACATTGGCCTGAAACAGCTGAACTTGTCCGACAGCCCCCATGGGCCGCAGAAACTGCGCCAGATGTGGACGCCGGACAGCAGCCCGCACTCGCCAGCCGCGGCTTGCCAGTTCACGCACGACATTGCGGCCGACAAAGCCGGATCCGCCAAAAACAACCGCCAGTTTACCTGTCACACTCTGTCTCCTTGAAAGGTGGCCTCGGCGTAGCGGAATTGCCTCCCGTTTTCAATCCGCCAGCATCCACTGGCTGGCAAAACAGGCATGGCGCTTGCAAGGTTACCGGGAGATTTACAATACTGACTCCAAGGCTTCTTGCACGGCCATCCAGTCACGTGACTGACCCTTCACCGTTTTCCCCGGTGGAGGGTTTTCTTTTGTGCGGCAGCGCTTTCTGGTTTGACAACGTCGCGATGCCCGCCTAGATACGCTCTCTTTCCGAAGCCTGCCCAGGTGGCGGAATTGGTAGACGCGCTAGCTTCAGGTGCTAGTGCCCTTATGGGCGTGGAAGTTCGAGTCTTCTCCTGGGCACCATTTGTTCCTCCGATACAGTCCGGCAGGACCTAAAATGTAAAATAAAATCAATAATATAGGTTGGTTTAGCTTTGCCGTTTGTCCGGTTAAGTCCGCCCAAATGTGTTGGTATCCAGCGAATTTATTGGTTGATTTGTTGGTACATTGGAGGTGAGGTGATATTCGCCGATCCCCGGTACCAACAGGCGGCGCTAATGCCTTTAAATGATACGCAAATTCGGAAATTTAAATCCACAGACAAAGCTCACCGGCATGCTGACGGTGGTGGTTTGTTTCTTGAGGTAAGACCTACTGGATCAAAGTTATGGCGGCTCGCTTACCGGTTCGACGGCAAGCAAAAGTTGATGGCGCTCGGCTCTTACCCTGAAGTGACGCTTGCCAAAGCACGGGAGCGCCGACTTGCAGCACGGACATTGCTGGCGGACGGTGTTGATCCGATGGTGAGGTCGAAAGAAGAGAAAGCAAGGGCAAGGTCTGTCAATGAAAACACGTTTGGCCGGATTGCAACTGAACTCTTAAAGAAACATGAGAAGGACGGTCTGGCAGAGCGAACGCTGACCAAAAAGCGGTGGTTGCTGGGACTGGCCGAACAGGAATTGGGCACGCGACCAGTTGCTGAAATCAGTGCTGCGGACGTTCTGGGTGTACTGCGAAAGGTAGAGGCTAAGGGAAACTACGAAAGCGCCAAGCGCATGCGCTCGGTTATTGGTCAGGTGTTTCGTTATGCCATCGCCACAGCTCGGGCAATCGATGACCCGACCTACGCACTGCGCGGCGCCTTAGTAAAAACACAAGTGACACACCTAGCAGCATTGACCGATTGGGAAAGCTATCGCGAATTAGTTCGTGCGATCTGGCAGTACGAAGGTGGAACGCCGGAAACCAGAAGCGCGTTGAAATTAATGGTGCTTTTGTACCCCCGACCTGGTGAGTTGAGGCAGGCGCGTTGGGATGAATTCGATTTGCAAGCCGGTGTCTGGACCATCCCGAAAGAGCGCATGAAGATGCGCCGGGAGCATGTGAAGCCACTGGCACCGCACGCCATCGAAATCCTTAAGGAATTACGTGCCCTGAATCTGGAAAGCGATCTTGTCTTCCCATCGGCATGGGTGCAGGGCAAGCCGATCAGTGAGAACACGTTGAACACCGCCTTGCGGCGTATGGGATTCACCAAGGAAGAATGCACCTCGCACGGCTTCCGCGCCAGCGCCTCCAGCCTGTTGAATGAAAGCGGTAAGTGGTCGCCCGACGCTATCGAGGCCGAACTTGCCCATATGGGCAAGGACGAAGTGCGCCGTGCATACCACCGCTCGAAATACTGGGGAGAACGGGTGCGAATGGCGGACTGGTGGGGAAAAGAAATCGTGGAGATAGCTGGATAGTTGCTTGACGCAATAAGGCGCCACCGGACGAATCGGGACTTATTATAGGCAACGAAAGGTTGCCGCAATGCAGGATATCGATTTTTGGAAGTTGAGCGACGAACTCACCATTGTTCAGGCGGCGCTATTGGTAATTGGTGTAAACCCTGATGATCATCCATTTGTAGAGAGCGGTAATCTGGCAGACAGACCGAGAGGTTACGAGGCGGCAAAGCATGCCATTTTCACGAGCCTCAAAGCCGAGCGAATACGGGGAGAAATCAAATACTTCGTAGACGAACGGGGCGATTATGATCCTTATCCGTCCGACACAGACTCCACCGTAGAAGTGGCAAGTCTTAAACAGTGGTTGAAAGGCAAAGGAATGACGCAACATTTCTTTTTCTTCCCGGAGAGTGCTGTCAGCGAATTTATGGACACTGAACACCCGCGCTACTCGAGGAAGCTAGCGGCGGTGGTGGCAGCTTGGCAGGCAATGGATAACCCTGACCGTCTGAGGTCAAAGACGGTTAAGCAGGCTGTGGAAAAATGGTTACGTGAAAACGCATCCCAATATGGCCTGCTTAACGAAGACGACGGGAGCCCCCAGGAATCCGTAATCAAGCAATTAGCGAAAATTGTAAATTGGCAGACAGAAGGCGGCGCACCGAAAACCGCTTCCGCCGAAAATGAGATGAAAATTTTGCCAAAGCCTGACGGAATACTCTCGGTAAAAGCCCCTGCTTCATCACCCGCCAAAACTTCTAGCACCTTCGATTTGGACGAGGAGATACCATTCTAAGTTATTCAAAATATTGACCGAATTTCCCATCCGCCCAGGGCTTGGGTCAGGTTTCCATATAACCTGACCCAAGTTGACCTTAAAATATGAGCAGGTAAATTCAAACTTGCCCTCCTATTAATCTCGCCACGGATGATGAAGTTTGAATGCGACGCAATCAAACGGAGTCGCATTATGCAAGACTTGCATCTCATCCCGGCAACTGGCTTTGTCCGCCTTAAGCAAATCCTCGCGCCTGTCGGGCCGATACCTGTCTCCAAGTCGACATGGTGGGCAGGCATCAAAGACGGGCGCTTTCCCAAACCGCTGAAGTTGGGCGCGCGGGTAACGGTTTGGCGGGCTGAAGATATTCACGCGTTGATTAAAACGGGCGTGCCTGTCGATGGCGCGTAAGCTCAAAGGGCACGCCTTCAGTATCCACCGCGCCTACACCGTCAGCGAGATTGCCGATAAGCTGCAAGTGCATCGCCAAACCGTCTTGCGGTGGATCAGGGCGGGGGATTTACAGCCGGTCGATGGAAGCCGCCCGATTCTCATTGAGGGGACAACGCTGAAAGCCTATTTCGCCACGCGCCAGCCCAAGAAGCAGAAATGCGGCGTTGACGAATGGTTCTGCATGAAGTGCCGGACCCCGCGTAAGGCCGCTTTCGGTGAGGCAGAAATCGTAACTGCCAATCGGGTGACCTGCAATGTCCAAGCGCTTTGCGAGGAATGTGCGACGCTCATGTTTCGCCGGTTCTCCCATACCGATTTGCCCCTGCTTGCCGCTTCCATGACCATCACAGCGCCGCATCGTCTCGAACACCTAAAATTGTGCAGATAACGAACTGTTACGGAACTGTCCTAAAAATATTATCTGTACGTTGCATAACTGACATGATTACCGAATAATTTCCCGACCAAGAGTCACTATTTCGTGGGAGAGTCTTGGGCGTGGGGTCTGAGAACTTCTTTCTGTTTTTGTAATTTAAGTAATGACAAGAGGAGCTTCTTGGGTCATGGCAATACTATTTACTGAAGAATTTGAAGACGATGGTAACGGCAGCAGATATACGCTGAGGGATCTGAACACGGGTCTTTCGCTTACGCAATTCACGGATAATGGTGGTGATTACTTTACCCAAACAGACGGCAGTAATATTTCAGGCGTCTACACTGGCCCGTCTGGCACATCATTCTTTGCCGCCCAGGATACAGATGGTGAAACACCAAACTCTGATATGCTGCGTATCGAGTTTAATCAGTTTGATATTTCCGGTTTTGAAAACCTCTCGTTCGCAGGACTGTTTGCGGAAGATACGGCGAACGATGGCAATGAGGACTGGGATGCTGACACACTAGTTTATGTTGAAGCCTCTATTGATGGCGGCGCCTTCACCAAGATCCTGCAATTCGCTTCACAGGGCGCAACGAACACGGAACCCGGATTGGATACAGACTTTGACGGTATTGCAGACGGCACAGCCCTGACAGATACATTCACCGAGTTCACCGCGGCGATTTCTGGCACTGGCTCAACGCTGGATCTGCGTATTACTATGGAAAACTTGGACGCAGGTGATGAAGACATCGCTTTTGATAATGTGCGGGTGACAGGTGATGCTGCAGGCCCTGTCATCGTTTCAGTTCTTAATGAAACCTTTGATGATACAAGCAATTTCACAATTGCTGATGCTGCAGGCACTCTCTCGTTCTTTTCTGATGGGGGCGGGGATTATTTTGGCCTCAATGATGGCCTCGGTGGTGGTAATTACGGTGCAGGTGCTGCGCCTTCTGGGGCGAAAGCCTATACGGGCGCAGATGGCAGCTATCTTGAAGGCCAGGACCTTGATGGTGAGGGGGCAACATTGCCCGTCTCGATTTTGTTTTCATCACTCGATATTTCAAATCTCACTAATTTGAGTTTTTCTGGAGACTTTGCAGAGTTTTTTGATTCTCCTGTAGACATCGATAGTACAGATTTCCTGCTTGTTGAGTATCAGATTGATGGCGGTGGCTTCCAGAACCTGCTGGCTTTTGAAGGTGCGGACTTCACATCGGGCTCTAGTAATGGAAACTTCCGTCAAGATACCGATTTCGACGGCGAGGGTGATGGCACGACGCTAACGGATGCGTTCCAGACATTTACAGCAGGTATTGCTGGTACAGGGGCATTGCTCGATCTGCGCTTCTCTGCGTCCGTAAACGCCGGTGATGAAGACTTTGCCGCAGACAATTTTGTCATCACGGGTGAGCAAAACGGTGGTGGAGACGTAACGGCGCCAACGCTCCAGGCATCCACACCGGCAGATGATGCGGTGGATGTTGACCCGGCTGCAGATCTCGTTCTGTCTTTCGATGAGACAGTCCAGGCAGGAACTGGAAACATTACAATCTTCGCCTCAGCTGATGACAGCGTGATTGAGACAATTGATGTGACTGGGATGAACGTCAGTTTCAACGGAACTGATGTCACCATCAACCCAACATCAGATCTTGCAAATTCTACCAGCTTTTATGTTCAGGTTGACGCCACAGCAATTGAAGATGCTGTGGGTAATGCATTCGTTGGTATCGCCGATGAGACCACGTTTAATTTCACCACTGCGGATGCTGCGCCTGTTGTTGCTGGCCTGATTAGTGAATTCCAGCCAAACCCGGCAGGATCAGACCCGGCAAACCAATCCTTTGAGCTGAGCGGTATTGCTGGCGAGACTTTCTCCGGCTGGATCCTGAGTATTGAGAGTGATCCCGGCAGTCAGGGTACGGTAGACCGGGCAACTCAAGTTTCAGGAACTTACGACGTAAATGGCTTGCTCACGGTTTCTGTGCCAGACCTTGAGAACCCATCCTTCACTGTGGTCCTTACAGACAGCTTCACAGGAACAGCTGGCTCAACGGATATCGATACGGATGATGACGGTGTCGCAGACGATGTCTCCACGATCGGAACCGTTTTCGATGCGATCGGTGTTCCAGACAATCAATCTGATGAGGCATTCCTTTATGGTTCAGACCTCGGCGGCGCGGACTTCGCTTTCACCGGCGCTGAACCACAACTGATCTTCCGCGATGCCTCTGTAGGTGATCTATATGCTGTAAATATTGCGGGAGATTCAAACGGGGCCGTATTCGATGTTACTGGCACAGATGTGACGGCAGACATATTTGATGTGGATCCAACAGCAGCGACCGACACATTCGGTGCCATCAACCCAACCACCGCGGTTTCTCCGCTGATCAGTGAATTCCAGCCAAACCCAACAGGCACAGACCCTGATCCGGCGACAGTTGAGCTCAGCGGTCAGGCTGGTGAGGCATTCTCCGGCTGGATCATCAGCATTGAAAGTGACTCATCCAGTTCAACCGGACTTGTGGACAGAGCTGCTCAGGTATCAGGTACATTCGATGCGAATGGTCTGCTAACAGTATCTATCCCGGATCTTGAAAACCCATCATTCACGATTGTATTGCTTGATGACTTTACAGGTACAATCGGTGTGACGGACATTGATACAGATGATGATGGGGTCGCAGACGATCTTTCATCATTCGGTACCGTGTTCGATGCGATCGGCACGCCAGACACTGCAGGAGATGAGGCTTTCCTTTACGGGGCACAGCTGGGTGGTACAGACTTCGCTTTCACAGGTGATGAGCCACGCCTGATCTTCCGCGAGGGCAGTTTTGGTGATCTATACGCGATTAATGATCCGGATAATGGTCAGGTATATGATGAATTCGGTCTTGATGTAACACCACAGGCGTTTGATGCCGATCCGACGCAGGGAACAGACAGTTTTGGGGCATTAAACCCGAACCTGATCCCGGATGTGATAGCGCCATCACTTGTTTCAACAACGCCTGCTGATGGTGCGGCAAATGTGTTCACCGGTTCTGACCTGGTGCTGACGTTCGATGAGCGTGTTGTCGCGGGTTCCGGAAACATCACTATTTTTGATGCTAGCGACGACAGTGTCTTTGAAACTTTTGATGTAAATGGTTCGAATGTGTCATTCGATCCGTTGAATTTCAGCGTCACCATCGATCCAACAACCGACCTGGCAGCGGCAAAAGACTTTTATATGCAAGTTGATAATGGCGCCATCACAGATAATACCGGCAATGCATTTGCTGGTATCCTTGACACAGTTTCCTTCAACTTCACCACAGATGATGGCATCTTGCAGATTGGCGATATTCAGGGGTCTGCCGCAACTTATCTGCCTGGTTTTGGCTCACTCACAGATGCATCTCCGTTTGAAGGGCAGACCGTAACTATTTCTGGAATCGTTATTGGCGACTATCAGGAAGGCAATGGCGCTGATGGTGATCTCAATGGGTTCTACATTCAGGATCTCGGGGACGGTGATGCCGCATCTTCTGACGGTATCTTCATCTTCACTGGTGATGCGTCCATACCAACAGATGTCAGCCATGGAGACACCATCACGGTGACCGGCCTGGTCGAAGAATCGTTTGGTTTGACGCAGATAGATGCCACCGTGGGCTCGTTCACAATTGACAGTTCAGGTTTCGACATCCGTCAGCTGGTGACAACGGTTGACTTCACAACGATTGGCACACGTACAGATGACAGTGGCAATCTGATCTCCGACCTCGAAGCATTTGAGGGTATGTTGATTGATTTCTCTCAGGACATCACGGTCGTGTCGAACTTTAATCTGGACCGTTTCGGTGAAGTTCTGGGCTCTGCTGCCGGCCGCATCAGCCAGTTCACACAGGACAATCTCCCAGATGTTGCGGGTTACGCTTCTTATCTGGAAGCAGTCGCGCAAAACACGTTCATCATTGATGATGGTTTTGACGGCAGTAACAATCCGATCCAGAGACCAGATGGGTCATTCTCTGAGGCAGACGAGTTCCGCTTGGGTGATACAAGCTCTGATCTGTTCGGCGTGCTGGATTATGACTTTGATCAATATCGGCTGCGTCCGGTAGACTTGGATGATAACGGCAATGCCTATGATGACGTAACCTTTGACAATACTAATCCGCGCCCGCTGGATGCTCCAGAGGTTGGCGGCACACTGCAGGTTGCTTCCATGAACGTTCTGAATTTCTTCACAACGCTCGATGAAAACGGCAATCAAACGTTGCCGGGGTTCACTCCTTTCGGTGCTGACAATCAGTCTGAGTTTGATCGCCAGCTCGAAAAGCTTGTCAACTCTATTCTGGATGTTGATGCCGATGTCACCGGCCTGATTGAAGTTGAAAATGACTTTGATGGATTGCCGAATGCGAGCGGCGACAATGCACTAGACCCAATGCCTACTCTGGTTGCGGCGCTTAACGCAGCTGGCGGAACGCCAGGACAATATGCTTTTGTTGACCCGGGTGTGAATTCCGTCAGTGATGGTCCTATTTCAAGCGCATTCATCTATGATACGACGAAAGTAAAAATTGCTGATGGAACGACGGTTGCGATACTGAATGACAGCGTGGTGCAGACACTACCTGGTTTTGCTGGCTCCCCAGCGATCTTTGAAGGCCGAAGCTCAAACCGTCCTCCAATTGCTGTGACGTTTGAAGAGTTAGCAACCGGCGAACAGTTCACAGCAGTGATCAACCATTACAAGGCAAAAGGTCCAAGCTCAAATGCTGTTGGGGACAACGCAGACAGTGGAGATGGGCAGAATACCTTTGTTGGTACGCGTTTACGTGCTTCTCAGGCATTGGCGGTATGGCTCGAAACCAACCCAACCGGTACGGATGATGGTGATGTTCTCCTTCTTGGTGATTTCAACTCATATGCAATGGAAGATCCAATTCGTGAGCTGGAAGCAAATGGCTTTACCAACCTGACAGCAGGTAATGGTGCAGACAATTACAGCTTCACATTTGATGGTCAGCTGGGTCAGTTCGATTATGGTTTCGCAAACGAATTGCTCCTGAACCAGGTCACTGGCGCAGCCCACTACCATATCAATGCTGATGAGCCAGATGCTCTTGATTACAACACTGACTTCAATGATCCGGCATTGTTTGATGCAACTTCGTCAGTTCGTCATGCGGATCATGATCCGGTTGTTGTTGGTCTTCGCCTGACGAACGTCATTGATACGCCGACGGAAGGTAATATTTACCAGGGAACACCGGATAACGATGTGATCGTCGGTTCATTTGCTGCAGAGCAGATGTTTGGTGATGCCGGTGACGACGTGATCGAAGGCAAGGGCGGCAATGATGAAATCTTCGGTGAAGACGGAAATGACACAATCATGGGCGATGCTGGCCGTGACTTCATCAGTGGTGGCCTCGGCAATGACGATCTGAACGGTGGCGCTTCTGGCGACGCCATTTACGGCGGGGAAGGTAATGATATCCTCAGAGGCCGTCGCGGCTCAGACTATCTGGATGGTGGAGCCGGTAATGACAAAATTTGGGGTGATGGTCTGGATGATATTGCCCTTGGTGGTACAGGCGACGATTTCATCAATGGCGGCGGTGGCAATGACCGTCTGAGCGGCGATGAAGGAGCAGACTTTATCATTGGGGGCGCAGCCCGCGACCAGATCTTTGGTGGCGATGGTGATGACCGCTTGGAGGGACGTCGTGGATCGGACCTGATTGACGGTGGTGCAGGTAATGACCTGATATTTGGTAACGGTCTGTCTGATGACCTGTTCGGCGGGACAGGAAATGATACGCTTCTTGGCGCTGGCGGCAGTGATGCCCTCTTCGGGGAAGCGGGCGATGACATACTCTCAGGTGGAGCGGGTAACGACTTCCTCTCTGGCGGTGCTGGTGTGGATGTTCTCACCGGTAACCGTGGGGCTGACACTTTCTTCTTTGCCACGGGAGATGAGCAGGATGAAGTAACGGACTTCCAGAACGACGTCGATACAATTGACCTGACTTCATTCGGGTTTGCGTCTGTTGATGATGTAACGGCCCTGATGAGTGAAATAAACGGCGATGTCATTTTCGCTTCCAGTACTGACACACTGACAATTCGCAATACAACAATTGCAGATCTGACTGACGACATCGCGTTCTAAAGAACAAAGCCCCTGTCGGTAACGGCAGGGGCCAGGAATTGAAAAAGCACGAGGGTTAATCTAGCGCTTTGCGAGGAATGTTCGACGCTCATGTTTCGCCGGTTCTCCCATACCGATTTGCCCCCGCTTGCCGCTTCCATGACCATCACAGCGCCGCATTGTCTCGAACACCTAATAGATAGTTATCACCCCTGCCTGAATGTTCACTACAGAGAGGATGGCAAGACATGCCGAAATCGCCCGCTAAAAACACACGCCTGAAGCGCGATTACCTGACTTGGCTGGAAGGCGCAAAAGGCCAGGACGAGAAGACAACGACGCAAGTTGCAGCGGCGCTGTCTCTCTATGAAAAGTCCATCGGCCACCGCGAGTTTGCGCCCTTTCATTTTGAACAGGCGCGCAAATTCAAGCGTGATCTGGAGTCGGCAAGTAACGAGCGCACCGGCAAGCCCCTGTCGCAGGCGACCATCCGCTCACGCCTGAATGCGGTGAAGGAATTCTTCCGCTGGCTCGCCATCCAGCCGGGCTATCGCCAGAAGGTCAGCTATGCCGACACCGAATATTTCAACATGAGCCGCAAGCAGGAACGGGTGGCCACCGCGAATCGGGGCAGGCTCGTCCCGACCCTTGACCAGATACGCCATGCCCTTGCCACCGCCCCTGCTGAAACGGCGGTGGAGCGGAGGGACAGGGCGCTCCTTGCCTTTGCCATCCTCACCGGCATGCGGGACGCGGCCATGGCGTCCCTGCCGCTTGGCAATGTCAGCATCGAGCAACGGGAGGTGTTTCAGGATGCGCGCCTTGTGAAGACCAAGGCGTCCAAGACCATGCGCACCGTCTTCTTTCCTGTCGGCGAAGACCTTGTCGCCATCGTTACGGATTGGGTAGCCTATCTGAAGACTGATCTTCTCTATGCCGAGACCGACCCGCTGTTTCCCAAAACGGCAGTGGCAAGCGATGGCGGCCTGTTCGCGGTGGCGGGTGTGAAGCCCGAATTCTGGAGCGATGCCAGCGCGATCCGGCGCATCTTCCGCGAGCGTTTTGAGGCTGCAGCCTTGCCCTATTTTAATCCGCACAGCTTTCGAAAAACCCTGATAAAGCATGCTTATCAATTGAATCTGGGGGCGAGGGAGTTAAAGGCATGGAGTCAGAATTTGGGCCACGAGGGTGTGCTGACGAGCCTGACAAGCTATGGAAATTTGCATGACTGTGAGATGCAGGAGATTATGCAAACGCTTAAAGGAAAAGCTGAATCGGGCTGCAAGCCCAACGCTTCTGAGAAGATTATCGAAGACATGCAGGATGTCCTTCGCAAATACTGTGCTTGAAACGTCTGAATTAGTGACTATGTCCAGCCTGCTAACGGTGGGGGGGTGGCTTGATCTCAAAAGCCTATCTGGTGCGTACCGCCCCGGAAACTTAATCCGCGCTAATGGCCTCTGTTTTCAAATTGCGATCTGGCACCCGCATAACAGCCAAATTTTGCACTTTTGCAAAACGGCTTATGCCCATCTATGCGATTGACCATGCGAGGAGACGAGAATGTACGAAAACGCATTTAACAAGATCGAACGTGACCTCAGGGCCGAAGAAGGCATCGCCAATGAACTGGACTATGTGGAACAGACCTCGTGGGTGCTGTTTCTGAAATACCTGCACGACCTGGAAACAGAGCGACAAGATCGCGCAGAACTCGACGGCGAGGACTACACACCAATCATTGATGGTGCATACCGATGGGATAGGTGGGCTGCACCCAAGGTTGATGGCGCATTCGACCATAACACCGCCCACATCGGTGACGACCTGATCAAGTTCGTTGATCAGGAGCTGTTCCCCTATCTAGCATCCTTCCGCCAGTCTGCCACCAGCCCTGACACCATCCAGTATAAGATCGGCGAGGTCTTCACCGAACTGCGCAATAAATTCCGCTCGGGCTACATCCTGCGTGACGTGCTGGAAGCCGTCGATGGTTTGTCTTTCAACACCCAGGTCGAACGGCACGAGCTATCCCAGCTCTACGAAACCCGCATCAAGCGCATGGGCAACGCAGGCCGAAACGGCGGCGAATACTACACACCGCGCCCACTGATCCGCGCGATGATCAAGGTGACAGCGCCCAAGATCGGCGAGACGATCTATGATGGTGCGGTCGGTTCCGCGGGCTTCCTTTGCGAGGCCTACGACTACCTGCGCACCGACACGCTCTCCGCTTCCGAATACGAGACCCTGCAAACTCGCACCTTTTATGGACAGGAAAAGAAGGGCCTCGCCTATGTCATCGGGATCATGAACATGGTCCTGCACGGGATTGAGGCCCCGAATCTGATCCACGCCAACACCCTCAATGAAAACGTGATGGATATTCAGGAGAAGGACCGCCACGACATCATCCTCGCCAATCCCCCCTTTGGCGGTGGCGAGCGCAAGGAGGTGCAGCAAAATTTCCCAATCCGCACGGGCGAGACGGCCTACCTGTTCCTGCAACATTTCATCCGCAAGCTGCGCGCTGGCGGGCGCGCCGCCGTGGTGATCAAGAACACCTTCCTCAGCAACACCGACAACGCCTCTGTCGCGCTGCGCAAGGAATTGCTGGAGGCGGCGGAGCTGCACACCATCCTCGATTGCCCGCAAGGCACCTTCCAGGGCGCGGGCGTGAAGACCGTGGTGCTGTTCTTCGAGAAAGGCGCACCGACGCGAGACATCTGGTATTATCAGCTTGATCCGGGCCGCAGCCTTGGCAAAACCAACCCGCTGAACGACGACGATCTGGCGGAGTTCATTGAACTGCAACGCACCCGCCCGAACGGGCCGAAAAGCTGGATCGTCAACCGCGCCGATCTGGACGAAGACACCTACGATCTGTCGGTCAAGAACCCCAACGCGCCCGAGGCCGAGGCGCTGCGCAGCCCTGAAGACATCATCGCCGACATGCTGGCGCGGGATGCCGAGACGGCGCAAATCCTCGAAGACATTCGGGGGATGCTGTGAAGGATTTCCCGAATTCTGGTTGGGCCGAAAAGCAGCTTGGTGAAGTCGTTACAGTCACCAAAACTAAAGGTGGCAGCAGACCTCTCCCCTACGTGGGACTGGAAGACATATCGTCCGACGGCACTGGAGAGTTCACAGGTTCCTTGGTGCCGCAAGGTGACAAAAGCACAACCTTCGAATTTGGGCCAAGACACCTGCTTTACGGACGCCTGCGGCCTTACCTAACAAGGTGTATCGCCCAGATTTTGAAGGACACTGCTCATCGGAAATTTTTCCGATGCTTCCCGATGAGTGCCTTGATCGTGGCTACCTCTTTCATTGGATAACAAGTGATCAGGTTGTCGAGAAGATCAACGCTACAAGCACAGGCGCGCGAATGCCGCGTGCTAATGTGAAGGAAATTCTTCAGTTCCCAATCCCACTCCCGCCGCTCGAAGAACAACAGCGGATAGTTGCGGTTCTGGACGAGGCCTTTGAGGGTCTGGCCCGCGCCCGCGCCCACGCCGAAGCAAACCTCCAAAACGCGCGGGAGTTGTTTGAATCAGCGGTCGAGGCCGCCTTAGAAAGAGCTGGCGGGGAACCTGTTTCACTGCAAGAGATGATGGACACAGGTATGATCACCAGTCATCTTGATGGGAACCACGGCAGCGATTATCCTCGCAAAGCTGAGTTCGTTTCAGAAGGCGTTCCTTACATTTCGGCGAATTGCATCGCTGACAACGAGATCGACTTCGGTCGTTGCAAGTATCTGACACTGGAACGCGCGAGCGGATTGCGCAAAGGCGTTGCCAAAAACCGAGATGTATTATTCGCACACAATGCGACGGTTGGTCCAGTGACTCTTCTTAAGACGGAAGAGGAGAAAGTGATCCTCAGCACTTCTTTGACCTATTATCGCTGCAATGAGAGTGAATTGATCCCTGAATTTCTTGTCTGTGAAATGCGTAGCGCTGGTTTCCGTAGACAATATGAGGCTGTCATGGCGCAAGCGACGCGGAATCAAGTGCCGATTACGATGCAGCGAAAGTTTACGCACTTGATACCGCCTATTGCGGAACAGCGACGAATTGCCGAGCTTGGGGTGGAGTTGGAGGCGAAGTGCAATTCAGCAGAAAAAGCCTACGAAGCCTCTCTCAAAGATTTGGACGACCTTCGCCAATCCCTTTTGCAGAAAGCCTTCGCGGGCGAATTAACATGACTTATTTGAGAACGCGCATCTTATCCGAAAACCGGTTCCCGTTCTGCGCCTCGCTTGAACCAATGGCGCGAGGCTTGAACTTCGGGATGCGCTTGAGCGAGCAGAGAAGATGAGCATTCACGACGAAACCGAAGCCGATACCCGCGCCGAGCGCATAGATCCCGTCCTTGCGGCGGCGGGCTGGGGCGCGAATGGCTCGAAGGTGCGTCGTGAGGTCATCTGCCCTGGGCGCATCCAGTCAGGCGGCACGCGCGGCAAGGGCCTGTCTGCCGACTACGTGCTGATCCACAAAGGTCAGAAGCTCGCTGTTCTAGAGGCCAAGCGCGCAGGCGTCAGCCACCGCAACGGCGTCGGTCAGGCCAAGGACTACGCGACCCGTCTTGGCTCGCGGTATGCCTACGCCTCGAACGGCCTGAACTGGTATCAGATTGACATGGCCAATGGGGCCGAGGGCGACATGGACTTGCCCTTTCCGACGCCCGATGAGCTATGGGATCGCACCTTTGCCGATCACAACGACTGGCGCGAACGCTTCGGCGCTGTGGATTTCGAAACGGATGGCGGCAAGTGGGAGCTGCGCTACTACCAGCACAACGCGGTCAACGCTGCACTTGAGGCCTTGGCCAAGGGCGACCGCCGCATCCTGCTGACTCTCGCCACAGGAACGGGCAAGACCTCCATCGCCTTCCAGATCGCGTGGAAGCTGTTCCAGGCGAAATGGAACCTCTCAGGCGAACCTACACGCCGCCCGCGCATCCTGTTCCTCGCCGACCGCAACATCCTCGCCGATCAGGCCTACAACGCTTTTTCCGCCTTCCCGAACGATGCCGTCACGCGGATCGACCCCGAGACGATCCGCAAGAACCGAGGCAAGCCGCCGAAGAATGCAAGCTTGTTCTTCACGATCTTCCAGACCTTCATGACGGGCGAAGACGAACCGGTGTACACGCAGTATTCGCCTGATTTCTTCGACTTCATCGTGATCGATGAATGCCACCGTGGTGGCGCGAATGACCAGAGCGAGTGGCGTAGGCTGATGGAATATTTCGAGCCGGCTGTACAGCTTGGCCTTACTGCGACACCGAAACGCAAGCATAATGCTGATACTTATGATTATTTCGGCGAGCCTGTGTACACCTATGCATTACGCGACGGGATTGAAGACGGCTTCCTGACGCCCTTCAAAGTGCGCCAGATGGCCAGCACCATTGATGAATACGTTTATGACGGGACGGATGACGTTGTGGGGGGCGAGGTTGAACTTGGCCAGGGTTTCAGCGAAAGCGACTTCAATACCCGGATTATTATGGAAGAGCGTGAGAAGAGCCGTGTGCTTGAGTTCATGTCCCAGGTGGACCAACGCCAAAAAACACTGGTGTTTTGCGCCACTCAGGAACATGCGGCGCTTGTCCGTGATTTGATCAATCAGGTGAAGGACAGCAGCAACCCTAATTACTGTCATCGGGTGACGGCAGATGACGGGGCGGTAGGGGAGCAGCACCTGCGGGACTTTCAGGACAATGACAAGTCGATTCCAACGATCCTGACAACATCACGCAAACTTTCTACAGGAGTGGATGCACGCAATGTGCGGCATATCGTTTTGATGCGCCCCATCACGTCTATGATCGAGTTCAAGCAGATTATTGGGCGTGGTACCCGGACATATGATGGCAAGGACTTTTTCACGATCTGGGATTTCGTCAAGGCGCATGAGAATTTTCAAGACCCTGAGTGGGACGGCGAGCCGGAAGACCCGGTACCACCAGGACCATCGCCCGGTCCCGGGGTGCCGCCAGATCCTCCACCCGATGATCCTCCCGGTGGCACGCCGGAGCCCCCCGCGGAAAAGGTTGAAATAAAGCTGGCAGACGGTAAAGCGCGGCAGATCAGGTATATTGCCTCAACAAGTTACTGGTTTGACGGTAAACCCTTATCAGCGCGCGAGTTTCTGGACCGTCTTTTTGGCGACCTCAGTGCCCTGATAAATGGGGAAGATGAGTTGCGGCAGAAATGGAGTGACCCTGAGTTGCGGGCCCGGTTGCTGGAGGTGCTTGCGGAACGCGGCTATGATCGAGACCGGTTGGCGGATATGCGCTTACTCGTTGATGCGCCGGATAGCGACATGTTTGATGTACTGGCCTATATCCGATTTTCACTTGATCCCAAGACCAGACAACAGCGCGCCGACTACGCGCGTAGTTCCGGATTATCTGGATACGAAGAAGAGATGCATGATTTCCTGAAAGATGTTTTGAGTAGCTACGAGCGCAATGGCGTTAAGGAGTTGGAATACGGAAGCATCAAGAATTATCTATCTGCGCGATATGGGACCCTCGGAGATGCACGGCAAAAACTCGGGGATATGAAGAAAATCAAGGCCGCATTTGCTAACGTGCAGTCGCATTTGTATCGGGAGTAATAATGCTAGGCTCCGACAATGATGCAAATTTGTTGGTATATTTGTTGGTATCGAAAAGAATCGAAACTAGAATTCTTTGTAATAACAACACATTAAAAAGCAATTGTGATGCCTCTCCTGGCACCATATATCTCTTCGACACAATACAGCTCCGGGTCGTTACACCTTCTGGCTGCTCTTCCCGAGGGCTTTTGTGCCGCCTCTGACGAGTTGGAAGGCGAGGTAACCGGCTGGGCCGAACATCAGTGTCAGGAGCAGGAATGGTACCTGCAGGATTCTGTTCATGCCAATATCGTCGGCCTGACGTGCGATGATGGTGCCGACGACCAGGTCGAAAGCGAGATAATGCAGCCAGCCGGCCAGAAGGGCAGCGTCACTGGTGAAAAGTTGTCGCACCCCCGCAAGGGAATTGAAATCTCCGCCACCTGAGCCGCCGAGGCTGGTGGCAATGAGAACAACATAGGCAATGGCGACAAGGGACGGTACGATCAGCGCTGGTATAACTTTGGCGGCCCACCAGCGACGGGGGAGCAGGACAAGAACTGCCCAGCCAATCAGTGTGATCAGCCCCATGAGGCTGAATATCTGTTCCAGTGTTGCGGTGTCCCATTCCATTGTCATGACAGGCCTCCTCTATTTTCTGACAGGTTAGGGCAAACAGTCTTTTCTGGCCAATCCCCGTGACAATAAGGATACGGGAATGGTAAAATAGTCTGGGCGTTGGGAGGATTATCATGAGCGAATATCGTCGTCGGCACAGCTTTCTGGACCGCGTGGAGCGGGTTTACCGTCTGGAAGAAGAGGCGGTCATTGAGATACGCCCACAGAAAAAGATTGAAATCCGGTTGGATGATGTTGTCGAATTCCGGCTTTGCCACCTGCCCACAACCGAAAAACCAAATCGCTACATGACGACGATCAAGAACAGCAAGGGTGAGTGCATTCAGTTTGACAACATGCATTACCGCGCCAAAGGCGGCCTCGAAGAGCGCTCACTTGCCTATCGTGATTTTGTTGAGCCGCTCGTTGCGGCCCTGCGGGCGGAAAATCCAAACTTGCTGGTACGCTCCGGTGGTGCGCGCTGGTATTATATTTTGCGCATGATGGAAGGGTTGGGTCTTGCGCTGGCTGTTATGCTCGGGATCCTTTTCATCCCCATGACTGATGGCTGGTTCTCTGCGATCGGAATACTGAAGATTGTGGCAGTGCTGGCGCTCCTGCCGCTGGCTGTGCGCTGGGCCATCAAGATCAGGCCGAAGCTCTATCCGATCCTGAACCTCCCAGCCCGGGTTTTGCCCAGTGAAGGACAGGCCGCGTAATCTCGCGATACGGCAAGTGCTTTTTGATCAGCTATACCGGTTGATTGCCAGGCAGGCATTTGTACCACCGAAACCAAAAGAGTTGGTGATAAAACAGTTCAGGCCTGCATTATCGATACGCTCACGCACGATTGGCAGATCGGAAAATTCAGGATCAATCTCAGCAATATGTGCGGATGCGGTGATGAAATCTTCCTGCATCATCAGAAGGGAAAAGACGGTCTCCTGTGCGCCAACAGCGCCAAGCGAGTGTCCGGTGAGTGACTTTGTGGAAGAAAAATGCGGGATATTATCACCAAATACTTCACGGATAGCGCCAGTCTCCTGCTTGTCGCCAACAGGCGTTGATGTGCCATGCGTGTTTATATAATCAATGGGCTGATCAACAGTCGAAAGTGCCAGATTCATGCAGCGTACGGCACCTTCCCCGGACGGTGCCACCATATCATGCCCGTCTGAATTGGCGCCATAGCCGACAATCTCGCCATAGATTTTCGCCCCGCGTGCTATCGCCCGCTCAAGTGATTCAACTACCACGACAGCGGCACCGCCTGCGATGACAAATCCGTCGCGCCCAGAATCGTAGGCGCGTGATGCGGTGCCGGGCGTGTCATTATATTTTGTGGACATGGCTCCCATAGCATCAAACAGGTTGGAAAGCGTCCAGTCCAGTTCCTCACCACCACCGGCGAAGATTACATCCTGCTTGCCCATGGCAACCTGTTCATAGGCGTGGCCGATACAATGCACAGATGTCGCGCAGGCTGAGGAAATTGAATAATTCAGGCCCAGAATCTTGAAGGGCACTGCAAGCGTGGCCGAATTCGTGGAACTCATCGCCTTCGGGACCGCGAAAGGTCCGATCCTTTTGGGCCCTTTTTCCTGCGTGGTTGCCGCAGCTTCGACAATCGCTTTTGTAGAGGGGCCGCCAGATCCCATCACAAGGCCGGTCATCGGATGGCTGATCTCGGCTTCTTCCAGTTGTGCGTCTTCAATTGCCTGCTGCATGGCAATGTAATTCCAGGCAGCGCCTTCGCCCATGAACCGCAAAGCGCGTTTGTCCACGTGGTCCGCAAGGTCTACCTCAGGCGGTTTGCCATATACCTGACAGCGGAAGCCAAGGTCTGCATATTCTTCCGATCTCGTGATGCCTGAAGTACCATTACGCAATGCTTGCGTAACATCAGCAGCATTGTTGCCGATTGATGATACAATGCCCAGGCCAGAAATAACGACGCGCCGCATAAAGTTCTCCCGTTTTCCAATCAGTCTCGGTGATGTTCAGCATCCGGCAAAGGGCTGTCACATCCGGTTTTTAGAGAGCACCCGCCTGGAGTGCTTCCTGTGAGAACAAACCAACGCGCAGATCCTTGGCTGTGTAAATATGCCTGTCGTCCACGAACATCTTACCGTCGGCAATGCCCAGCACCAGTTTGCCGCGCATCATCCGGCGCATGTTGATTTCGTATCTCACCAATTTCGCATGTGGCAGAACCTGCCCGGTGAACTTGATCTCTTTTGCCCCCAGGGCGCGACCGGAACCGGGTTCGCCGGACCAGGTGAGGAAGAAGCCAACCAGCTGCCACAGGGCGTCAAGACCAAGACATCCCGGCATGACCGGGTCTCCAGGGAAATGGCAGTCAAAGAACCAGAGGTCTTCGCGGATATCCAGTTCGGCTGTGATGTGGCCCTTGCCGTACTCACCCCCATCAGAGGTGATTGACGTGATGCGGTCAAACATCAGCATTGGTGGGACAGGCAGTTGTGCTGTGCCTGGGCCGCGCAGGCCATTCATGCCGCAGTCAATGAGTTCGTCCTTGGTGAAGCTGTTTTTGGTGGTCATCCGTTGTCTTCCGGGGAAAGTGAGGGCTTGAAACAATCTGAAACAAACTCATACCGGTCGCTGACATCAGCGTCAATCAATCCATCAGGCTGAGAAAGGGCAGGGATCAGTCCTTTGAAAGGCCCCAGAGTGTGGCCTGTGGCACCCAGCCGCGATACCCCCCTGTGCGCACCTGACACCAGCCTCTGTCACATCCCTCTGCCTTGACGATGAGGCCGTGGGCAAGCTGCGCGCGGGCATCAGCCTGTGCGGCGGGCTTGCGCAGAAGCGGAATCCCGCCTTCATGCCGGATCATGACCATATCTGCGCTGATCAGTTGTGAGCGGTGCACCCATGCAGTGGCGCCTTCCGGGTCTTCAATCTGGCGCCAGACATCATCGCGTGTTTCGGCAATGACTTTGACGGGCAGGTGCTTGCGCTGAAATGTGTATCGGATTTCACCATCGAAGGATGGGCGCAGGCGGCCCCAGGTCTCATCATTTTTAAGGTTGACGAAACGTGGCACTGGCAAGCCTGAATGACCGATACGCGGCTCCTGCGCGTTGGCGACAGAGAGCGTGGAAAAGATCAGGACCATGCAGGAGAGGGTGAGGGCGACTTTATGCATCTGGCGACGGTTGAATTCTTTACGAAACATGAAACCTGTCGCTACAAACACCACAAGGGGTTTAATGCCCGGTTAAGAACCTGCCCGTGATCGGGAGGATTGGGATAAAAATGACAAGCCAGCCTTTGAAAGTCATCCTGACGCGCAAGTTGCCTGAGGAAGTTGAGGCGCGATTATCAGACCTATTTGATGTTATGCCGTATAATGATGACTCCCCCATGTCTCAGTCGGCATTATTGGCGGCGGTGCAGGGGTGTGACGTTCTTGCTTGTACACTGGGCGACAGGATCGACGCTCAGTTGCTGGCGCAGGCTGGTCCTCAACTGAAACTGATTGCGAATTTCGGGGCCGGTGTTGATCACATTGATGTGCAGGCTGCCGCTGCACAGGGGATCACGGTCACCAACACCCCTTCTGTGCTGGCCGAGGATGCGGCAGACATGGCGATGGCGCTGATCATGGCTGTACCCCGCAGGTTGGTGGAGGGTGTCGAAGCGCTGCGCCAGGGGCGCTTTGTTGGCTGGTCGCCCACATGGATGCTTGGTCACCGGGTGCGTGGCAAAAAACTTGGCATTATCGGACTTGGCCGAGTGGGGCAGGCCGTGGCGCGACGGGCGCGAGCCTTCGGGTTATCTGTACACTATCATAACCGTAACCGGATCAATCCGCATGTGGAAAATGAACTGGAAGCTACCTATTGGGAAAGTCTCGACCAGATGCTTCCGCGGGTTGATATTGTCTGCGTGAATTGTCCGCAGACACCTGCAACCTATCATCTTCTGTCCCGACGACGACTGGAGCTGTTGCATAAGGATGCATATATCGTGAATGTCTCCCGCGGGAATATTATTGATGAAGAGGCTCTGGCAGACATGATTGTCGAAAAGCGCCTAGGGGGTGCCGGGCTTGATGTTTTCTCCAGAGAACCTGCCGTCAATGAAAAGCTGATGGCGGCACCAAATGCTGTACTCTTGCCGCACATGGCATCGGCAACTGTTGAAAGCAGGATTGATATGGGTGATCGTATGCTGATCAATATCAAGATGTTTGCGGATGGGCACAAGCCGCCGGACCGGATTATTCCGGAAATGCTGTAGATTTATTGCCGGATAAATTCTCCATAAAACTCAAGAGTTACTTCATCTGATAACAGGCCCTGATAACGGTCTATACCAAAATCCATCCTGTTGATGACCATTTTCCCTTCAAAGCCAACTGTATAGCGCTGGGTAATATTGTTCCGGGCACCTCCAATAAATGTCACGTCCATGGTTGCCGGCCGTATGATGCCTTTGAGAGTAAGGTCCCCGCGCGCAACGCCGGTGGTCTCTCCCGTCAGGGTGATGCCGGTCGACACGAAACGAGCTTCCGGGTGAGATTGCGTGTCAAACCAGGCCGGGCCGATCAGTTTTTCCGCGAATGATGCGTCGTTCACATCAAGCGAGCGAACATCAACACTGGCTTGCAGTCGGGCATTTTCAGGCTTGGCCGCGTCAAAGTCGAGACTGGCGCTGAAATCATTGAAGCGCCCGACATAGGTTGAAAGTTCCAGATGACCGATCTTGAAAAGCAGCGTCGCATGTGCCGGATCAAGCGCGTATTCGCCATCACGAAGAGCGCTGGCGTCTGTCTCCACATCTGGCGCCAGCACACTGGCGCAGGAAGAGACGACAAGAGCCAGCGTGGCCAGCAGAGCGGGTGTGAAGGCGGGGCGGATAATTTTTTGTTTCATGAAGACTGTCTATCACAAATATGCGCCACTCACAGATCACATCTGTGTGCCGGGCAGGCTGGGTCGCGGGGCAGCTTCACGCGCCGTGTTTCGCCGGATAGCCCGTTGTAAATGAGGATATGACCAGCAAGATCTGAGGCAAGACCGGTAATGACCTTGATGGCCTCCATCGCGGCAAGGTTGCCGACTGTCCCCGGTACAGCGCCGACCACACCTTCCAGCTCGCAATTGGCAAATTCAGCTGGTGTCTCCGGCACGAAACACTGATAGCAGGGTTGGCCCTCTTCATATCCCCTGAAGCTCGCCACCTGACCGTCAAACTTGCCGATAGCGGCGCTGATGAGCGGTTTTCGCGCGGCAATGCAGGCGTCGTTCAAGGCATACCGGCTGGTAAAATTATCGACCCCTTCGAGTATGAGGTCATAGCCTCGCACAAGGGATTGAGCATTATGCGCTGTCAGTCGCTGCCTGTGCGCGATAAAGTCTATGTCTGGATTGAGTGCGGTGAGGCGCGAAATTGCTACGGACACTTTCGGCTGGCCAATATCATCAGTCGTGTAGAGGGTCTGGCGTTGCAGGTTGGACAAGGCAACAGTATCATCATCACAGATACCGATGGTGCCAACGCCCGCTGCCGCCAGGCAGGACAGGACAGGACAACCAAGCCCGCCCGCGCCAATGACAAGCACTTTTGCCGCCAGCAGTTTCTGCTGACCCTGGCCGCCAATTTCCGGCAACAGGATATGGCGTTTATAGCGCTCGATCTGGTCCGGCGTCAGGGACATGCCGATTTATATGCCGGTCGAGCCGAAGCCGCCAGCGCCGCGCGCCGTGTCATCCAGTTCTGCCGCCTCTTCAAAATGCGCCTGCCAGACCGGGCAGATCACCATCTGGCCGATGCGGTCACCCCGATTGATAACAAAATCCTCCGCTCCATGATTGATCAGGATAACTTTCAGTTCACCACGATAATCCGCATCAATCGTGCCAGGGGCGTTGACGCAAGCAATGCCATGTTTTGCGGCGAGGCCGGAGCGAGGTCGCATCTGCGCTTCCCAGCCGGGGGGCAGGGCAATGGCGATGCCGGTTGGCACCATGAAGCGCTCGCCGGGTTTGAGAGTCAGCGGCGCCTGATCGGGTAAGGCGGCCCGCACATCCGCGCCAGCGGCAAGTTCTGTTTCATAAGAAGGCAGGGCCAGCCCTTCGCCATTCGGCAGGCGCTTGACTTTGACCAATGGAGATTCGTTCATTATTTTCATCCGTATATCGCAAGGAATTTGCAGTAACCTGTGTGGCTTATAGTCGGCCGATCACACAGTTTAGGCAAGCATGATTTTCCCGTCACAGCTGCTGGCTTTGCAGGGCAGAGGATGCGAAGTTTGGAGAAAAGGGAGGGCGAGAGCATCCGTATCTCAATAAGTTTTGGTTACGTTGAATAAAGCTGAACCTTATCATTTTCATGTCGGAATCCTCCTCCTCTTATAAATGGGCCTGATGCGCATAATAAGGGCATGTCGGAGGGGGCATATAAGTTTTTCCGAGGCTATTAGACAAACCTTTCTTCCCACCAAAGCAGAGTCATCCCGGATGCTCTACAAAGGTGCAGGCCGTTTGGACTTGCCTGTTACCGAAACCCGGCGAGGCGTTCTTCGGTGTCCGTGATGTCTGGATATTCGCGGGCCTGTTCTTCGGCGATGGCCTCTTCCATCGGTCTGTTTTGCAGTGCGACCTGATGCAAGTCCTTGTAGGCAGCGATGACAGCGCTGGAATTTGCGGCGATTTCGCTTGCGCGCTTTGCGACAAGGGCGTCGAGCGCCTCTTTGTTGTCGCAGGCTTCATTGGCGAGGCCCCAATTGGCGGCATCCGCGCCAGAAAAGGTTCGTGCTGTGAAGGAAAGTTCACGGGCGCGGCGGATGCCAACAGCGCGGGGCAGCGTTTGCGTCATGCCCCAGGTTGGGCGGATACCGAATTTCGCGTGGGTGTCGCCAAATTTCGTGTCTGCGGTGGTGTAGATAATGTCGCAATGCAGGGCGATTTCTAGCGCCCCTGTGAAGCAGGCACCATGCACCTTGGCGATGACTGGCAGGTTGCATTGGCGGATGGCGGTTGCTGCCTCGTAGGCTGGCTCATCGAAGATGCCGCTGATCTTGCCTGCAACGGGGGTGACGCCTTGCAGAACTTTCAGATCTACCCCTGCGGAGAATGCGCGGCCTGCACCTTCCAACACAATGACCTTTGTTTCGCCGTCAGTTTGTGCCGCGCGGAAGACATCGCGCAGGGCGTGAAGCATCTCCGGGCGGAAAGCATTGAGTGCGTCTGGCCGATTCAGCGTGACGCTGCGGATGCCGCCTTCCACGCTGCTGGCGATCATTTCTGTGGCGTCTGTATCTGTCATGTTGCTTCCTCATTTGTTTTACCTGTGGTCGCATATTCGAACTGGCAAAACCAGACCGGCTGACAAGGCTGTAGCCTGTTACGGTGCGACAGGCTGGTTTCTGGCCTGTACCAGACCAAGGGCTAGAAGGAACTGTGCGGCTGCATAGGTGAGCCATATGCTACCAGGTGGAGCGGTCATGTCGCGATACAGGCCGAAGGCGATGAGCGTATCAGACAGCATGAACAGCACGGCGCCAATTTTGGCGCTCAACGGCGCATTGGAGAAAAAACTTGTGACAACCATCAGGGTAATGATCGCCTGATAGGCCAGGCCCGGAATGAGCAAGTCGCCCATGCCAGGCAAGAACCAAACCAGCGCTAATACAGAATAGGCAAGCAGGCCTGGCAATACAGGCAGGCCCTGAGGGTCGCGCCCCTGCTGCCGGATGAGGTGCCAGAAGGCGAGAGTGTACAGAATATGGGCGGTGCCGAAAAAAGCCATGCCAGCAATAAAGTTCGGCTCCGGCAGGGCCAGGGCGATATCACCAGCGGCAGAAAACAACAGTCCTGTCGCAGCAATGCGCGCGCCATTCCACAGTGCATACAAACCAAAGAGGATAATGCCCGCCGCTTTCCAGATCGCTACGGCCGGGAACGGCACGGCGATAAACTCGGTTACAAGATAGGTTGCGGCGACTGCAACGCCGCAATAGAGAAGAATGTCAGCCGTATTTTTCATCAATCCCTGTCCAATCTTCCGCTGATCTCACTGGTGCGGATAAATTCCTGATACGTATATGGGAGCATCACCACAGCGTCGGTAAATTGAAGCACATAAGTCAACGCCGCAAAAGCTTCGCCCACAGTCTTTTGTTCAACCGCAATCAGAATATAGATAGCCCCACACAAGAGCGCCAGAGCGAAAAAATAGGATGCGCCATAGGTGGCCGCTTCAAGATCGGAGAGACGTATCCTCCAGCGCTCCAGTGCAGACAGGTGACGGCGGATCCGATCTGGCTGACGTGTTTCCAGCACATCAACCTGGCGCTCCATCTCGTCATTGACGCCCTTGTTCAGACGGTCAATGCGCCCGCGACATAAGAAGAATACGGTCGCGACAGTCAATGCCGTCATGATCGTCAAGATGCTGAGTAATGGCGAAATAATCGCGAGCATGATGATCGCACCGAAAAGCGTGATGCTGGCCGTCAGGCCCATTGGCAACATGAGTTCGAAAAACTGGGTGAACTCATGCACGAAATTGATGCGTGCGGTGAGGCGCGATGTTGGCGCATCCTTTGCAATTTCCCTGCTTGCAGTCTCGCTCGCCTTTTCGCGGTAAATGCGCCCGTAGGCTCTGGTATCGTAAATCCTGCGGCCTATGCCCGTGGCGAGCAGCAGGAAAATAACGCCGGCGAACCCCCATAAAGGGGAAGTGTCGCCGGTGATCAGGCCGTCAATAGCGCGGCCCATCAGATAGGGGATGAGTACTTCGAGGATGTTCTCAAAGACGAGCAGTGTAAGCGTGACGGCGATCGTTAGCCTGTAGCGTCTGAGGATGTTGCCATGCGTAAGTGTATTGGTTGAACTGGATGATGTGGAGGTCATAGGTGAAATTGATCCGTATAATATGAGGTGCCATGCGCAGCTTGCCTGAAGTGTAGCGCGGCGCTTTAGGGGAGGCGGTAGTTTATATTACTGGATCATAATGCATGTATTCTGCCACAGGACTATGACCTGCGCAAGTCTGCCTGGAATAGAACAGATCAGTGTGCTTCCATCCTTACACAGGTCAGTCCCGGCGTCGGAATGGCAGGGTGATAATGGCAAACAGCAGCGAGGCCAGCAACCAGACGGTTACAAAGCCACCGCCAGCATAGGCAGCGCCGGTCATGGTACTTGGGACGGCGGGTTTGAATTCTTCCCTGACGCTCTCCACAATATCTTGTTTGAAGGTTCGTGCGAGTTTTACGGGCTGCATGTAATCTTTTTCGCTGCGCAGTTCGGCATAATGAACCGATAGATCTTCATACCGCATCACAGCGCTGCGATAGCTGTCACAAAGAGCATTCAGCAGGCCGGTTGATGTGGCGCATTCGGCCATGGCTTGATCGCGGGTATAGCCGAAGCGCGCGACATCTGCGTCAAATTTTTCCACAAGCGGTTTTAACTCATCAATGCGTCCGTTCAGGTTCTGCATATATTGTAGCGTGAAGCCCGGTGCCTGTGAGGCACCAACAGCGCCTGCGACGCCAAGCAGGAATGCGAAAAATCTGGTCATGCGAATTACCCCAACTGTTACCCCTGCGCGCCCAAGACGCTGATGATCAGGTTAGGGCATCGAGGTGGCTTTGTTGAGTTATTTTTTTGGAGTCATCCCTGCCAGTCCATCACCAGCGAAGGCTCGCCCTTGAAATTGCCGATACAGCGTTTGATGAAACTGCATTTCTCGCCAATGCGGATAGAAGCTGCGTTATCCGGATGGATCAGGCAGGTGATCGGCAAAGCCGGGAAATGATCGCGTGACCAGCCAATGGCTGCAGAAACGGCCTCCGTCGCAAATCCTTTGCCGTGGTGATCTGGTGTGAGCACCCACCCGGCTTCCATCGAGCCGGTGACACTCGGCTCGTGATCGCGGTAGAATTCACTGAAACCGACTTCGCCGACAAAGCTGCCCGTTTCCTTTTCTTCGACCAGCCAGTAGCCCCAGCCCATCAGTGCCCAGTGCCCGGCAAAGCGCATCAGCCGCGCCCAGCATTCTGCCTTGGTGCCGGGCTGACCGGCAATGAAGCGATAGACTTCCGGTTCATTCCACATGGCCATCGAAACATCGAGATCGGTTGCCTGATGGCCTCGCAGGCGCAGGCGATCGGTTTCAACAACAGGTGTGAGAGTAGTGGCCATGGTGTTAATGTCCTGACAGCAGGTGAAACGGTTGCTCTTGCCGGGCAATGTTTTAGGCTGTCTGTGGCTACAGGCAATATGCGTCAAACCAAGGGAGGGCTTGCCCCAATCATGAAAAATGCAATGCAACCAACAGGTGACCAGATCAAGGGCTTTCAGAGCCGCACAACCGGCGCGCCGATTTTCATGCTGAATCTGCTGAAATTCCGGGACAGGGCGAAATATGAAGATGGTCGGGAAACCAGTCTTTCCGGCAAGGAAGCTTATGCTCTTTACAGTGCGGGGATGCAGAAAATAATACCGGCACTTGGCGGCAGTTTCGTTTTTGGCGGCGAGGTGCGGGGTATGCTGATTGGTGAAGTAGCTGACATGTGGGACGCAGCAGCTATCGTGCAATATCCTGACACGGCAGCCATGATGGGCATGATGGCAGACCCGGCCTATCAGGAAATTCATCCGCACCGGGAAGCAGGCCTAGAGGGGCAGTTGCTGATCGAATGCGCGAAGGGTTTTTCTTTAGGTAGTGCGGCGTGAGCTGGAACCTGTTCATTGGCGGCGGTATCATCCTGCTGGGGCTTTTCAATTTGTGGATGACTTTTGCGCAGCCTTCCTTTTTCGACCAGCTGGAGAAGATGAAACAGGCTTATGGCGAGGTGCCGGGGCTGATCGGCCATCTGGTAATTTACGCGGCTCTGCCGGTTATCGGTGGTCTTGCCCTGATTGTTTCAGGGCTTCTGTTTGGATGACTGGGCGTTACGGGTCGTCCGGACTAACTCCAGGAAGGTCTGCCTGAACCAGTGATAGGCAGGATGGCTCGCAAGCCGTCGGTGCCAGATCAACTGTAGCGTGCCGAATTGCGCTGGCCCTGTTACAAGGGCCGGACGCTGAACGAGATTATAGGCGGGCCCGTAGGTGTCGGCCAGTCCCTTGGGAACCGTCAGTACCATATCCGTTGCGGCAAGAATTTGCGGTGTCATGGAAAACTGCGGCACCGTCATGGCGACACGCCGGGTCAGGCCATGTTCTTTCAGTGCATCATCCACAAATCCGGTCGCCTCACCCCGCACTGACACAAGCAGGTGTGGATAGGAAACAAACCGCTCCAACGTCAGCTTGCCGCTGGCCAGCGGATGCCCTGCCCGCATCAACAGCACGAAAGTTTCCCCACCAAGCGTTTCAAACTCGAACCGTTCCGGGGGGTTGGGCATGGGGATCAGGGCAAAGTCCGCATTGTGACTGTCGAGTGCTTCCAGCGCCTCATCAGGTGGCAGCATACGGAGGTTAATACCCGGCGCGCGCTCGGTCAGCTGATCAACGATCCGGGGCAGGATTACTGATGTGGCATAATCCACAGCGGCCAGCTTGAAAGACCGGTCTGATGTTGCGGGGTCGAATTGTGGTGGGTCGAGCACTTCTTCCAGGTTATGCAGCGCTGTGCGGACAGGCTCTGCCAGTTCCAGCGCACGCGGGGTCGCTTTCATACCTTCCGGAGAGCGCAGGAAAAGTTCGTCTTTCAGATGATGCCGCAACCGGCTGAGTGCATTGGAGACAGCAGGCTGCGAGAGGCCGATTGTATCGGCAGCGCGCGTGACATTACGCTCGCGCATCACCGCGTCAAAGACCAGAAGCAGATTGAGATCCATGCCTGCTAAATTCATGAAATGAATATTACATATATTATCTATCCATTTCAATGATGAAATAGGATGCTCTATCTTCAGATCATCAGAGATTGAGACCCAAAGGAGATCTGACATGACAAAATTTTTCGCAACCAGCTTCCTGACCGTCACTGGCATTTTTGCAGCCCTGTCTGCCGCACCGATTTATGCAGCCGTCATGCTTGGTTGATCTGACAGGACGAACTCGCAGGTTTGTGCTGTAAGCCCGACCGCTTGCCACCGCTTAGCTGACGGCTGCGGCCGGCAGTTAGGGGCAAAGGCTCAGGTCGCTTCTGGCAGACCCCTTTCCAGCACAAGGGCAAAGCCGGGCCACGCAAGGGCGAGTGTTGCCGCTCTGGCAAGCATATAGGTCAGGAAGGCAATCCATAATCCGTGATTGCCCCAGGCCGGTATCAGCAGCCCGATCAGCAGCACATAAAACAGGGCAGAGACGATCATTGAATTGCGCAGGGCGCGCGAGCGCGTTGCGCCAATGTAAATCCCGTCAAACTGGAAGGCTGCCGCCACGGCTAGCGGGCTGAGCGAAATCCAGATGAAATATTCCCTTGCGACGCTGTTGATGGCCCCGGCAGGCGCGACTAGATTCAGCAGCAGATCATCCAGAATAAAGTATCCGCCACACAGCAGGCAGGCCCCGGCGGCACCGATAACGGATGTTTTTATGACAGCGTCCCGGAATTCCTGGCGGCGCTGCGTGGCAGATTTGCGACCAAGAGCCTGACCGACCAGAGTTTCCGCTGCAATGGCTGGGCCGTCCAGCGCCAACCCGGTGACCAGAAAAAACTGCATCAATACCTGATTGGCCGAGAGCGTCAGATCACCAAAGACGCCGCTGCGCTGAATGAAATAGACATAGGAAACGGACAGGATGAAAGTGCGGATGAAAATGTCCAGATTGACTGAGAGTAATCGTTTGAGCGCGCGGGCGGAGAAATAATCCATGCCCTGCCAATGGGCATGGACTCCGCCAGAGCGATGCAGGAGGAGAAGGATGGCGGCTGCAGAAATCAGGGCACTGAAAATTTCTGCAACAAGTGTCCCCGCGGCGATGCCAGCTGCGCCCAGGTCATAATGTAGCACCAGGAGCGCATCGAGCCCGGCATTGAGCAGTGTGGTGAGAATGGCAATAACCATCAGCAGGTCAGTGCGCCCCCGTGCTGTCAGCCAGCCTAGCATCCCGGATGTTGCCAACACGAAAGGTGCGCCCCAGATGCGGATGGCATAATAGTCTCTGGCAGCCTCAATGGCATCGGGCACAACGGTTGCTCCGCGCGTCATGAACCAGAAACAAAGATCGCCCATGGGCTTTTGCAGGACCAGCATCGCAAGGCCAATTAGGGCGCCAAGGCCAACAGACTGGGCGAGCGTGCGCCGGGCGCGGGCTTCGTCACTGGCACCGATGGCCTGTGCTGTCAGTCCGGCTGTGGACATTCGCAGAAATCCAAATGTCCAGAACAGCAGCGAAAAAATTGCCGCGGCAAGACCGACAGCGCCGACATCCAGCGGCCTTGGCGAATAGCCCAGCACGGCAGCATCTGTCAGCCCGAGAACAGGCGTTATCAGCGAGGCGATGCTTGCTGGCAAGGCAAGCTGAAGGGCTCGTTTATATGTAACGGGGTCAGACAATCAGGAAATCCAAAAAAAGCGCCATCCAATGGCGCTTTATCTCATAAGGCCTGCTGTCTGCAGATGCTACTCAAACTTCCGCGTAGCGTCCACTGCGCCAGTGTTGTTCGATGAGATCGCCGAACTCATGAGGCGCCATACCATATCTGTTCAGCAAACGAATTGTTCTGACTTTTTTGTGACCGGGCTCATCCCCGTCTACATGGCGAATCTCAACTCAGCTGTTGAAAATGCGGATATTCTGCACTTTTTTCCACCCAGTGCGTGTGCTGGTGAGGCCCGCATGTTGTTCAAACCCATCCGGACCCAGTTCGATATAGTTCCAGTTTGGCCATACACCTGTCACAAGCATGATCGCTGCGATCAGCAGCATGGGCATGGTCATGACAAAGTTCATGTCCCGTCCGGTCAGGCCGCCATAAAGCATCATCATTACCTGCGCTGTCAGGACCACGGCGGCTGCAACGGCAAAGGGAGAGCGCCAGAACTCCGCCATCAGTTTTACCTGAGGATGGTTTTGGGTGGAAGTATCGTTCGCGCTCATAATTTCTGCCTCATGCCCCGGTTGGTGCAGACTAGAAAAAGCGCGTAAAAATTAGCTGAAGAAAGATGGCTAATACCGGGTAAACAGCGGCGTGTTCACCCGGTAAGCATGGGGGTGTGGGTAGCCCTCAGGACCGGATCAGGCGCAGGAAGCGGTCTTCCATTTTTGCATCTTCCTGGAAAACGCCGGTGAAGCGTGTCGTAACTGTGTCAACGCCGTGTTTGTGTACGCCGCGCGTGGACATGCACTGATGTTCTGCCTCAATCATCACCGCGACACCGCGTGGTGCCAAGACGCTTTCCAGCGTGTCGGCAATCTGTGCCGTGAGCTTTTCCTGGATTTGCAGGCGTTTGGCATAGGCATCAATGAGCCGGGCAAGTTTTGAAATGCCGACAACCTTGCCGTCTGGAATATACGCAATATGCGCCTTGCCGATGATCGGCGCCATATGATGTTCGCAATAGCTCTCCAGGCGGATGTCTTTCATGAGGACGATGTCATCATATCCCTCAACCTCTTCAAAGGTACGGGCAAGAATTGCTTCGGGATCTTCATCGTAGCCTGAGAACCATTCCTGAAACGCTTTGGTGACACGTTTTGGTGTGTCAAGCAGGCCTTCGCGGCGCGGATCATCGCCCGCCCACCGGATGAGCGTGCGCACAGCCTCTTCTGCTTCTGCCCGTGTCGGTGCAGAACTTACATATTCTTCAGTCTGGTTTTCGTCACGGGTGATCGTGTCGTAGGCAATGGCATTCATGGGCCTGTCCTATCGTTAAGTGCGATTACACATTCGCGTCTGTGGGGAGTTGTTTCCGCCTAGCCGCTGGATTTAAGATAGGGGGCAGGCTAAGGAAAATCCACTAACCTTTTCGTGATTTGCTACCAGAAACCAGCGCCATGAAGCATAAGCCCTTGTTTTTTATCCATTTTATCTGCTGTTGACGGCTGTTATCTGTCGGCTTTTCAGCCTTTTCCTCTCTTGTCCCACACTAAAATGCACCCAAAAGACCTGCCATGACCCTTCATCTGTTCAATACCTATTCCGGCAAAAAAGAGCCGTTTGAGCCGGCAAACCCTAACCGGGTGACCATGTATGTCTGTGGGCCGACAGTGTATTCCTATGCGCATATTGGCAATGCGCGTCCGCCGGTCGTTTTTGATGTCCTGTTCCGCGTTCTGCGGGAGCAGTATGGCGGCGATGCTGTGGTCTATGCCCGAAATTTTACAGATATTGATGATAAAATCATCCGGGCGTCTCAGGAAAGCGGTGACCCGATCCGTGTTATCACGGAAAAGTTTGCAGATATTTATCGTGATGACATGGCGGCGCTGGGCACTCTTACCCCAACAAAGGAGCCTCGCGCCACGGAACACATACCCGAGATGCAGGATCTTGTCTCAGCTTTGCTGAAGCATGGCCATGCCTATGCGGAACAAAATCATGTCCTGTTCAGTGTGCGCAGCTTTGATGGCTATGGCCGCCTTTCGAAACTGCCGCAGGATGATATTATTGCCGGTGCACGGGTTGAGGTTGCGCCATACAAACGTGACCCGGCTGATTTCGTCCTGTGGAAGCCAAGCGCCGATGATGAGCCAGGCTGGGGTGCGCCGGAGGGTTGGGGCGTGAGCGGGCGAGGTCGTCCAGGCTGGCATCTTGAATGTTCTGCGATGATCCGCGCCGGGCTTGGCGACACGATTGATATTCATGGTGGTGGGCAAGATTTGCGTTTTCCCCATCATGAAAATGAAATCGCCCAGAGCTGCTGTGCCCATGACACTGGTGATGTGCCGTTGGCGCGATATTGGCTGCATAATGGCTTTTTGAACATGGGCAAAGACAAGATGTCAAAGTCTCTTGGTAATATCGTAACGCCCCATGAGTTGTTGGAAACATGGCAGGGCGAAGTGCTGCGCTTTGCGCTTCTGTCAGCGCATTATCGCCAGCCATTGGAATGGACTGACACATTGCTTGAGCAGTCCAAAAGGCAGCTTGATCGCTTCTATCGTGTGCTGAGTGATCTCTCCGATTTGCCGGATGTCACCGTGGCTCTGCCTGGTGCAGTGCTGACTGCCTTGCAAGATGACCTGAATACGCCGGAAGCGATTTCAGCATTGCACGCGTTGCGCGACCGGGCTGTGTCTGCGGCGGGTCCTGATCAAGTGCAAGCCAATGCGGAACTGCTGACGGCAGGCAGGCTGATGGGCCTCTTCTTGAGTGAGCCTGAAATCTGGTTCAAGGGGGCGGGCGCCGGAGGCGGGCTTGCTGATGAAGTGATCGAAGCCCTGCTGAAAGAGCGGACGACCGCGCGGCAGGCGAAAAACTATGCGCGGGCAGATGAAATCAGGGATGAACTGGCTGCTGCAAACATCATCTTCGAAGATGGTGCTGCTGGCACGACCTGGCGCCGGGGGTAAATTAACCCGGCGTAACAGTCTCGCATGTCATCTGTCTGCGTTCTTCTTCAATAACAGGCCAATCCTGTTCATCCATCAGAACGCGCCGGACCAGAACAAGGCCTGTTTTTGTGGGGGCTGCAATGTAACGGTCAGCTGAATATCCCGGCACGGCCATTGGTGAGTGGTCTTTCTGTGGGGGCAGGATGATGATTTTTGTCTTGTTTCCAGTCATCTCACTGTCATTCAGGTGGAAAAAATTGTCTGTATTCATATCATACAGGGCGACTGACAGGTAATTGGCAGCTTCTGGCACTGTCACGGCAACGGCGCCATCTGACACATCATAAAGGCAGATTGAATAGGCAAGATCAGGACTGGGGCGGACGATGCGCTGGTTCTGCGCGGTGATCGGCCCGCTATGGGCGAAGGTATTATAGCCCGTGTCATAGCCCTGCTGCAGGGTTTCGATGGCGCGTGTCATGATAATGTTCGGTATTTGCCGAGCCGCTATCTGCACTGTCCCATAGGCAATGATGGCAATGCCTGTCAGCCAGAGAATAATCCGGATCATGAGCAGTCCTCTCTGGTAATAGACGGGAGTGGCGTCGTGTCCAGTGCTTCATAAACAGTGCTGGCAGGGTTGTAGAGCCTGAGCGTCACCGAAACAGCGCCGCCATTGCCACTGGGCAGCCAGTCTGCATCATCTCTTGGCTGTTGCGGCGATATGGTGAAGTCAACAACGCGGGACTCAGGGTCCATAAAAACTGAATAAATATTCGCGTCATTAGCAATCAGGAAATTGTCATCGCCATAGAGTGTAAAAGACCACCAGCGCGTGGCAGGTGCTGCGCCGCGCACACGATATGTGCAGCCGTCACTTAAGGGCTCGCCATTACTGTCCGTGTAGGCGGTATAATATACAGTTTCAGAGCTTTTCAGGGCAAAGAGACCGCGCATGGCGACGCCTGCTTTCAACAGAGCTGGCGCGTCCCGGTCACCATAGGCCGTGTTAGTAATCCAGGGGCCATTCCGGACGCCTGTTGCCGTTATGGCTCTATCCATCAAATGGCTGAAGGACAGCGCGCCCGCAATGATGCCAACAATGACCATTGAGAAAAAATAAAGGGCAGTCTTCATGCGTATCACCTGTTTTTATTGCAGTGCCTTCAGGCCGTCGATCGCTTTCTGCTCGTTAGGATTCAGGGCGATCGCTTCTTCATAGGCAGAAGCAGCTCCTTGCGTATCACCACGCAGTGAACGGCTGTCGCCAATATATGCCAGCGCCCTTGCCTTGTCTGGCAGTCGTTCGCCTTCGACAGATTTCAATTCTTCAATATACTGTTGAAAAATGTCTTCAGCCTCTGCGAGTTCATATTCGCCGAGGGTGCGCACGGTACCCCGGACGAATAACAGCCCCAACCTGTAGAAATCATCGCCTGGCGTGCGCGCATAATCGACGGCAATCTCGTCGGCTTCCTGATAGCGTTCTGCTTCGCGAAGGAAGAGAACGTGTTCGATTCTTGCGTTAAGATCTTCCGGGGCGAGCGCGATGTAAGCGCCCAGCGCGTCTGCGATTTCGTCGGTGTCGTCGCCTGATTTGGCCAGCATGACATTCATGTCTGCCGCCGCGACTGGGTCAATGCCGCGCAGGTCCTCTATCCGCTCACGGGCTTTGCGCTTACTGCCACCGGCGATGCCGGGTGCATTGATGAGGAAGCCGATTTCACGCGACCTTATGTTTGTGTCGTCCGGGTCTGCTTCCAGCGCGCTGGCAAGTGAACGTCTGTATTTCCCGGCAAGGGGTAGCGCCTGCATTGTGCCGACTTCCTCAAAGCGCTGCTGAATCGCATCCAGCATAGCCAGATGTGCGGCTGTACATTTTTCATCGGCTTCAAGTGCACGCTCGGCAGCCTCGATCGCGGCGGATCCGTTTTCAGCGGCGATCTCTTCTTCCACATCCCGGATAGCATCTTCAGCGGCTGTATTCTCCGGGGTGCCACACCGCAAGCCGTCGACAGGTTCCGTGCTGGCTGTCTGAAGAAGAAGGGCGGCGATAAAGGCTGCAAACATTATTATACTCCTGATGTGTAAACAGCTTTCACCGGCTGTCGCCTGTCGTCAAGTTGCCTTGTTGGCGTGGCAAAGTGAATAAGGTCGCTTCATTCCTTGGTGCTTCGCGATTGTGATTCAATGGAATGAGGCTATAGTTGTCGGATGGTACGTTTTTTTTTCCGGTTTCTGTTTCTTGTTTTCGTTCTGGTCGCTGTTGTTGTGCTGTGGGCATATTTCGCCGCCTGGCGTTCGCCAGAAACTTTTTCGATATCGGCTGATCGTGACAATTCTTATGCACTGATGAGTTGGCAGGATTATGAGGTAAAGGCGGCTGAAATTCTGCCCCCGTATATTCTGCAGAAAGAGCCGTTCAATGAAGGGGCTGCTTTTTTCTTTGGTGCGGAGCATGGGCGCTTGCCGGGGGATTCCCAGTATCGGCTTATCCAGAAAACATGGGATGAGTTTGGCCCAACGGTAGCGCTGGTGGAAGGGCGGCTTGGTTTCCTGTTTCCCTATTTTGAAGACCCGACAGAAAAGTTTGGCGAGCCCGGATTTGTGGCTCAGCTGGCGCGCAGGAACGATGTGCCCCATTACTCTTGGGAGCTGTCCAAGTCGGACGAGATTGCGCTGCTGCGCGAAAAATATAGCAAGGAGCAGGTGGCACTCTTTATTATTCTCCGCCCCTATTGGGGGAGCGTCGAGACCATACGCCTGCCGGGTGCTGACGATATTGTCACAGGCCTGATTGAGGACCGTGGCACGCGGCAGGGGATAGAAGGGGCCATATCGTCAGTTGCAGATATTGACCGTATCTGGGAGCGTGACTTTCCGGATGCAGCGGACTGGCGTGACCAGAGTTTCGGTCTGGCGTTGCCCGGCTATTTCAGCGGACTGTTCGTGGATGCAAATAATATTCGTGATACACATATGCTGAATACGGTCATGGAGCTGACCGAAAATGGCGAGCGTGTATATGTTGCAGCCGGCTGGTCACATGTCGTCCGTATCCAACCGGTACTTGAAAACTACTGACGGACTATTTCTATTCCCACCAGTATGGTTCGCGGGTGAAATCACCCGTTTCACGCTCATTCAGTGTTTCGGCATCGTAAAGCCGGCCGTTCAGCATGACACTATCTATATTGTCCGAATTGCGAATATCGGTCAGTGGATTGTCATTGATAATGACCAGATCGGCGAGTTTTCCTTCTTCAAGCGATCCAAGATCACCGTCAAAGCCGAGCGCCTGAGCCGGTACGATGGTTGCTGCGCGCAACGCTTCCAGTGGTGTCATGCCCCCACGCACAAATGTCCACATTTCCCAGTGTGCAGCGAGGCCTTCTTCCTGACCATGGGCGCCGATGGACACTTTAACACCGCGATCTGCCAGCAGCTTTGACGTGTGCCCGCTAACCTGATCCACGAAGTCTTCTTCTGGTGCTTTTGTGCGGCGTACAGACGAAGCCTGTAACAGGCGCGGCGGCACATGCTTGGACAGGATCGGATGTAGCCAGACATCATCCACATAGCGCCAGTAAGGATCTGCAGCGAGGCCGCCATAGGTAACTGTCAGTGTCGGCGTATAACCGACATCAGTTTGGCCATAGAAACTCAGTACATCCTCATAGAGCATGGCCGGTGGCAGGTTATGCTCCAGTGTGGTATTGCCATCCTGCACCAGCGCAATATCCATCCCGTATTGTGATCCGCCTTCGGCCACGACTGCGATGTCTTCCTCTATTGCTGCTGCGACAACCTGCTGGCGTTGATCCCGCCGAGGCTGATTGTAATTCTTGATTGAATGCGCACCCTGCTGCTTCAACCGGCGCACGTGTTCCAAGGCATCTTCATAGGAGTTTATAACGGCATAGCGTGTCGGCGATTTTGCGCCGTACACAATTTCTGCTGTTGAGTAAGTACGCGGTGCCAGAATAATACCCGCCCGCTGCATCTCTGCTGATGGAAAGATCAGTGATGCAGTACTTGACGGGTCGTGGATCGTCGTGACCCCAAAGGCAAGGTGCGCCATAGCGTGCCAGTTTTGTTGTGGGATAAGCCCGTCAGAGCCCTGTGGCCCGTGGGCATGCGCATCAATGAAACCGGGCGTAATGGTTTTGCCGCTTGCATCAATAACAGTTGCACCGGCGGGGACTTTGATTTCTGTGCTGGGACCGATAGCGTCGATCCTGTTGCCGTCGATCAGGATGGTGCCATTTTCAATGATGCCGCCTTCCTCATCTGTCATTGTCAGCAAGCGAGCACCGGTCACGGCAACAATGCCTTTCGGCTTTGCCGTGTCTACGGTAATGGCAAGGCTGATCCCGTCTGCAGGCGCTTCATATTTTTCTGCATCATCACCCTTTGCTGCCGGCGTGTCAGGAATCAGTTCCTGAAGACTGGCAGAATACAAGGTGGGGCCGAGGGTCCAGTTGAGGGTCTTGCCATCTTCAGACCAGTGATAATAGGTTGCCCCATCTCCGCTGGCTTTTGTCACCGGCAGGGCGTTAGCGTTGCGGCCCGCGCTAAGGTCTTGCGGTCCCACTGTCATGGGCATGACAAACGCCTGGTAGTTCTCGCCAAAGACAAGATGTCCGCCATCTGGCGAGACTTCATAACCGGTGACAAGATCGCCTGACGCATGAAGACGCTCATCAAAGCCATTGAGATCCATGCTGACAAGGCTGAGCTTGCCGTCTCCGCTACGGGTGATGAACACGCGGTCATTTTGCTGGCCGAAATGCGGTGCGCGCCCACTGTCAGTGATCAGTATGGGCGTGCCGCCATTCGCAGGGACCCGGTATATTCCCTGATTTTCCGACCAGTCGCCGGAGGTGAGGAAACCGCCGCCGTCTTTTTCAAAAACGACGCTTTTGCTGTCCGGGGAAAAAACCGGGCGCCGGTAATGGCCAGGCTCTGCTGTCAGTACCTTGGCGGCACCACCAGAAGTGGATACAGTGCGTACACGTCCCAGTTCCTGATCGTCCCAGCTGACGTACACAATACGGCGGCTGTCTCTGGACCATGCCGGGAAAAACTCAAAGGTATCCGAGCCTCGCGTCAGGCGACGTGGTGTCCCGTTGGGCAGGTCTTTGATATATAGCTTGCCGAGACTTTCAAAAACCACCTTGTTCCCATCCGGTGAAACGGTGGCGAAACGCGGAATCCTGGTTGTGAACTCGTCAGGCGCTACATCAACCTGCGGGCGTGGCGGGTCTACAATGTCCCGTGTGTCCTGCACCCGGAAAGGTATTTCCGCCGCGTCACCGCTTTTAATGTCAACGTGCCATATTTTACCGCCCGCCCAAAAGACAATCTCCTGGCTGTCTGGCATCCAGTCCATCGTCGGGTACAGTCCGTAAACGCCCCATGTTTCCTGATTATCCTGATCCAATGCGTCGTAAACCTTACGCTCTTCACCGGATTTCAGATCCTTTATGTATAGTTTGCTCTTGGTCCGTTCCCGGCGCACAAAAGCAACATATTTCCCATCAGGTGAGGGCTGGGCGCGCACCGAACCCCCTTCGCCGGAAATGATGCGTTCTGTTTCGCCGGTTTCCATATTATAGCGATCAATGGCAAACAGTTCCGTGTTGGAATCATCCGCGTAAGTGAACGCATTGCCGGACGTTGTGGAGCGTGTGTAATAGATGTAATCGCCATCAGGCGAGAAAACCGGTTCGCCGATCTCTTTCTGATAGGCCTCACTGGGGCGTTCCACCAGCTGCACACCGTTGCCGCCCCCCAGATGGTAAAGCCATATTTCTCCGGTGCCTGCAGATCGAGCAGTGGTAAAGTGTTTCTTGGCGGCGATATAGGTCCCATCAGGGTGCCATGTCGCGTTATTCAGAAGACGGAATGACTCATCCGTCACAGCACGCTTGTCGGAACCGTCCGGATTCATGATCCAGATATTGTCTCCCCCTGCCCGGTCTGAGGTGAAGGAGATTTTGGAACCGTCCGGGGAAAACCGTGCCTGTGCATCATAAGCGATGCCAGAAGCAATGTTTGTCGCCGTGCCACCCGTGATGGGGAGTGTGTAGATATCGCCCAGCATATCGAAGACGATTGTGCGGCCATCGGGGCTGACATCAACATTCATCCATGTGCCTTTGGTCACATCCAGCGGGATACTGCGCGTTGGCACCGGCGGGTTGCTGACATCCCACTCTTCGCTGGCCTCATCCGTATCGTCGTCCGCACCGCCTGCGCCCGTGGCATCCTGCGTCGCTCCATAAGTGAATTCCTCGTCCGGCCCGCCATGTCCGCCGGGATGCGCGAGCGCAACAACAGCCGCAGAGGATAAAAGCAGTACGGATAGAGCGGCAGTGGTTTTGATCATGATGTGTGTTCCCTCGAATGTCCGGATTGATGCCGGATAATCTCCACTAATACCTAAACCCGGATTGCGCCTTGGCGCAAACCCGCCTGGGGTTTCTCAGCAAGTTGTAATGGATGAGCCGGCCTTATACGGTCGGCTCGCGGGGAATAAAGAAATGAAACACAATATAGGTCATCCCGATCAGGCCGGGAAATGCAGCGAGACCCAGGAACGGTATCTCGCTTTGCGCCACCAGACCGAGCAGGCAGAAAGCAAGAGATAGTGCCAGCATCAGGATGCCACGTCGCAGATCCGCATTCGGGCCGATATTCTCATTGGTAATCGCGGCAATAAGTTTCGGGTCGGCGCTGCCGGTTGCGGTGCCGGAAATAGAACGGTGTTGCAATCATGGTAACAATGCTGGTGAAAACGATCAGTGTAACAATAATCGGTATCAGCAGGGCTTCGTCCATAGAGCTTTCTCATATATTATGTTAATCTGACATATAACAAAGCACCAAATTTTGCAAAATTATACCCTTATTGAGGTTCGTCTGCCAGAAGCTGATCGACACTGAGCGTCTGCTTCAGGTCCCTGTACATATAAGCGCCTGATGACGACAGTCCGGTAGATATGACGACAGGCCTGCTGTTGCCTATGGCAACAAATTTCTCACTCAAAGAAACTTCAAAAGTGGTGAACCCCTGCTTTGCCCGCGCTGTGCGGATCGGGCTCTCCGATACATTATCAGCAATAATATTGAATCCGACCAGCTGCCACAGACCATCATGCCGGACGATAGTAAGGTCCATGTTACCATTTGCTTTTTCAAATGTAGCGGTTGCCTTGCAGGCAAGAAAAGCGGATTCACCTTCTTCATCAAACTGATATTGAGCGATTTCGCAGACTGCATTGTCATCGAACGCCGTCATGTTGCCTAGTTCATTGCGTGCGAAGCTCAAGAATTGATTCAGCATCGTTTCCGTCAGCACCTCCATCATTTCCGGTGAAGAGCGCTCAAGAAACTCTTGCCTGTCCCAATCCGTTGCAATCGCCCTGACGGTTTCGTTGGCGTAAACCGTACCTTCTTCCATGATCGGTTCGATTTGCTTCATACCGATCATGATGATAGCAGCGATCGCTAGCACAAATAGTAGTGCCAGGCCGCCTATTATACTCAAAATAATGACGAGAATTCGCATTTCATACCCCTTACCCCAAGACAGATGGGAGCATGAGCAAGGCGAGGCTTCTGGTCAAGCCCATCCACGCAATACAGTCGTGAGAGCATCTAGCTGAGCCTAGTCGATCGTGATGACCTTCATCAAATTCGTCCCGCCTTTCACGCCCATAGGGATGCCGGCGGTCAGCAGGATTGTGTCTCCGCCGCTGACGCCTGCCTTCTGTCTGGCAATGTCGCGAGCGTGAGCTGTCAATTCTTCAAAATTTGCATAATCCGGCGCGACGACCGCTTCGACACCCCAGGCAAGGCTGATGCGCCGGGCTGCGGCTGGATCGGGCGTTACGCCCAATATGGGCGCGCGCGGACGTTCTCTCGAGATGGCGAAGGCTGTCCCGCCAGTCTTGGTGGAGGCGAGGACGGCTTTGCAGCCGAGCAGGTCAACTGTATGCCGGGCCGATACGGAAACAGCGCCGGGGCTGTTGGCTTCTGCCCGTCCAAGTCCGTTGTAAATTTCTTCCCAGTAAAATTCATCCTGTTCAACAGCTTCAATAATACGTGACATGATGGCGACCGTTGCTTCCGGGTGCCGACCTACAGCGCTCTCGGCACTGAGCATTACGGCATCTGCACCAAGATATACAGCTGAGGCGGTGTCGGAAGCTTCTGCGCGCGTTGGGGTCGGGCTGTCGACCATGGACTGCAACATCTGTGTCGCAACAATTACGGGCTTGCCAGCGCGCCGGGCCAGCCGGATGATACGGCGTTGGGCAATCGGCACTTGCTCAAGGGGCAGTTCAACGCCAAGATCGCCGCGCGCAACCATGACGGCGTCACTGGCTGCGATGATCTCCTCTATTTCGTCCATGGCTGATGGTTTCTCGATCTTTGAGACAATACCCGCACGGTTACCAATAATTTCCCGTGCTTCCCGCACGTCTTTGGCTGTCTGAACAAAGCTGAGAGCGATATAGTCCGCCTTGTTTTCCAGTGCGAAGGCAAGGTCTGTGCGGTCCTTGTCGGTCAGGGCAGCGATGGGCAGGCGACGTCCGGGAATGTTGATGCCCTTCTTGTTTGTCAGCTTGCCGGGCACCTCTACTTTGGCGCGGGCGCTCTGGCCGCTGTTTTGTGTCAGCGTGAGGCGGATCAAACCGTCATCCAGCATCATCATGTCACCCGGTTTCAGGGCGTCAAAGAGTTCAGGGTGGGGTATTGGCAAGACAGCATCTTCCGTGCTGTGATCATCACAGACCAGTTTCAGTTGGTCGCCGTAGCGTAAAACCTGCTCGTCGCCATTGAGAACGCCAACGCGGATTTTCGGCCCTTGCATATCCGCCAGTATCGGCAGGGACTTGCCGGTGGCTTTCTCGGCCTCGCGGATGTTCTCAAATCGCTTCCGGTGCTCATCATGGCTCCCATGACTGAAATTCAGGCGAAAAGAGTCAACGCCGGTCATGGCCAGAGAGCGGATGCGAGATGGCGCGTCACTGGCGGGACCAAGTGTTGCAAGGATTTTGCAGGATTTTCTATGTGGCATTTCGACACCTGAGGATAATCAGTTTAAGGACGGTGAGCCTGCGCGAAACAGGCCGGGCAAGCTGGGCCACTCAAGACGGGTTGGCGCATTCCTGTCAACTTGTTAAGAGCAACAAGATCTGGTGCCGCGCTTTTGCGGGTCGGGCTTTTTCGAGGATGTGCATGGAAACCGGTCTGGACAAGGAAATTGCCAAGGTTGCCGAACAGGTGCGCCGCACTGACTTCATGTGGGCTGCCGGCCTGAGCGGTGGTGCCTGCGGCATTCTGGCAACATTGGCAAATGTGCCCGTGCTGCAGGCTGTTCTGGTCTGGATGGTGATCCTGATGGGGCTGGCTGCGCGGTATTACACGGCCAACGTGAACTGGTCAGTGCCTGTGCAGCGGGCGGTCCAGAACCAGCTTGTCGTATTTCAGCGCCTGCGGGCTGTCATGAATGCGCTGCCCGAGCCAGTCATCATGCTGAAAGGGGATGGTGTGGTGGAAATGGCTAACCCTGCCACAGCAGAATTTGTCGGCACAGAGCCTGAGGGTAAGCACATGACCAGTATTTTCAGAGCCCCGGCTGTGATGTTGGCGCTGGAGGATGCAGTGAAGAGCAGCCAGCCGCAGGTAACAGATTTTGTTGTGTCCGGATCGGTGGACCGTCATTGCCGCATCTATGTCACGCCGCTTGCGCTTGAGGCAGAGGATGACTTCGACAGTGAGTTGATCGAAGACCGCATGCTGGTATTTGTCAGCGATTTGTCCACAGAGCGGCGGCTGGAGCAGATGCGCTCTGATTTTATTGCCAATGCCAGCCATGAATTGCGGACGCCACTTGCCTCAATGCTGGGGTTTATCGAAACCCTGCGTGGTCATGCACGCGAAGACAAGGAGGTGCAGGAAAAGTTTCTCGGCATCATGCAAAGCCAGGCAGAGCGTATGCTGCGTCTGGTCACGGACCTCATGTCCCTGTCTTCCATTGAGTTGAATGAGCATATGCCGCCGGAGACACGCGTTGATCTGGTTAAGGTAGCGGAAGAAGTGCGCGCTGCTCTTTCACCGGTTGCAGGCTCTTATGAGGGGACCATCGAAGTTCAATCCCTGCTGAATGATGGTACCCAGATTGTTGAAGGGGACCGTGACGAACTGATTCAGGTTGTGCAGAACCTCACTGACAACGCTTTGAAATACTCGCAGGAGAAACCGAAGGTCACCATTCTGATCGGGCGTGGTGAGCCGCCGGTATTAGCGGAAGCTGCCCTGCGGACAGGGGAGACTGCGCAGCAGATCAGTGCCAGGGCAGGGCTGTCTGCAGGCGATCTGGTATTTATACAGATACGTGATGAGGGGGGCGGTATTCGCCGTCAGGATCTGCCAAGGCTCACCGAGCGGTTTTACCGGGTTGATGTGGAGGAAAGTAAAGCGCGTGGCGGGACGGGTCTCGGCCTTGCCATCGTGAAGCATATCATCAACCGCCACAAAGGCGGCTTGCAAATTGAGAGCGCGAGCGGTCAGGGCTCGGCTTTTACCTGCTTTTTCAGGCCGTCACGCAAATAATAAAGGGCAAGAGCTGGCATTATATGCCCGCCACTTCAAGCCATTGAAAATTAAGCAGTTTTCTTTTGTGACAGTTTTGTGACGAAAATTGCTGCTCTAATCTCAATTTTTCTGCTCTCAGGCTAAATTTTTGACATTGCTTACAAAATTCTGTCACAAAACTTCTTCATATGGCATGTTCCCGAAAAGGATTTTTCATGCCCTTGAGTTCGCTCAGATCAGAAACCGACCAGCTGGAAAAGCTGTCCGTCCGGCTATGCGCCATGGGCGGGCTGGTCGAGCATCAGTTGTCATCTGCCATTTCTGCCTTTGAGAGAAGAGATCTATCACTTGCCCGTCAAGTTATAGACGGGGACAAAACTGTCGATGAGCGCGAGGCGGAAATAGAGCAAATGGTCATCGACCTGCTTGAATCCCGCCGTCTTGCCGGCAGCAATCTGCGCCAGGCAATTATGGCTATGAAGGTTGCCAATACGCTGGAACGTGTCGGTGATCTCTCCAAGAATATTGCCAAACGGTCTCTGGTGACCAGCCGTGAAGATACGGCGGACACAGTTGCCTCTGTTGTGCGCATGGGGCGCATTGCGCTGCGCCAGTTGCATGATGTGCTGAATGCCTATCAGGACCGAAATCCAGATATTGCAGTCGCGGTGTGGGGCGGCGATCAGGAAATTGATGAGCTGTTCAATTCCATTTTTCGCGAGATATTGACGACCATGTCGCGCGACCCCTCGCGTATCAGCGCTGGTACGCATCTGGCGTTCGTTGCCAAGAATTTCGAGCGTATCGGTGACCATGCGACCAATATTGCAGAGCGCATCTACTATTCAATGACGGGCGACCTGCTTGAAGAAGCTCGGCCAAAGACTGACATCACCAGTATGACGGTGATTGAGGGCAAGCCAGCCGACGCACCCGGCGAGCCACAACTCAATTAGGGGGAAGAATTCATGTCAGCGACAGACATACTGGTTGTTGAAGATGAAGAAGCCCTGGCGACATTGCTGGAATATAATCTTGGCAAGGAGGGGTTTGAAACCCGAATTGCCCGTGATGGTGAAGAGGCCCTGCTCAGGGTTGATGAAAAGGCACCTGACCTGATTGTCCTTGACTGGATGTTGCCAAAAACTTCTGGCATTGAGGTCTGCCGTCGCCTGCGCTCTCGTAACGATACACGCAACTTGCCTATTATCATGCTGACGGCCAGGGCTGAAGAGGCTGATCGCATCCGGGGACTGGAAACGGGTGCGGATGATTACATGGTCAAGCCGTTTTCCATGAGTGAGCTCGTTGCGCGGGTTCGCGCCGTGTTGCGTCGTATCCGTCCTGGTCTTGTAGAGGATACAGTCAGTTTTGGGGACATAACGCTGGATAGAGCGGCGCACCGGGTCACGCGTGGTGCAGCAGAGGTGCATCTGGGGCCGACAGAATTCCGTCTGCTGGACCATCTGATACAGCATCCTGGCCGGGTATTCTCGCGGGAACAGCTTCTGAACGCTGTATGGGGATCGGACGTTTTCGTTGAGGCGCGTACTGTTGACGTACATATTGGCCGCTTGCGCAAGGCACTCAGCCGGAACGGATATGCCAACCCCATCCGTACGGTCCGGTCGGCAGGGTACGCCCTCGAACTGCCCACCTAGGCGGCGCGCCTTATTCAGATCCGTTGTGCCATGAAAAAAGCCCGCCTTGGCGGCAGGCTTTTCCGGCTGACATGGGTAGGGTAAGTGTGGTGGCTGTCAGCCCGCTGCGCGTTTGGGGGTAGGCGCAGCAATCGCGTATTCAGGCCGCTTCGGACGCTCGCGCTTCTGTGCGGGTTGAAAGGCCATATGCGCATGATAGGCGCAATAGGATTTGCCCGAACCTGTCGACTGACCGCAAAAGTGGAAATCATCAGATGATGGATCACCAATCGGCCATTTGCACATATTTTTGTTGAGCGTATTCATCGTCGCGTTATCGCCCGTGGACAGAACAAGCGGTTCCAGAAATTCCGGCTCCGACATGATGGGCTTGAGGTCTATGCCCATATCGTCGTCGCTGGAAAAAACTCTCGGGGTCGGTTTGTGCGGGCGTTCGGTTTTGCGTGTCAGTTGAGGTTTTGCAGGAGCTGCTCGTCCGGACAGACCAAGCCGGTGAACTTTTCCGATCACTGCATTGCGGGTCACGCCCCCCATTTTGCCTGCAATCTGGCTTGCCGACAGGCCTTCGGCCCAAAGTTTTTTCAGCAATTCAACCCGTTCGTCTGTCCAAGCCATGTTCTCGCTCCATCTGCCTTTGCTCTCAAATTCAGCCCGCGTGTCAAGAGTGATTCAACATCTTGTAGGGAATGATGGTCTTCTCTCTCATTGGGCCTACATATAGTAGCTGAAAAGATTAGAAACACAATATGCAGGATTAGGAAAGTTTTAACCACAATACCTTGATTCGGGAAATTTTCTCCACATTCTGCCCGTCTTGACCTGTGGCTGTGGAAAAGCCAGACAGAAAACTCATGACGCAGCGCGATACAAGGTCTCCCATGACAACAGAAAATTCCACGACGGCGACACCCCACGCCACGGCCTTTGGGACACGGCGCTTCGGAGCTGTGAACTGGCTGGGTCTTTGGACGCTTTATCAAAAGGAAGTGCGCCGGTTCACCAAAGTGGCCTTCCAGACAATTTTCGCGCCGATTATTTCCACCCTGCTTTTTCTGCTGGTTTTTATGGGGGCCTGGGGCGCGCGGGGCACAGGTATTGTCATGGAAAACCTGGCCACTGGCGATCTGGTTGAATTTGCGGTGACGGTTTTCCTGCCGCCGGGCCTGATCATGATGGCAATTATTTCAAACGCTTTTCAGAATTCTTCGTCCACGCTGATCATTGCAAAAGTGCAGGGCTCCATCGTTGATATATTGATGCCCCCGCTCTCGGCAGCAGAATTGATGATCGCCATTGTGGCAGGGGCGGCGACGCGTGGTTTGCTCGTCGGTTTTGTAACCGCACTGACGGTGACGGCTTTTACCTGGGGGGATGTGCAGCCGCTACAGCACCTGTGGGCGGTTCTGTATTTTTCAGCTATGGCAGCCATCCTGATGGGGATGATCGGGGCAATCGCCGGTATGTGGGCAGAAAAATTTGATCAGCTCGCCTTGATTTCGAATTTTGTGATTACACCGCTGACTTTTCTGTCCGGGACGTTTTATTCCATGCGCTCGGCCTGGTTACCGGATTTTGTGCTGCTGTTCAGTCAGGTTAATCCTGTGTTCTACCTGATTGACGGGTTCCGCTATGGCTTCATCGGGGTGTCCGATGCGTCTCCACTAACCGGCGCGCTTGTTATTCTTGGCTTGAATATCGTCACCGGCGGCATCACGTATTACCTCTTCAAAACCGGATACAAGTTGAAAGCCTGATGTCAGAAACCAAAGACCTGCCGAATGACAATTTCATCCTGCCTTTTCAGGTTGGCAATACATCCGTGCGCGGCAAGACCGTACGCCTTGGCAGTGTTGTGAATGAAATTCTGACGCGTCATGCATTTCCCGATCCATTGTCCATGCTGTTGGGGGAGGCAAGTGCGCTGGTCACCATGCTGGGGGCATCGCTCAAATTCGATGGCAAGCTGATCTTTCAGGCACAGGGTGACGGCCCGGTCTCGATGATTGTTGCAGACTATACAGCTGGTGGAGCCTTGCGAGCGACCGCGAGTTTCAGGGGCGACAAGCACGACATCATCAAAAAAGCGCGCGGCCCCGAACTGCATTACCTGCTTGCCAAAGGGCATATGGTGATGACGATTGATCAGGGGCCGGAGATGGAGCGGTATCAGGGCGTGACGCCGCTGGAAGGTCCGACGCTTGAAGTTGCCACGGTCAACTATTTCAAACAGTCAGAGCAGATACCCACAGCCATACGTCTGGCTGTCGGGCGGTTGTCTGCGCCCGGAGAAGAGCCGCAATGGCGCGCTGGCGGCATCATGGTCCAGTTCATGCCGGGTGAGGGCGGCACGCGCGAGCGCGGTGAAGCCGAATTGTTGCGCGAAGATGATGAGGAAGTCTGGAACAATGCTGCGGCACTTCTGAATACAGCTGGACCGGATGAGTTGCTTGACCCGATGCTGGATGCGCAAGACCTGCTTTACAGGCTCTATCATGAAAATGGGGTACGGGCTTTTGAGCCGATGCCGGTCAGTTTCGGTTGCACCTGCACACGGGAAAAAGTGATCCGTGTCCTGGATCAGTTTACTGAGCAAGAGCGCGATGACATGACCGAAGATGGCAAGATACGTGTGGAATGCGAGTTTTGCCGTGAGCCATATGTCTTTGATGCTTGAGCGCTGAGATAATTACGCCCATCCTGCCATCACATAGTAGGGAGGGTTGTGGATGCCTCAGCAACTTGAAGCAGATTATCTGATCATCGGTACTGGTGCCATGGGCATGGCTTTCGTGGATGTCCTTCTGTCGGAGACGGATGCCAGTATCATCATGGTGGACAAGCATCACAAAGCGGGCGGTCACTGGAATGTGGCCTATCCCTTCGTGACCCTGCACCAGCCTTCCACCTTTTATGGTGTGAGCTCCAAAGAGCTGAGCAAGGGCCGCATTGACCAGACTGGTCTGAACAAGGGACTGGCAGACCTGGCGAGCGGCGCGGAGGTTAGTGCCTATTTCGATGAGGTTATGCGCCACACATTCCTGCCATCTGGCCGGGTGCAGTATTATCCCATGTGCCAGTATGAAGGGGACGGGCGGTTCACTTCCCTGACCAGTGGTGATGCGTATCAGGTCACGGCTCGTAAAACCGTTGATGCGACGTGGTTGAAAACATCCACGCCGTCCACGCATACGCCGGGTTTTGACATTGCGGAAGAAGCCTGGTTCATGCCGCCAAATGATCTGGCACGCATTGATCGGCAGCCTGAAGGCTATGTGGTCATTGGCGGTGGCAAGACTGGTATTGATACTTGCCTGTGGTTGCTGGAAAACCGTGTGGACCCGGACAAAATTCGCTGGATCATGCCGCGCGATGGCTGGTTACTGGACCGGCGCAATACACAGACGGCTCCGGAGTTTTTCAATTATGCATTGGGTGCTCAGGCCAGTCAGATGGAGGCAGTCGGGGCGTCAGAATCCATCGAAGACATGTTTGATCGACTTGAGTCTGCTGGTGTGCTCTTGAGGATCGACACATCCGTGCGGCCGAAAATGTTCCATGGAGCCACAATCAGCCAGTTGGAGCTCGAAGAGCTGCGCAAGATAAAAAATATCATTCGTATGGGGCGGCTGCAGAAACTTGAAAATAACAGGCTTGTGCTGGATGATGGGGAAGTGCCGACCAGCCCGGATTATCTCCACATCGACTGTTCCGCCAGCGCGGTGGAAAACATGGAGATCTGTGCCATCTTTCAGGATGACCTTATTGTGCCGCAGACCGTGCGACCCTATCAACCTGTATTCAGCGCGGCATTCATCGCCCATGTGGAAGCGACCTATGGAGACGATGAGGAAAAGAAGAACGGCATCTGTAATGTTGTGCCGTTACCTAATCATGATACGGACTGGATCAAGATGCAGACGTTATTCATGATGAACCAGTATAACTGGTCCCGCGACCCTGAAATACGCAACTGGCTCTATCACAACCGTCTCGACGGGTTCACGCAGCTCGTGCAGGACGTGAAAGAGGATGAGACCGACAAGATCGAAATTCTCCAGCGTCTGCGCGCCAATGCCGTGCCTGCCATGGCTAAACTTCAACAATATGTTGCCAGTCTGGGGTGAGTGCTAAAGACGGGGTCAAAGGCTTTCAAGAACTTGCGCCAGTCGCGCCAGATCTGCCGGGCCTGACATGCGGTGGTCGGCACCTTTTATCATTGTGATTTGCAGGTCACCCGCCTCAATATGCTCGGCAAGCCGCGCGGCATGTTGCCATGGCACGCTGGTATCATTCATGCCCTGTAATATCCGCACAGGTACATTTACTTTCAGGGGTTGCGCAAATACCGAGGCAGACTTGCCGTCCTCATAAAGTCGCCTTGTATAGATCATGACGCTTTCATCATACTCTGATGGAAATTCCAGTTTGCCCTCGCTGAGCAGCCGCTGCTGTGTTGCCTTGTCCCAGGATGGCCACATAAGTTCATCCGTGAAATCTGGTGCGGGTGCAATAAACAGAAGGCCTGCCAGCCGTTCCGGTCGCTGGCGTGCCAGCAGGCAGGTGATCCAGCCCCCCATGGAGGAGCCAATAAGAATTTGCGGACCTTCCGTTAGCTGATCGAGTACGCAAAGCGCATCATCGGCCCAGTCGGAAATACAGCCATCTTCAAAGTAGCCACCACTCTCGCCATGGCCGCTGTAATCGAAGCGCAGATACGGTCGGCCCATTGATCTGGCCCAACTGCTGAGATAATCCGCTTTCGTGCCGGCCATGTCTGAAGCGTAACCGCCAAGCCAGATGATACCTGTGCCTTCCCCTTCTGTCTTTCGCCAGGCAATGTCCGGTTTGCCGGGGCGTTTCAGGAAACGGGTCCTATCGGTTATGAAAGCATCGCTCATTGTTCTGTCGCCTGATAGTCAAGTTCCGCATCCAATACCTCCATGAACTGATCAAGGTCGCCGGCACATTCATCAATGGCAGATGGGGAGAGCAGTCGCAGTAACGCGCCGTCAGCGCGCTCCCCGATAATGGCGGGGAATTTGCCCCGGATGAAGCCGGCCAGCGTGTCCGGCAGTTTGTTTCGGTAATACTCCGTGATGTCGACCTGATGCTGGCTTTCCAGCTTTGCCTTGTAATTGATCCATTCCGGCTTTGGGGTCAGCCCATTATACGTGATGTCGCAAAGAGAACAGGAATCAATCCCGCGCATGACTTCAATCATGCCCAGTACAGCGCCTTTCAGGCTCTTGTCGGCATTCCAGACAAAATAGATTTTCGTAATCGGGTGTTCGCTCATGACATAGATGTTACACTGCTTGTCAGGCTGCTCAACAGCCCATATTGAGAGACAGCTTGTGGGGGATGAGCATGGTGGAGCGTCATGACAAAACGCCTTGAGGCGACCATATTGCAGGTCATCCCCGAGCTGGAGACAGGCGGGGCGGAACGCACGACACTGGAAATCGCAGAAGCTGTTATCCTGGCTGGTGGCAAGGCAGTTGTCGCGTCTGAGGGTGGGCCGCTGGTTGCGGCCCTCGAAGAACTAGGGGCGGCGCATGTTACTTTGCCGGTCGCCTCAAAAAACCCTCTCACCATGTATCTGAATGCCGGACGCCTGACAAAACTGGCGCAGGAAACGGGTGCAAATCTCATTCATGCACGCTCGCGCGCGCCTGCCTGGAGCGCCTGGAAGGCGGCACAAAACCTCGAGGTGCCCTTTATCACCACGTATCACGGTGTTTACAGGGCATCAGGGCGTCTCAAGCGGCGGTATAATTCAATTATGGCGCGGGGCGATTTTGTGATCGCCAATTCCGATTTCACCCGCGATCATGTACTGGCTGAGCACAGTCCAATCCCGCTTGATGACCCATCGCGGCTGATCACCATCCACCGCGGTGCGGACCTGCGCCGGTTTGATCCTGCATCAGTGATGGGGGAGCGCGTAGAGGCCATTGAAAGCCAGTGGCAGGGGCGCGATGCGCTCAGGATTTTGTTGCCGGGGCGCCTCACCAGCTGGAAAGGGCAGGAGAGCTTGATCAAAGCGGCGCAAATCTTGCGTGTCACCCGGCAGGCCTTGCCGGTGCGTATTGTACTGGCGGGCAGTGATCAGGGACGCAGCTCGTATTTGACCGAGTTGCAGACTGCCATTGAGGAAGCTGATGTGAGCCATATCGTGACCATTCCGGGGAACTGCACGGATATGCCGGCAGCCTATGCCTGGGCAGATCTGGTTGTCTCCGCTTCGACACGACCCGAAGCCTTTGGTCGTGTAGCGATTGAGGCGCAGGCCATGGCCTGTCCGGTGATAGCAACCGATCATGGTGGTGCGCGCGAGACAGTGGTGAACGGCGTGACGGGTTTTCTTGTGCCGCCAGGCGATGAAGCGGCACTGGCTGGAGCGATATCCGATTTTGCGGATATGAGCTTGGATCAGCGCGAAACAATGCGCTCAGAGGCGCGTCGTAATGCGGAAACAAGATTTTCCATTGAAAAGATGACAGATGCCACTTTGGATGTTTACATAAAGGCGCTGTCGGGAAACAACAGTTTGGGTAACGGGTAAAAGGGGTCGTGGCTATGGCTAAAGGCAAGTCCCGCATATTGATTTTGAAGGCAGCTGGTCTCAGCCAGTTTGTGGAAGCGGAACCCTCATTTGCGGCAATTCGTAACGCGCATCAGGGACATCCGGTGGACCTGCTGACCAGTCATGAATATGGGCGGCTGGCCAAAGGTGCGCCCTATTTTGACCGTGTGCTGGCTGCTGGCCCGTTCAAGGATGCAAAAGCCCGCAAAAATTTTCTCAACCAGTTACGCAAGCAGGGCTATTCAGCTGTCTACGACCTGGACGGTTCCGAGGCGACTTCCTCGATCCGTAAGTCTTTGTCCGGTTTTCGGGGGGCGAAATGGGTTGGCCCAAAAAAAATTCTCAACCGCAAGTCCACGGTTGGCGAAATGGTGCCGTCTTTTGCCGGTCCGGCGATGCGCAAATTGCTGTCAGATAATGGATTAGAGGTTGAAGACCGTCTGCCGGACCTGTCTTGGGCGCTGAGCGGACGCAAGGATGCCGCAAATATGCGGCCCAGCTGGTATGGTATTTCCGGTGAGTTCGCCCTGCTGATGCCATCACGGGACGAAACCCGCCGCTGGCCTGCGGAATGCTATGCTGAATTGGCCAGTGAAATGGTCAAGCGCGGCGTCACACCCGTGCTGGTCGGCAATGCTGACATGAAAACCTTCGGCAATGCGGTCACCCAGATTATGGTCCAGATCGGACCAAAGGGTGGCGCCCGCGCGCTGGTTGATCTGACGGACAAAACAGACCTTGCGCAGCTCGCAGCGCTTGCCAAAGAGGCAAGTTTCTTTTTCTCCGGCGTGACTGAAGAAGTCTACCTGACCATGGGGCTTGGCTGCCCCGGCATCCTGATTGCACACCCTTATGAGGATGATGTGGCCGATGTTCTGTATCGGCGCGATGTAGTGCGCATGACAGCCGAAGAGGCCGCCAGCATTGATCCCGCGACGACGATCAAAATGCTCGTTTCCATGGGCGTCCTGCCGGTTGATCGTGTCATCCGCCAGGAAGAGGCGGAAGGGGTCAGCCTCGGCTGACATGCCTCAGAATCCCCCAAAACATGCCATCGGCAGCGATTTTGCTGATTGATAAGGTTATTAACCCGTCTTATATTAACTTTTCTTCCGGCAACCAACCTGAAACAGTTGGTTGCTAGAGTGCACCTATTTCTTGCGAAGCAACCTATGGAGAAAGCCACATCGCACGCAGACATATGAATGAAGCGCCCGCCAAAAAAGAAGGCCCGCGTATCAATGATGAAATTCGGGTACCGGAGGTGCTGGTTGTCACCGATGACGGCGTAAAACATGGCCCCATGACCGTTGAGCGTGCCCAGGCGATGGCTGATGAAGCCAGGCTTGATCTGGTTGAGGTTTCTCCCACGGCCAAGCCACCAGTCTGCAAGTTGCTGGATTACGGCAAATTCAAATACCAGCAGCAGAAAAAAAAGGCGGAAGCCAAGAAAAAGCAGAAAGTCGTAGAGGTCAAAGAGATCAAAATGCGGCCCAATATCGACACCCACGACTATGAGACCAAAACCAAAGCCATGAAGCGGTTTTTTGATGATGGTGACAAGGTCAAGGTGACGCTTCGCTTCCGGGGGCGGGAAATGGCGCATATGGAGCGTGGCATGGATCTGCTCAAACGGGTTGAAGCCGACTTCGAAGAAATCGCCAAGGTTGAGGCTTTGCCGAAAATGGAAGGCCGTCAGATGATGATGGTTCTGGCACCACGTTGATTGAATAATCCCGTGCAAAGGCGCGTTATTGACTTTTCAAGCCTCCACATCTGAAGATATTGTCCAGTGTGGAGGTTCCATGTTCTCTTCTGTCATCACCAACCAGCTTGTTATTGCGTCAGCGCTGATTGCGGCAACATTTCTGGTGCATGCTGTTTTTGTCGCGTTTATTTCGGCTTTTCTGAGGCGGCGCCAGCCAACGGGCCGCGGTATCGCGGATTTGTTCCGTGATGTGATTGTCATGGTGGCGATATCTGTTCTGCTTCTGATTGCCCATTTTTCTTCCATATGGATGTGGGCAATCTGTTACCTCCATCTGGGGGCGTTCATCGATCTGGAAACAGCGCTCTATTTCTCTTCCGCGACCTACACAACGCTTGGCTATGGGGATGTGTTGCCGCCACAGGAATGGCGTATCCTGTCTGGCGCCATGGCTGCCAACGGGCTTTTGCTGTTTGGCCTTTCCGCCGCTATTCTGGTGGATGCCAGCGTCCGCATCAGACTTGGCGGTGACAACTGATATGGCGTGATTTTTTTTGGCTGCCACACTCTGGCCAAAAAGAGGCCGCTACTATACAAGAGTTAGGGTCGTTGGACATGAACGAGCAGGAGTACCGTTATGATCCGACACAAATTTTCATTACCTAAATTATCACTGGCCGTCGCGACGCCTTTGTTGCTGAGCGGGTGTATCATTGTCGATGCTGATCGCGTTGCTGATGTGCGCAGTGTTTCCGTGATCCACGCGCAGGGCGAAGCTGACAAGGCTGCTGGTGAGGCGATGCGCCTTTGCAGCAAGTATGGCGATGGTGGCGCGAAGCTGGTCGAGGTGAATGATGATGAAGGGGATGGTAAAGTCCGCTCCCTCTATCAGTGCTATTGAACATATTTTTACTGATTTTTCTGATAAAGTCTGCGGGTGTATGAAAACACCTGCGGGCTTTTGTCGTTTACCTTTTGGGAAGATCACATTATCCAACAGAGTCATACATGTTGTGTCCGCTATGTGATGGCCAGGCTGAAATGGAAAATAAAATCAGGCTCTTACCCCTAATTGGGTTGTTATCCCTCATGCTGCTCGCAGAAGGCTGTGCCACCGTGCGCAAGGGCGCAAGCTCAGTTGCTGATGGTACAGGGGCTGTGGTTGAGGGGGTCGGCAGCGCGTTGACCGCGCTTGCGCCGAAGCGGCAAGGTGATGCTGCTGATGAAGAAGAAATTGTGCAGCAGGGCGAAACAGTCGTCGTTCAAGCAGAGCCAGTGCCTGCGCCGGACATGGGGGAGACCACCCAATCTGTCAGTGAACGCCGTAATCCGGTAGGCACCGTGGCGAGTGGTGTTGGCAAAGGGCTCGGCGCTGTTGGCTCCGGTATTGGCAGCGCAGGCGGCAGTGTCGCGCGGGGCGTTGGCAGTGTCTTTGGTGGTCTTGCGCCGAAAAAGCAGGATGTTGAAGTCAAGCCCGGCGAAGAGGCAAAAGGCGACATGGTCGAAGTGGAAGTGGATGGTGAGGTCAAACGCTTTGTCCAGAAACGCCCGAGCATCAATCCGTTTAAGACATATCCGTTTAAGCCGCTGCCAAATCAGGAAGGCGATGTCACCACAAACCAGATCATGCGGGCGCAGGCCTGGAGTGATATTGTTGATATTTCACAAGTGCGTCTGATCGGTGATGACCGTATGCGGATTGATATTCTCAGCCCGTTTGTCATGAGTGTTGAGGAGATGGAATATGTGCTGCTTGCCCGCGCTGCCGGGGAAGCATCGCGCGCAGGGTTTCCGCGTTTTTCGATCGTTTACCTGAACTACAAAGGCGGAAAAGGCCTCTCCAACCTGCTATTGCCGGAGATTAAATACGGCGGATCGGACTGGATCGGCACATATGAAGATCTGATTACAGAGCGTGAGAGCCAGCGCCTGACCGGTAATGTCAACCGAATTGGGGCTAAACGGCTTGAAGCGGTCATCCTGTTACAGCCAGCGGAAAACCGGCGGCAGCGGGAGACTTTTGCCGCGACAGAAACATATCTCAACATGCTGAATAATCGCAAATTTGAGGGACAATATCCTTACGGTAACTAGAATGTCAGTGAACCATGACTGAGACATTCACCATCGGCCTAGTCGGTGCACGCGGCCATACAGGTCGTGAGCTTCTGCGGCTGATTGACGGGCATCCGCATTTGCAGCTTGTGTTTGCTGCGTCACGGGAACTGGCGGGCAGTCCTGTGTCAGATATTGCCCCTGCGCCAGCCGGACTTCTTTTTGAGAATGGTACAGCGGCTAATCTCGCCAGCCGGCAACCGGATGTGTGTATTCTTGCATTGCCAAATGGGGCGAGTACGCCCTTTATTGATGCTTTCGAGATGGTAAGTCCGCAATCGGTTCTGGTTGATTTGTCAGCAGACCACAGGTTCGGTGATGGGTGGGCTTATGGTTTGCCGGAGCTATACGATGAGCGTGAAGGCCTTTATGGCGCGCAGCGTGTCGCGAATCCCGGCTGTTATGCAACGGCAGCGCAAATTGCTGTTCATCCATCTCTGGGTATGCTGGCAGGTTCCCCGTCAGTTTTTGGTGTGTCCGGTTATTCAGGGGCTGGGACAACACCATCGCCCAAAAATGATCGAGAGCGGCTGCATGAAAACCTAATGCCTTACGCCCTTACGGACCATATTCATGAACGTGAAATCTCGCACCATCTGGGCCAGCGCGTATGTTTTACGCCGCATGTGCACCCCGCGTTTTCAGGCATTTTGGCAACCGTGCATCTGGCCTTCAGGACACCACAAACAACACAAGGCCTGCTGAAAACATATCAGGAGGTCTATGAAGGCCATGACTTAATCAAGGTGCAGAGTAATGCGCCGGAGTTGAAAGACGGAACAGATTTCCCCGGAGTCATTATCGGCGGTTTTGCCGTGTCGGAAGATGGAGCGCATGGGGTTATTGTGGCTGCTGAAGACAATCTGCTGAAAGGGGCTGCTGTTCAGGCGATTCAGAACATAAATCTCGCCCTGAAACTTGACCTGCTGACAGGGATTTTACCCGGCAAAAGGTAGTGCAGATATAACGCACCCTTGCAGTCATTCCGTATCATCTACCGAAGTTTCAGGCAGTCTTTGGGGCGTGAAAAGGCGAGTGCATCAATGAAATCGACAGCGGCATCAACAAGACATTCATCACCTGTCCAGAACATCACGCCATGACTTTCACGCGGGTGTGTGATGTGCGCGCCATCAATATCCGCCGCCAGTTCCTGCCCATATAGTGGCGGCGTGATCACATCGCGCTCGCCAGAGAGCACCAGTGTTGGCACGCCGGCAAAGTCAGCGGCATCAATAATTTTCTTACGGAAAGAAATGCCCATCGCCTCACACAGACGGCGGCTGTAATCTTGTTCTTCAAGAGTGTAGACAGGCCAGTTTGTTGCTCCGGTAGACGGTCCGTGATCATTTTCTCGGCAAGTCGTTGCAAGATGCACGGGCCAAGAAAAATCCTCGTCCAGATAGGACCAGTAAATTGTCTGGTGCCAGTCCATGGCCCAGTTGGAAAGGGAACTGAGATAATTTGCCGGTTGAACTGTCAGCGCTTCAACAATTCTCAGTGCACGGCTCTGACCATTGGCTTGATAGAGTGCATCATGGACGACCAGCAAGGCTTCACGGTCCCCCATATAGACAGCATTGCCGAAGGGCTGGCCACGCACAGGGATCGGGCGGTCGCGCAATTGTGCCTGTAAATCTGTGAGCTTTGACTTGATCCCGTCACCGCAATTAACAAGGTCACCGCCTGGCGCGCAGCGGAGCTCAATCTGATCCAGCACCCGGTCGAACGCCGCCTGATCGTCTTGAAATACTGCAACACGATTATAGGAGGGTGAGTCAAAAATGACAGAACGCACACCTTTGGCATCAACATTCAGCACATTGAGGGCGGTCTGTGCCCCGTAGGAAATGCCGTACAGGTTCCATTTTTCAATATTCAGCCCACGCCGCAGGGCAGCCAAATCCCGCGCGGCATAGTCAGACTGATACGCACCTGGGACAACGCCTTCGGCCTCAAGGGCGCGGAAGCAGGCGGTATCCGCCTCAAGGATGCGGGATTGAAGGCTTCGCTCTGCCGGGCGCTGTTTCAGGTCCTGCCAGGCAGCGCGCAAGGCAGCGGGGCAGTGCAGGGCGGGCTCTGAATGACCGAGCCCACGCGTATCCACGAAGATCATGGCTCGGCCAGTTTCCAGTATCGGCTTATACACATAGCGCAACCAGCCATCGCTGCCGAAATCGTCATAATCTGATGGCACACCGGAAAATCCTGGGCCGCCCTCAAGATACATGAACGGATCTGGCATACGCGCCCCGCCGGCCGGCGGGTTCAGTACAAGCGCCAGTATCGAGATCAGTGGCCCGCCATCGCCGCCCGCTTCATAAGCGTCCCAGTCTTGCGGTGCGTAGGTGCGGTAACATTGGGCATTGTTCTGGCGAGGCATCCGGAACGGGCATTTCACTGCTACCACGTCGCCGACCTTGTACCTGCCATCGCCAAAGATGACCGGGTCGATCACCGGTTCTTCGTGTGTTAACCAGAAGGGAAGCGTGACAATGGCTGCCAAAAGCACGGCGATGAGCAAGCGCTTTCCAACCGAAATGTCATTTCCTGCCCGTTGATGATCCATCATTCCCCTCTTACATTGTATGTTAGGGTTAAATCGAGAGGAGAACAAATTCCATGACTATTGATCTTGTGTCTATAGCGGCGCTTATTCTGGGTGTGATGGGCGCGTTGGCGTTTTTCCGGGTCAGCAAACTTGAGCAGTATTCGAAGAACAAAGGTACAGTCGAGAATGATTTTGACTCTCTCGCCAACCTTGAGCAGTGGAACGTGGTTGACCGACATCTGCGCCGCAAGCGCTAGCTGTGACGGACAAACCTCAACCAGACCATTTTTTCGATTGGCACAGACAGGGACTCTTTCGTTAGCGAGTCACGCTGCGTATCGTTGGTTAGCCGATCACGGTTTTCGGCAAAGGAAAAAAGCAGACTGCCGGATTTGATCAGATCAGGTCTGTGCAGTCCTTTATACCAGAAGGTACACCCTCAGAGTCTGAGCGGACATTCTGGTTATCACTATTCATTACAGGGATTGCTGGTTTTGCCGATAAAGGTAGCTTTGGCGGTATTTCAAATTGAGAATGGGTTTTAGCCACTTTTATCGCAATAATCTAATTACTACGCGCACGAATTACAACTGCCAGCAGAAAGCACATTGTAGCTGCTATGAATAATGGCGGGCCAGTTCTTCCCCATGCGTCATGCGCCACATACCGTAGCCGATATTGGCGGTGCCGATCAGAACGAGCATGATGATCGCCACCATGTTAGCGCCATTCTGCCTGTCGCCGCTCATCACTTTGGGCCTTTTCTACTGTAACAAAAATTGTAACGCTATAATGCGGGTCAGGGCAAGTTGGGGCGTATCTGTTGCCAGCTGACGCAGAGGGCCGCAGTCACGCATCATTGTCAGCACGCTTTGCCGCTGCTTTCAATCGCGGCGAAAAGCGCTATCTGTATTCTGTAATAAAGAAAGATCTGATCATGCCTGAAGCGTCTACATCGCCCGCCGCCACTGACAGCCCGAAAAAAGCAGGGCCTTATCGCTCCCTGCGCGAGTTCATTGAGCGGCTGGAGGCAGAAGGCGAACTGGTGCGCGTGACGCATCCTATCTCAACTGTTCTGGAGATGACCGAGATTCAAACCCGCCTGCTCGCAAAAGGGGGCCCGGCGGTGCTGTTTGAAAAGCCGGTAATGGAAGACGGTACACCTTCGGACGTGCCGGTTCTGGTCAACCTTTTCGGCACGGTCAAGCGCGTCGCCATGGGCGTTACTATGGGTAATCTCGCTCGGGAAACGGGTGAAGAATTGCGTGAAGTGGGCGAAACCCTCGCCTTTTTGCGCCAGCCGGAGCCACCCGGCGGCCTGAAAGACGCGCTGGAGTTGTTGCCTTTGGCCAAGCAGGTATTGGCCATGAAACCGTCGTCGAAGAAATTCGGCACAGCCCCCTGTCAGGAAGTGGTGCTGGAAGGAGATGATATTGACCTCCACAAGCTCCCTATACAGACCTGTTGGCCGGGTGAGCCAGCACCGCTCATCACGTGGCCGTTGATTGTCACCAAGGGCCCATCTGACAAGCGTGAGGACAATTTCAATCTCGGCATCTATCGTATGCAGCGGTTGAGCCATAACAAGACCATCATGCGCTGGCTGAAACACCGCGGCGGCGCGCAACATCATCAGCGCTGGTCAAAGGAAAAGTCGGAACCGCTGCCTGCTGCTGCTGTGCTGGGCGCAGACCCCGGTACGATCCTTGCCGCAGTTACGCCTGTGCCGGATACGCTGTCAGAGTATCAGTTTGCCGGGCTGCTGCGTGGCAAAAAAGCCGAGCTGGTGGACTGCAAGACCGTGCCTTTGAAGGTGCCGGCGGAAGCCGAGATTGTCTTAGAGGGGCATGTCTCTCTGGAAGAATATGCAGATGAAGGGCCGTATGGGGATCATACAGGTTATTATAACTCGGTAGAGCAGTTTCCGGTCTTCACGGTGACGGCGATCACCATGCGGCGAGAGCCGATTTATCTCAGCACCTTCACTGGCCGCCCGCCGGATGAGCCGAGTGTTCTGGGGGAGGCTTTGAACGAAGTGTTCATCCCCCTGTTGCAGCAACAGTTCCCGGAGATTACGGATTTCTGGTTGCCGCCAGAAGGCTGTTCTTACCGCATTGCTGTCATCGCCATGAAAAAGGCCTATCCCGGCCACGCTAAGCGGGTGATGATGGGCGCTTGGTCATTCCTGCGGCAGTTCATGTACACCAAATGGGTGATTGTTGTGGATGAAGGCGTGAATGCGCGCGATTGGAAAGATGTCTGGTGGGCCGTCAGCACCAAGATGGATCCGGCCCGCGATATCACCGTGATTGAGCACACACCGATCGACTATCTCGACTTCGCCTCGCCTGAGAGCGGGTTGGGCAGCAAGATCGGCCTCGACGCCACAGACAAATGGCCCCCCGAGACAAAACGCGAATGGGGCGAGGTGCTCAAGATGGACGAAGGCGTGGTCAAGCGGGTAGATGAGATGTGGAAAGAGCTGGGGCTGTGAGGAGTGAGCATTGAGATCATCCTCGGCGAAAGCATCTGCAGTACGAGTCGCAGGTAACCGTTTCATAGAATCAGATATTAAAATGCTCCTAGGAAAACTTCGCTGGCCGTTTACTAAGCGAAAGTTACGCCGAACCAACCTGCGGAGAGAAATAACAGTATCCAGACGAAAAAATCAGTTGTTGTGACTGAGCGCACAACAATGTTACCTCTGTTCGCATTCCAATAATGCTGCCAGCCGATACCGTCGATAAGTCCAAGCTGCTTCTCAAGCTCCAGAGAATATATGCCCCGCATGTGTATGCGGCTTGAGAATACTCGGTATCGAACAAAAAAAACTGAAGTTAGCAAAAACGGCAACCAATAGACTATCTGCTGACTATCATTTACCGGATTTGTCATGAGCCAACTCGCAACTGCTGCATTCGCGACAGCAACGAATTTAATGCAGTCATCACGCAGCTTCATCTGCTCGAACATTTCGTGACGGACAATCGCGTATTGTTCCATTTGAATTTGTGAATCCACCTGATTTCCCCCCTTCAATCTAGGTTCTGCTTAACCATCAACCTCTAGTGCCGTCCAGATCTGACTTTGACAGATCGGGCCGACGCAGCCTTGCACGCGCAACGTGCCGTCATCATTCAGGCGGAGGGTGGAACGGTAAGTTTTGCCGGTTTCCGGATCATAGATATTGCCGCGACGCCAGCTCTCGCCATTACGCTCAAAACCCCAGACAAGTTGAATGCCGACCAGGGGGCGACCCTGCAATTCTGGGTCCGGGTTGTTACCATCAATGCCGGGGCCTGCCTCTGCCGGGTCCACCCAGGTTAGGGTGCCGCAGGGTGTTCCATCGCCACAGTCGCTGATGTTGACCTTGCCGCCGCCGGACTGGGTGAGCCAGAGGCCGGCGACATCCAGCTCTTCGGCGAGGACTGGGGTGGTAGTGAGGGCAAGGGCCGCGAGGGCAGGGGCGATCAATCTCATTTTGAATCTCCGAGGTCTTGTTCGATTAAACCCTCGGCGATCCTTTACTCTCTGTCAATCGGGGAAACTCTTTGTTGCCGCGTATTCAGTTTATGCATGCTCTTGACATAATTGGATTTCTCTATTATCCGCCTGCACCGTAAATACAAACAGGAATTTTGACGTGCAAAAACCAGAACAGATATATCAGCTGTTCCGCGACATCGCAAAAAGTGCGATGGGCGTGCACGCCTTTCATAGCCAATAGGCTATACCAGAAGGGCGCGTACAAGCGCCGGAATACGTAAAACCCATAAATTTCAATAAGATAAACGCTATAGCGTTAGCGAACCTGGTCGTTCGTTTTGCGTCCACGCGTTTCTCTATCTTAATGGTGAATGTCATGAGACTTGACCTCCTGGGACGCGTGCGCACTAATTCAGGGCGTGAGCGTCATATTCTATATTATTACCGTGATCGGTTTGCACCGCTTCTATTGCGCTGGGCCTTTGGCGACCAAATCAGTATCAAGGATGTACGCCAGTCTCCGCTTCGTGGATTGTTGGAAAAACCAGCCTTGAAAACAGCTTTGGCGGCCTGTGGCAAAGGCATACTTGACCTTTCCAAAGTTGACGCGGCGCAGATGGATTATGCTACGCTCGCTTACAGCCTTGACTTCGGTCAATGGCCATTGCCGGGAGATAAGCTCTCCCGCTTTGACCAGACTAGCCGAAAAGGATACTCCTTCGTGGTGCAGCTCAATTTTACCGGGCAGCATGATGGATTCTATCGTCAACGTATTGACCGCGAGAACCGACAATATTTCACGTATTTCAACCATCCGGTTAATACGGAAGAAGGCGGTCGGAATACACTTGCATGGGCACGGATTGATTTTGATCTGGAAACGGGTGAAGCGCTGATCGAGGAGTTGCAAAATGACTGGCTGCGGGATGCCGCCTTGGACTACAAGTGGGCGCAATCTCTGAGGGCGAAGAAGAAGGGCACAAGCCCTGTTCTTGGCGGCAGGACCGAGTGTTCGGTGGATGCAGAGACATTCTGTCATTACTATGAGCAGTATCTGCTCCAACACGCTAAAGTCTGGTCGGAAGCTATGCTGGCAGCAGCGCTGCAGGTGCTGGTTGAGCTGTTGTCCATCCGTCAGGTATGGATGCACACTTTCGAAACCGGCAACCACCTGAAAGGCCTGGCGCGGGATTACTCAAAACCGCCCATGTCTCTTTACAAAGAGCTACCTCGGAAGTTCTGTTTCCAGCGTACCAACCGCGCACCGTCGTTTCTTGAGAGCTGCGGCACCCGCAAGCGACGACAGTGGCTTAAAAACGGCAACGGTACCTTCTGGTATCTTGCCCTGTGATCTTCTATGCAGTTCATCAAAAGGAAATGCATGGCACATATTCCGTGCCATGCATCGCTGGCTGTCGAGAATAGCTACTTTTTAACGGTCACATAGCGCTTAGGCTGGTATAGAAACATTAGGCCGCGCCAACCAGTCTGAGCGGCTCAGCTGGTAAACAGCGCAAGGCTCGTCTTCTTCGTCAAAGATGCGCATTTCGACAAACCTGAAGCCAAGCTTTTTGTAGAAGCTTATGGCGTGCCTGTTGCTTGCAAACGGGTCTATCAGGACCTGCTGGCAGGTGGAGTTGGCGAAACATTGCTCCAGGGCCCAGTTCATCATCTTCCAGCCGTATCCTTTGCCGATAAAGTCCTGTTCACCGATCCAGATATCTATGGCGTGTGTTCCTTCAGGTACATCGCCCCAATAATGTGTTTCCTCTCTATGCGCATCAATGATTTGCAGAAAACCGATGGGTTGCTCGTCAGCCTCTGCAATCAGCTGTTGCCGCCAATATGGATCATGGGCGAGATCTTCTGCATAATCCCATTCAAAATCAGGCATTGCCTCAATCATGTGCGGCGCCTCTTCCCAGCGCTCGAGCAGTGGCAGGTCTCTCATTCTGGCTTTGCGGAATGTGAGTAATCCGCCGGTTGCAGAGTGGTTTTTCATGGCGACAGGCTGCATCTGAATTGGGGTGCTGTCCAGTCAGTTTTCCTGTCTATGGTGTGCCGTGTTTGCATACTCCTTGAAATATGCAGGCAAGGGGGTCATTAGGATTGACGCCCCAATGCGCCCTGCGTAACTTTGTTGCCTCTCACTGTGTGTGAGAAAGTCGTCTGCAGGGAGTTAGTTGCGTGCGTAGAATCAACCATAATAATGTATTGCAAGTTGCTGAGCAGAGTCAGCTTGGTTTTTATGAAGCGTCTCCTGACAGCGGTGCAGCTTTTCCACTTCCTGATAGTGGTCCGCATATCCCCTTCTTCAATATGGATGGGGATGATTTCGCCGGAGATTCATCCACAACGGGTGAGCTGATCATTGATGGGCCAACCGTTAATGGCGCGATAGATTTTGACGGAGATAAAGACTGGTTTGCCATAACGGTGGCTGCTGGAGATATTGTCAATTTCACTATCCAGTCCGGGATTGATATTGCCGAGCTGGAGTTCTTTTCAGCGGATGATGAGTTCGCGGCGGTTTTTTCCAATTTTGCTGACGGAAATCCGGGGCCAAATACTGATGCAGAGTTCATTGAATCCGGCACAGTTTATGTGCAGATCGCGCAGGGTTTCGGTAGTTCCGCTACTGGAGGTTACTCAGTCACAGCCAGTCGATTGATGGATGATATTGCCGGGAATATCACAACGACAGGCGTGCTGACTATTAACGGCCCGGGCGTTACCAGTCAGTCAGACTTCAGTATCGATCGTGACTGGTTTGCCTTTTCTGCGAATGCAGGCGATCTGATCAATTTTATACTGGATACTGATGGCGGTTTTTACCAGCTGACCGTATTCGACAGTAATGGTGACAGTATTGGCGGGGCAAGTCCGAACAGTGATCTTACTTTCACGTTCGATCAGGCAGATACCTATTACCTCGAGGTGCAGGGGTCTTTGAACGCTGACTATACTGTGTCAGCTGTCAGGGCAGATACGGATGAGTTTGAAGATTCTGCTGCGACAAGTGGCAAGGTTATCATTGATGGCCCTGCGACTACAGGGGCTATTCAGTTCAGCTTTGATGAGGATTGGATTGGTGTAAATGTAGAGGCCGGGCAGACTGTTCGGTTTGTGCTTGAGGTAGATGATGTTGACAGCCTGAGCGCCGGTATGGAGCTGGTGCGCGCCGACGGGTTCTTTCTGGCCATCGGGATAGAAAGCGTATCAACTCCGGGCTTAACTTCTCTTACCCACACATTCGAGGAGGCTGGCACATTCTATCTCGCGATTTCTGCACCTGAAAACAATCTTGGTCAGTATGCCCTGGCTGCCGTGTCTATTGAAGATAGTGCCGGATCTTCTCCTGAAACAGCGGCTCAGCTGCCAACGGATGGGAAGGCTTTTGCCGGCAGTTTTGATTTTGAGTCTGACACAGACTGGTACGAGTTTGCAGTTAGCGATAATGACGTCGTGGAGTTTCTCGCGACCAGTAGCGACTTTGGGACTGGACAATCTTTGACGTTTAATCTTTACAACGAAGATGGCTCATTTTTCGCAGCTGAAGCATTTGAAGACCCGATAGTCGGTGGTGTTGTTCTTACCCAACGGTTTAATATGGCGGGTACATATTATGTTGAGATTGATAGTCTGATAAATGAGTTGGCGCCATATCAACTCCAGGCTACGCTTCAAACAGATGACTTTGCTGAGGATGTGAATACAACGGGCGTCATCACGCTTGATAGTGATGTGGTTGGTGCCGTTGATTATTATCAGGACCGCGACTGGTTCGCCTTGTCAATTAGTTCTCCGCAGGAGGTGCTGTTGGCTTTGCTGGCGACCAATAACAGTTTTGAAGGCCCGCTGATTGAGGTTTTTGATGCTACAGGGCAACTGCTGTTTACGGGGGATCAGGGAGATACCTTTTCCAATCTTGTCATTGTTGACTTTCAGACAACGGGCACTTTCTTTGTCGGTGTTTCCTCCGGAGCCAACCGGAATTTCTCTGATAGTGTAACCGGGGCTTACAGCCTCTCAGCCATTACCGTCGATGAGGCAGACATTCTGGGAACGGTTGAAAATGATATTCTGAACGGGACGTCAGCTGATGATGTCATCAAGGGCCTTTTCGGCGATGACACGCTAAATGGCTTGGGAGGTGATGACCAACTGTTTGGCAGTCTCGGACAAGACAGTTTGTTCGGGGGTGATGGGGAGGACTTTCTTTCAGGCGGTGCGGGGGATGATGTCCTGACTGGCGGATCGGGCCGCGACATACTTGAAGGCGGCAACGGTCGTGATGAACTGTTCGGTGGAGGCAGTGCTGATTCACTCTTGGGTGGATCGCAGGATGATGTGCTTTTTGGTGATGCGGGAAATGACATGTTGTTTGGAAATGGCGGTGACGACTCGCTCATGGGAGGCGATGGGAGTGATTCTCTGGACGGTGGCGGCGGCCGCGACTTGCTTGACGGAGGGGCAGGTAATGACGAGTTGATTGGCGGTGATGCAGCAGACAGAATCTTCGGTGGCGCAGGTGATGACAATATATCTGGGCGCAGAGGATCTGATTTTATTGATGCTGGAGACGGCAATGATTTTGTCGCTGGGCGCGGTTTGACGGATGTCATCTTTGGCGGTGCGGGCGATGATGATCTGCGCGGGAATGGAGGCCGTGATACTTTGCATGGTGAGGCCGGGAATGATGTTCTGATCGGTGGACAGGGAGATGACACGCTGAATGGCGGCGCTGGTGATGACATTCTCGATGGGCGTGCCGGGAATGACATCCTCTCCGGCGGCGCTGGAATCGATACGCTGTTTGGCAAGGGCGGGGCTGATATATTCATCTTTGCCAGCGGCCATGATCAGACTACCATCATGGATTTTCGGGATGATCAAGATACGCTGGATTTAACCGGCTTCGGGTTTGCTGACCTCTCTGAGGCAACCGCTCTGATGAGTGAGTCCGGCGGGAACGTCACCTTTGCTCTCAACGGTGATACGCTTTTGATCAATGGCGTTACGATTGCTGAGTTGCAGGATGATATTTTGATCTAGCTGGCCTGGTTGGCGATTGCATGTATTGTAGCATCTGTCATGGAGGTCAGGCCTGTCCGTCCGGATGCGTCGGGAAATACGGTAAGTATATGAGTTCTATCAATCTCTTAAAGTGCTCTGACATGCGGTTTTATTCATAAAAGAAGACCCGCGCTGGTGAGGCACGCAACCAGCGCGGGCTTCCCGGTCAGGTCCTGGTTCTCCCCCAACCCCGGACCTTCCGTTCTGCGGCTGGGCAGCCTCTCTCCTTGCTGCCCTGTCGCTTTCTCCCCCTTTCCCTGCGCTTACTGCATGAACCAGATGCCTGCGCCAGCGGCGCCCAGCAGCGCGATGACCAGCAGTATACCAACCAGTTTGGCGCCGCCACCTGAGCGTTTGTTATACTCCGGCGTATTTCCGCCCATCTGATTGTAGAGGCCACCATTTGCAAATTTGTTGTAAGTCATTTTTCTCTCCGTCTGTTCCCATGCCTCACAGTATGTGAGTGATTACTCATTAACCATAGCCATGGGCGGCGCTGGAGTCAACAAATGCGAGCGCTTACTAACATTAAAAAATAGTAATATGGGCATTTGTTTGGCAAGATATTGTTTTTAATAAGAAATAGTTCTTTGGTTGGGAGCGTCGTGAACTCTTTTTCGGCAGAATAAAGTGAGCGGCGAGCCTGACCATTGATCATTTTTGCATGCAGAAGGAGCGGCGGTTAACCCGGATCTGTTGTACAACTTGCCTGATCTAGCAGGGCCTGAACCTGTGATGTTCCCTCAGCACTGCCAGAGCGCTCAAAGAACTTCACAGATTCGCGCCAATAGCTGCAGGCGGCGACTATATTCTGACGATCATATTCAATACCGCCAAGGCTCGCATATTGTGCCCCGATAACCAGTTCGTTCCCGAGTTCATCGTTCAGGGTAATGCTTTGCTTGTAATAATTCTCCGCCTGCGTCAGATCTCCTTGCAGCCTTTTGGTTCGCGCCAACACCCCCAGCTGCATTGCCAGTCCGCGTGCATCACCCAGTTTTCGGGATAGCTGCGCACTTTGTGTCAAATACCCTTCAGCCGCCTCATATTTCTGCTGGCTTTGGGCAACAAGGCCCAGATTGCCCAGTGTACGGGCGATATTCGCTTCCTCGCCCAGTCCCTCGAATATCGCCAGTGCTTTTTTTAGATTGGAGTTGGCTGCCTCAGCATTTCCACGGCTGATGCCGATAACGCCCAGATTTGCGTGTTGCAGGCCCAGTGCCTTCGGCCTGTTCAACCTCTCATTGTACTGAAGGCTTTTCAGAACGTGGTACTCGGCAAGTGCCATATTTCCAGCCTGGATTGCGAGAATGCCGAGATTGCCTTCAGCAGCAGCCTGCCAGGCTGTTCCCTCCAGGGCAGGGTCTTCTGCAATAGACTTGAACTGCGACCGGGCGTTTTCTGTCTCGCGTGACTGCTGGAACAAGAGACCAAGATGGTAGCGTGCTGCAGGGTCGTCACTGTTTATCTTCAGGGCTTCGGTATAAGCCCGATAGGAAGCAGAAGGCGCAAAAAGAAAGGTTAGCGCACCTGTTTCAGACAATGTCTCAAAGACGGCTGTTTCATCACCATTGTTGCGCTGGGCAGTGACAATGGCGGCCAGTGTACCAAGGGCAGCGTCGCGATCACCGGCCGCAAAACTAACCAGCGCAGCGCGCTTATCGGGCATGTTGCTTTCGGCAAGCTGTGTCAGGTTTTCTGTCAATGTTTCCAGCGTCACCGCGTCAAGGTCGGGCAGGGCACGTTCTATCTCTGCGCTATAGGCTGTTCGGGCGCGCGCCACGAGGGCCTCTTGTGTGGATCGTTCATCCTCGCCGCCTGCTGCGCTCCCCCTATCTGACACCGCAAAGCCTGAGGGCAGGATGGCCCCGACCAGAATCACGAGAATCAGGCAGGCAAAAGTAGGCCACAGCACACGGCCGTCAGGCTTGCTGCGCAACCATCTGCCAGCACTGGTGAACAGGTCTTTCTGGTAAGTCAGTAGGGACATAATAACCAACCCTTAGCCTGCTTTACAGGGCACATCCAGACTTCAAAGGAGCCTGAAACTTACTGGAGCAGTCCACAGTCGGCTTCTGACATCCAGCCCAGAACCGTACGATACTGAATATCGGACCCCAGCTCATAAAACAGGCCGGCCGCCCTTTGCCAGTTTGCACAGGCTGTCTCGAGGTCACCTTTTATCTGTGCGAGACCACCAAGATTGGACAGAGTTGTTGCGATCCCGGCTGCTCGGCCGGTTTCTTCATCCAGTGTAAGCGAACGGCGATGATATTTCTCAGCTTCGTCGAAGTTGCCACGATCGTTATGGATATTACCGAGGTTGCCCAATTCACGTGCCATGCCTGCCTTGTCATTGTTCTTTTCATACAGATCAAGCGCGCGATGGTGCAGGTCTTCTGCAGCATACAGGCTGCCACGGGCCTTCTCTATGAGACCCAGATTTCCCAGGCCTCTCGCGGCGGTTACTTCCTGTCCAAGTTCAAGGTTTTTGGCGACGCCACGGCGTAAATAGTCCTCAGCGAGCGGAATATTGGTTCTGGTCATCTCTACCTGACCAAGGTTGATAAGGCTGCGGGCGACCCCTGTCTCGTCTCCGTTCTGTTCATATAAGACTAATGCCCGCCGGTGAAAGATTTCGGCTTGATCCAGGTTGCCCGCAAGCTGTTGGGTCACAGCCAGTTGTACGAGCGTATCGGCCATACCTTGCGGATCTTCGGCTGTTTCATATTCAGCGAAACTGCGCTGATAATATGCTGCCCCGCGCTCAAACCGTCCGCGGCTTATCTCCACATCCCCGAGATTACGCATGGCGTTAGCCCGCGCCCGCCGGTCGATGATACCTTCCGTCTGTAAGATACGCGTAAAGACAGCTTCGGCTGAATCATATTCTTTCAGTGCCAGATGAATATGGCCAAGTTCACGGGCTAGGTCCGGATTACTTGGGGTCAGTGTCAGAGCGTTGGTATAATTCACTATGGCGCGTGCAGGGTCCGCCAAATAGGCGAGTGCGCCGGCTTGTCTGAGTGTCTCTGACGCATCGAGAATACTTGGCGTCGCGCCAGAGGTTTGGGTTTCAGCCAGTTCTTCGAGGCGCGTGACGGCAGTTTCAATTTCGCCAAGGCTGACGGCTTCAAAAGCGGCCAGCTTTTCAGGGTTTTCTGGAGTGTTGAGGCTTGTCAGGCTTTGCCGTAGGGCAGTGAGCAGGTCAGGACTGGTATCTGGGGCGGCGGACCGCACGTCTGCAATGATCTCTTCGAGGGATCTGGGGGCGATAGTCGCCGACGTTGCGACCGGTTCTTCGGCAGTATTTTCAGATGTCAGGGCATTCCATGTGATAACGGCAAGCAGCCCTGCCACAATCAGTGTTGAAAACAGCAGCCCGAAGCGGGGGAATTTTTTTGCGGTTTCTGGCAAAGAAAATGTCTCTCAACGTGTCTTTATCGTTCGATGTAATCGACATTTCGAAATGCGCAAGCACTCCTTCTGGTGCATTTTGATGCAGCTGGTGAGTGTCCGTTCATACCTTGGCAGGCGCTGTGTTCTAAAGAGCGTATTGGGTCGCCCCCTTCCGGGGCCCGGGGCAAATCGCCTGCCTTTTCAGGCAGACGCAAGGGAACGGTTTGGGCCCTTGGATATGGAAGGGGGCGGTTCTCGAAACCGGCTTTGAGGGCCAGTTATGACTAGCTGATGGAAAGTGCGATCATGCCGATCGCCATCACTACCATGAGCCCGGTAAAGAGGATGGAAATGGGATTGGCAGGTTTGTTCTCGACAAAAGCACCGCCACGAACCTGATTATAAAGCCCTGATTTTGAAAATTCGTTATGTGTCATTTTCTCTCTCCTCTTCGTCGCTTCTGCACAAAATTATGTATGTGAGCGATTACTAACTTGTGTACTGTAATCAAAGCCATGTCAAAGAAAAAATGAGCATCTGATCACATTTTATGAAAAAGCCCGCCTGCCGCCAGTTCCGGCAATGCCCTGCCAGGTCTGACTGAACAGACGGGTCGAGTTTGGGCTATTGGACAGGAAGGTCGTTACCAAAAGCCCGGAGGGTACTTAAAAACTGGCAAACGCTAGCTGCTGACAGGTTGTCCCAGAACAAAAACGACGGCTGCGACGATTATCACAAGTGTTACGGCAAGGCCGATACCGATGATTTTGTCCCGGCCTGAACGTTGCTGCGTCTGCGCGCCTGTGCCGCCCATCTGATGAAACAGATTACCGCCTGAAAAACTGTTATGCGTCATGATATTCTCTCCCGGTGTGTGTCACTCTTTGAAGTGAACCTACACGCGCAAGGCCATGCCTGTGCATCCCTCAGATAAGGGGGGTGGGAAGGATTTGAGTTTTTATGACTGTGAACTGGCTCTAGCAGTCGCAAAAGCTGTCATTGAGATAACGGGCGGTTTTCTCATTCTGCGGTGCTTCAAGCATTGCCTGACGGCTGCCCTGTTCAATCATTTCACCGTCACACATGAAGACAATATGATCAGCAATACGCCGGGTCTGTGCGAGGTCATGCGTGACGAGAAGGATGGTATAGTCTTTCTTCAATTCAAGGAGGAGTTCTTCAATAGCGCGTCCAGAGACCGGATCTACTGACGCGGTGGGCTCATCAAGCAGCAGGATCTTCGGCTTGACGGCCAGAGTGCGGGCGATGCACAGACGCTGTTGCTGGCCACCGGAAAGTGACGTGGCACTTTCATCCAGCCTTTTGGAGACTTCTTTCCACAGAGATACAGCCCGCAGATTTTCCTCGACAATCATCAACCTGTCGGCCGTTGAACGCTTATTGCCGTCGCGCAGTCCGAACAGGACATTTTCCGCGATGGACTTGGGGAAGACGCATGGCTTCTGGAAGACCATGCCGATTTCGGTGCGCAGCGTTGTCAGGTCTTTGTAACTGGTGAAAATGTCACGACCGTCAAAGCGGATGCTCCCCTTATGGATGAACCCGGGCACCTCATCATTGATCCGGTTGATGGAGCGGATCAGGGTCGACTTGCCGCTGCCAGACGGGCCGACAATGCAGGTGATGCCTTTGGCTGGAAAGCTGGCGCTGACATTGTTGAGGATATGTGCATCACAGCACCAGACATTGAAATCTGTAACGTCAATAGCGACTTCCTGTGATAATGGCGCCTGACCATCAATGACCTTTAACTGGGGTTTAACTGTCATCGCCGCGATATCTCTTTCAGGTGCATACGGCTGAACAGAGCCGAGATACTGAATATGAACACCAGGGTCAGCAGCACCAGACTGGCACCCCAGGCATTCTGCAGGGCGTCAGGATTAGTGGCCTGCTGCGCCAGTGCCAGAATATGTGTTGGCAGGGTCACGACGGGGTCGTTGAGGGCACCCGGCAGATTGATTCCTGAAAAGGCAGTAGCGATAAACATAATCGGTGCAGTCTCGCCGATGGCGCGGGCAAGCGCAATCAACAATCCGGTGATGGCACCATGAATACCCTGAGGCAGCAATACGCGCCAGATCACCTGCCACCGTGTCAGGCCAAGGGCGTAGGCCGCTTCACGATAAGCTGACGGGATCGAATTGATCGACTGATACGTTGTCAGCACAATCGTTGGCAGCATCATGATGGCGAGAATAATGGAGCCCACAAACCAGGAAATGCCTGTGCCCAGTACATTGACGAAAAATATCAGTCCAAAGATACCAAATGTAACTGAGGGAATGCCGTTGAGGCTATAGATCAAAGTATTGGAAATGCGGAAAAGGGTGGGAGAGGAGATATATTCGCTCTTGAACAGGGCCGTGCCAATGGCGACCGGCAATACGAGTACGGAAGCCATGACGACCAGTAAAAGGCTGCCAATGATCTGATAGAGGATACCGCCGGAGGCACCGAAATTGCGAGCCGCTGACAGGAGGAACTGAATGTTCATGGCATTCATGCCATTCCAGACGATCACACCGATCAGGAAAGCCAGCACAAAGCCGCACAGTACGGTGGCACTGCGCGCACTGTTGATAAAAACGGCATTGACTACGGCTCTATTCGACAAGGCGCTTCTCCCGCCGGAAATAATATTGAGTGAAACTGGTCAGGCTCACTGTTATAGCGACCAGAATCAGGCTCATGAAAATCAGGGCACTGAAGTGTACCGAGCCGAAAGATGATTCGGCGATCTCCCGTCCGAGTTTCGAGGTGATGGATTGTCCTGCCTCCAGTACGTTGAAGAACGGATCAGGCACCCTGTCGATGCTGCCGATCACCAGCATAACGGCCATGGTCTCCCCCAGAGCGCGGCCAAGTGCCAGCAGGATGGCGCCGGTTATATCTGTTTTGGCGATGGGGAGCAGAACGTCGCGCACAACTTCATATTTGTAGAGGCCAAGGCCGCTGGCGCTTTCGCGATATTTCAGCGGTACATTATGCAGAGCGTCATCACATAAGGTGATGATGGTTGGCAGGATCATGACGGCCAGAAGTATGCCGGCAGTCAGGATGGTTCTGCCTGATTGCAGGTCAAACAGATTGCCGATCCAGATAGAAAAAAACGCAACACCAATCAGGCCGTAAATGATGGACGGGATACCGGCCAGAATTTCCAGCGCTGACTTCACGGGTGCGCGCCATGCCGGGTTCAGTAATTCGGATGTGAAGATGGCCGCGAGCAGTCCAAGTGGTGTTGCAATAGTCAGAGCAATGAGCGTTACTGCAGCGGATCCGAATATCATGGGCAAGACGCCGAATTCCCCCTTGGCTGGATGCCATTTATGAGTGAACAGGCTCAAGCCTTCACTGCTGATCGCGCCCCAGCTGCTCATAATAAGCACCAGAAAAACCAGCACAACCATGATTGCTGCGAATGCAGCACTGCCAGCAATATAAAGTCGTGGCAGATTCATGGGGTAACCTTGATATACCCTGCGTCTTCGACCAACTGCTGGCCTTCCGCACTCAATACATATTCAATGAATGCTTTTGAGGGCTCTGACAGATCAGAACGGCTGACCAGAAGCAGGTCACGGGCAATCGGATATTTACCGGCACGAATGCTTTCAAGGTCAGGCTCGATGCTGCTGCCATCGCTGAGCGTGATTGCGAGGCCTTTAACATCCCTATTCAGCCAGGCTTGAGACAACATGCCTATGGCGGCATTGCTTTGTGTCAGTGCGGTCTGTTCTTCATTGTTCGAGCCGAGTACGAGTTTCGCCCCGGGTGCCTCAGCATTCTTGTCGCCCATCACCGCTTCCATAAAGACCTGGCGGGTGCCGCGCGAGGCTTCCTTGTCAATGACCAGAATCTCCGTGTCCGGCCCGCCCACATCGCGCCAGTTGGTAATCTGCCCACGGTAGATTGCCGCGATCTGCTCGATGGTCAGCGCCGTAACGCCTGTTTCATAAATCTCGGATGACACAACCGGCACGACAGCATCACGTCCGATAACATACGTTGTGAAGTCAGCATCGGGAAACTTTGCCTGTTCAGTCTGTGATATATCACGGGAGATCATGCCAATGTCTGTCTGGCCTTCCCCCAACTGGGTGATACCAACGCCCGAGCCACCTGCATTGACGATGACGCGAACGCCAGGGGTTTGCAGGCTGTACTCTTCAGCCGCTCGCGAGATCACCGGCAGCACGGTCGAGGAGCCGGAAACGGTGACATTCTCACTGACAGAGCGTGAACAGCCAGCAAGCGCTGACAGCAAACCGCATAAGACCATAAGGCCGATCAGTCCAGGTCGGCGGTTAGGGATAAATTTTCGCATGAATTTCTTTGTTCCCGGAAAGCATTGAAACAGACAGTAGCAAAAGCATCTGCCGGATCAACGTGTTTCAGGAGTGAACTGCTACACGAAAAAGCAATGCGACAGATCGGGAACTATTGAACTGTTGCTGCCAAAATCCTTCAGGCCTCGGCTTCATCAAGTTTTACGTCGTATCCCCATAACCGCTTCACATAAGTCATGACGGCATCACGTGTTTTCTTGTCGAGCTTACGTCCATTGTAAGATGCATACTGAATATGCAAGGTGCGATCACCTGAAAGGTCCACACCGGTTACCTGTATATTCGGCTCGCGTGCGCCAAGGTCGTACATCCGCGAGAGTTGATCGCGGATTTGTCGGAACCCGCGTTCATCATGAATAGCATCCACATTATAATAGGATTTGGCGGCATCATCACCGAGTGCGAACATGTGGAAGTGGCGCATCACGGTCGGGGAAAGATATTGCAGGATAAAGCTCTCGTCCCGGAAGTTTGCCCAAGCATCCTTCAAGGCGCTTCGCCAGTCGCCGCTGCCTGCAATGGCGGGGAACCAGTCCTTGTCCTCTTCTTTGGGGTCGGTACAGATACGGACAATATCTTCCATCATCGCAAAGCCGAGCGCATACGGGTTAATGCCCGAATATCGCTGGTCATCAAAATCTGGCTGGAACACGACGGATGAATGAGAGTGCAGGAACTCCATGATTGCGCCATCTGTTATCTGGCCACGCCGATGCAGTTCGTTCATGATGTAATGATGCGTAAATGTGGCACAGCCTTCGTTCATGACTTGTGTCTGTTTTTGCGGATAGAAATATTGTGATATATTGCGCACGATACGGATAATCTCACGCTGCCAGGGCCGCAAGGCAGGGCTTGCTTTTTCTATGAAATAGAGCAGGTTCTCTTCTGGCAGCTTGATATTGCGAACTTCCGTCTGGCGTTCTTCTGACTCTGTTTCGCTTTCGCTTTGCTGCGGCAGGGTGCGCCAGATGTCATTAAAGGTTTCGCGCTCATGCTCTGCCCGGGCTTGAATTTTTTCAAGACGTTCCGACTCGGAGAGCTTTGGCGGACGGTTATAGCGGAACACTCCCTGATCCATAAGCGCATGAGCAGCATCAAGAATTTCCTCGACTTCATCAGTGCCAAACTCATCTTCACATTTTGCGATATATTTTTTGGCAAAGTCGAGATAGGTAAGGATGGATTCAGCGTCCGTCCATTGACGGAAAAGGTAATTGTTCTTGAAGAAGTGGTTATGCCCAAAACACGCATGTGCCATCACCAGCGTTTGCATTGTCATGGAATTTTCTTCCATGAGATAGGCAATGCACGGATCGGAATTGATGACGATTTCGTAGGCAAGGCCAGTAAAGCCCTTCTGATACATGTTTTGGTCGCGAGCAAAATGCTTGCCGAAGGACCAGTGGCGGTACATGAGCGGCATACCGTGGCTGGAATATGCATCCAGCATCTGCTCTGAGGTGATAATCTCTATCTGGTTGCGATAGACGTTCAATCCCAGATCATTCAGGGCGATATCTTCACAGGCTTCGAGCGCACGTTGGAGCAGGTCGAACGTCCAGTCAGAATCCTTGTAGAGAAGATTGTCCGAATTAGCTATCGCGCTCATAGATAGAAGCCTTAGGTTTGTGAGTTTTGAATCCAAAAATAAATCCACTCAAAGATATAAAACTGCCAACCGCTAAAGCTCTAAAATCAATAACAACATAATATGTATCATGAAGAGCATAATTAGCTAATTTTTCGAACGCCATAATTGATGAGGAATATGACAAGATGGGGATTGCTATCAACGTAAAGGTAGCAGACAAAAGTGTGCTGACTTGATAAAGACTAGGCTGCCCTTCGGAACTCTGAAATTTAGCAGTCGCGTAACCTACATTGATTGATAAAAACAGGCATGCGACAATTGGTAATGCATAAACAAGCAAATCCGTCACGCCGCTTTCTCCTTGCGATCCCTGGAAAATAATTCGCGGAAAACGGGATAAATATCCTGCGGTCGGGCGATGCGGGTTTGGGCAAAATTCCCCTGTTTTAATGAGCGATAAGCGCGCCAGAGTTCGGCGCCTGCATCAGGGTCAGAGAAAACACCCATTTCGCGTTCATCCAGAATTTCAATATAAGCGTAATACTGAATAACGGGCAAAAGTTCATCGGTCAGCAACTGGACACATCTCTGGGCATCGCCGCTTTGGGTGTATCCATCTGAGGCCTGCGCTACATAGATGTTCCATTGATCTGTGGGGTAGCGTTCGTCCTGAATGCGCTGCATCTCCTCAATCGCTGTAGAGACAATAGTGCCGCCGGATTGCCGGGAATAAAAAAAAGTTTCTTCGTCTACTTCTTCCGCATGGTGCGTGTGCCGAATAAACACAACATCTATTTTTTCGTAGCGGCGCTGCAAAAAAAGATAGAGCAACATGTAGAAGCGCTTGGCGAGGTCTTTTTCACGCTCGCCCATGGAACCCGACACGTCCATGAGGCAGAACATTACTGCGGCGGTCGTTGCAACAGGTTCCGGCGCGAAGGCGTTATAGCGTACATCAAGCGGGTCAATGTACGGGGCCCAGCGCCGGCGGGCTTCCATTTCTTCCAGTTTGGCAAGAATGGTTTTCTTCTCGGCAATCTCGTTTTCGGCGGGTTGTGAGATGCGTTCCAGCGCAAAAAGCCGCTCTTTCAGTTCGTTGATTTCCTTCGTAGACGGGCGGCCAAGAGCCAACCGACGCCCATGAGCATTGCGCATGGTCCTCAGGAGATTGAGATTGGTCGGTGAGCCGACTGATGTCATGCCGGCGCGCCGCATTGTGTAATTCTTGATTTCCTTAAGAGAAGTTTTAACCAGATTGGGGAGCTCCAGGTCTTCAAAGAAAATATCCAGAAATTCATCACGTGTGAGCGTGAACTGAAAACTGTCTTCTCCATCACCGGAATCCGAGGCATCTTTACCGCTGCCGCCTTTGCCACTAGGCGGTTTTTTCAGTCGGTCGCCTTTGGCAAACTCCTTGTTGCCAGGATGCACATGGCCGCGCGTGCCGGACGCCGGGTCAATTCTGAACCGTGGCTCAGCAGTAGATTTAGACGGAATGGAGATCTTGCCGGATTTTTCCAGATCCTTCACAGACCGTTCCCGCAGTGACTTGTTGACTGCGTCCTTGATCTGATGCTTTGCACGCTTCAAAAAACGTTGGCGATTGCCGAGGGATTTGCCCTTTGGGTTCAATCTTCTGTCGATAAAATGGGACATGCTCGGATTATGCCTCCACGGATTGTCTGGTCTGTAACCATTTTTGTGCAATGGCCATGCGCAGTTCTTCCTCAGCCACAGCTTTACTTGGTTTCAGCTGCCGTTGATAGAGCGCACTTGCCATATAGACGATCATGGCCTTGATGACGCTGGCGCAGTTACCGATGTCATCGAAATAGCCGGCACGAAAAGTGACTTCCTGTCGCTTGCCCACGCGCCAGATGCGCATGAGCTCATAGGCATCCTTGTTCTCGTGATCGGCAAGCGGGATGACAGCCATGTTTTCCTTCACAGCCTGACGGATTTCAGGTTTTTGCGCATGGCCAGCATCTGTTTTTACAGATTTTTCGTAAAAGGCTTCAATCTCCTCGGCTGTCCGGTTCTGGTCAAACAGCGTCTGGTAGATTGCCTCTGCAAAGGTTCTTTCTTCCAGACCTGAACGGGGGGCCATGACATTGGCTGTCACACGCATGGTGTTGCAGACCAGATCAGCCAGTTCCTGATCTCGCCACTTAGAGGGGATATTGAGGGTGATCCAGTGCGTTTTCGCATTGTTCCATATCCGGACAAGTTCAATGGCGTCAGGAGAAGCTGAAATCCGCTCTGGTATATCAAGGATACGGTTTTTTATGTCAGTCTCCTGACCAAAATAAAGGGCAGGTAAAGATTATCCTGCCTTGTTGACACGCATATACCACTCGACAAGACGGCGGACCTGGCGAGGAGTATAGCCGCGCTCGACCATGCGATCCACGAAATCATCATGTTTCTTTTCGGATTCCTTATCCTTTTTGGAATCAAAGGAAATTACAGGCAGCAGGTCTTCCACATGAGTGAACATGCGTTTCTCTATGACATTGCGCAGCTTCTCGTAGGAAGTCCATTTCGGATTGCGGCCTTCATTTGCAGCACGCGCACGCAAGGCAAATTTCACGACTTCATTACGGAAATCTTTCGGGTTTGCAATGCCTGCCGGCTTTTCAATCTTTGAAAGCTCTGCATCAAGCATGGCACGATCCATCATCTGGCCCGTGTCCGGGTCCTTGAAATCCTGATCTTCTATCCAGGCATCTGCATAGGCGATATACCGGTCAAAAAGATTCTGTCCGTATTCACCATAGCTTTCGAGATAGGCTTTCTGAATTTCTTTTCCGATAAATTCGGCATAGCGTGGAGAAAGCTCAGACTTGATAAAATCAAGATAGGTTTTCTCGTTCTCTTCCGGCATCTGCTCGCGCTTGATGGCGTTTTCCAGAACATACATCAGGTGTACCGGATCGGCCGACACTTCATCCGTATCAAAGTTGAATGTTTCTGACAGCACCTTGAAGGCAAAGCGCGTTGAGATACCGTCCATGCCTTCATCCTGCCCGGCGGCGTCACGATATTCCTGATGAGACTTGGCCTTTGGATCTGAGTCTTTCAGTTTCTCGCCATTATAGACGCGCATTTTGGAATAAGTATTGGAGTTTTCGTGCTCTTTCAGTCTCGTCAGCACAGAGAAACGGGCCAGCATGTCCAGTGTCTCTGGGGCGCATCTGGAATCGTTCAATTCAGAATGCGTGAGCAGTTTTTCATAGATCTGTTTTTCTTCACTGGGGCGCAGGCAGTAAGGCACTTTTATGACGCAGATGCGGTCCAGAAACGCTTCGTTGTTCCGGTTATTACGGAAAACCTGCCACTCACTTTCATTAGAGTGCGCAAGGATGACGCCCTGAAAAGGTATCGGGCCAAGGGCTTCCGTGCCCACATAGTTGCCTTCCTGTGTCGCGGTCAGCAGGGGATGCAATACCTTGATCGGCGCCTTGAACATCTCGACAAATTCCAGCAGGCCCTGATTGGCCATGCTGAGCCCCCCTGAATAGGAATAGGCGTCTGTGTCGTCCTGACTGAAATGTTCAAGCTTGCGAATATCGACTTTGCCAACCAGCGCCGAAATATCCTGATTGTTCTCATCGCCGGGCTCTGTTTTAGTGATGGCAATCTGCCGGAGTTTGGACGGGTACATCCGCACAACCTCAAATTTTGAAATATCACCGCCATATTCATCAAGCCGCTTCACGGCCCAGGGACTCATCAGACCAGTCAGGCGATGGCGTTCAATGCCATATTTTTCAGTCAGCAGGTCTTTCAGTTCGTCTGACTGGAACAACCCCAGCGGACTTTCAAAAACAGGTGAAATTTCATCGCCTGCTTTCAGAACATATATCGGGTGAATTTCCATCAGGTCTTTCAGGCGCTCAGCCAGGGATGACTTACCGCCACCAACTGGTCCCAGAAGGTAGAGTACCTGGCGCTTTTCCTCGAGGCCTTGTGCAGCGTGACGGAAGTAGCCCACGATCCGCTCAATCGTGTCTTCCATGCCGTAAAAACCCTCAAAGGCCTTGTACCGCTTGATCGTGCGATTAAAGAAAATGCGGGACAAGCGGGGATCTTTGGAGGTGTCCAGCATCTCCGGTTCACCAATGGCTTCGATCATGCGCTCAGCGGGGGAGGCGTAAAGCATCTTGTCATCGCGTGCCGCAAGCAGATAGTCCCTGAGCGACATCGCCTCGTGCTTTGTGCGTTGATAACTGTCTTCAAACAGATCGAAAATATCGAGACCTTCACTCATGATGCTACCTTCCGGTTTCCTGCTTGTTGAATATGAGGACGAATTGCGGAGCCATTAAGGTGGCTGCCGTAAAAACTATTGAAATGATCGAGAGATGAGAGAACGTGTGCTGTAAAGCGGCGCCGGAAATCTGCTCGCGCAAAAGCCGCCTCTAAACGGGCGGGATGTGCATAGCAGATAGTTTCATGACCGTGCATTTTTATAGCGTCTCGTTCTTTCCTTTCCGGTCTCTCCCCCGGCAGACTGTACAGAGGTTCAGTATACGTTTTTTTCTTTAACAGAATATGACTTGATTTGAGCATGATGGCGAGCCTTATCAAGCCGCTAGGGTATGAAATTTTTCAGACACTAGCGTTGTGATAAGATAACATTTTGATTGTGCAGGGAAATCTGCCAGTATGTTATTTTTGTCATGATTGCAAAAGGCTTGTCAAAATAGGCTTGGCACTGAGGGCCTGAGAGTGCCAGTGCAATAGTTGATGCTCGTTTGCAGGTCGCGCATCTGTGAAGGGTCGCGATTGTATAGAGGGTTGTTTTTGCCGCCGTAGACCAGATGTCTAGCCCGTCAGAACAACGCGGCTAATCCGCGAGGAGAAACAGATGACAGAATTTACCATACACACGCCAGAAACAGCCAGTGCAGAAGCGGCAGCTGCCCTCGAAGATTCACAAAAGAATTTTGGTATGATCCCGAACCTACACGCCGTTATGGCAGAAGCACCCAAAGTCCTGGATGCTTATAAGTATCTCAGCAAGGTTTTTACCGAAACCACACTAACGCCAGTTCAGCAGAATGTGATCTGGCTTGAAATCAATGTACTGAATGAGTGTCATTATTGTGTGCCCGCCCACACAGCGATTGCTTATGGCGCTAAAGTACCTGAGGATGTTGTTGAATCCCTGCGCAATAAAACGCCAATTGCGGACGGGAAACTGGAAGCGCTGCGTCAGTTTACCCGCAAGGTTGTAGAACAGCGAGGACATGTTGCAGACGCTGACATTCAGTCATTCCTGTCAGCGGGTTATACGAAGGCAAATGTTCTTGAAGTTGTTCTGGGTGCGGCGCATAAAACGCTCAGCAATTATGTGAATCACATTGTCGATACGCCCGTAGATGCGGCATTCCAGAAATTTGGCTGGAAATCGGAGGGCTGATCAGAAGAGGGAAGGGCGAGCATCTTCTCGCCCTTTTTCCAGAACATAAATCCTGTCCTGGCGCGTACCTGTTTTGAGAAATTGCGCCGGGTCACCGTTTGTCAACAAGCCGCGAAAAACCCGCCCGGTGCCGCCATGACCGACAATCAGGGAAGGGCCTTTGAGACTCTGGGCAAATGCCCGCAGGCGTGGCTCCGCTTCACCATAGCTTTCACCGCCCGGCACAGGGGCTAGCCAGGGCGAGGCTTTTCGGGCTGCCCATTCCGCCGGATATAGTTGTTCAATTTCGCGGATTGTTCTGCCGTTCCAGTCGCCCAGGTCAAGTTCGATTAGCCTTTCGTCCCGGACAATATCCGCCCCAGATACATCTGTCTGTTCCAGCAACAGTTCCAGTGTTTCGACAGCGCGGTTGAGAGGGCTGACATAAAATGACATTTCATCCCAGTTAATACCCATACGCGCCATCGCCCGGCCATAGGCGCGGGCCTGTTTGCGGCCATGCTCATTCAACGGAATATCCGCATGGCCCTGGAGGCGGTCTTCCTTGTTCCAGTCGGTCTGGCCATGTCGGCAATAATATACCGTAAACGGATGGTTTATTGGTTCAATCATCAAATTGGATCAGCGTGCCAGTGCTGCGCGCAACATGCGTGCTGTTTCGCTGGCACCAAAAATCTTGATAAATGGACCCATGCGTGGCCCCTCTGACTGGCCGAAGGCCACCTCATAAAGTCCGGTGAACCATTGGCGGATGTTTTCATAATTCTGCGCTTTGCCAGCGTCAAAAACAGCCGTTTGGTACAGGTCTTCGTCAGCGCCCTCCGGTGCTTTTTCAAGTGCCTCCGCCAGCATCTCCAGGGCCGCGCGCTCCTGATCTGTCGGGGAGCGGAATTTCTTCTTCGGTTTGACGAAGTCCTCGAAGTAATTGACGGCGTATCCCAGCAACGGTTCCAGAGCGGCCATTTCTTCCGGTGATGCGTTGGGCCGGTATTTTTCGACGAAACCACGCAGAATTTCCGGATCTGAAGTGCCCGATGCGTTGACGATATTCAGCAGCAGCGAAAAGCTGACCGGCGGCAGTATCTGAGGCGGGTTGCCGCCATGCAGGTGCCAGACGGGGTTATCAACGGCCTTGGCCGGCTCATCGGGATTATACCGCTCAAGGAAGGACCAGTACTCGTCGACCGTTTTCGGGATAATATCGAAATAGAGTTTTTTTGCTTTTTTAGGGGCCTGAAACATGTACAGCGACAGGCTGTCCGGGGAGGCATAATGCAACCATTCTTCAATGGTCAGGCCATTGCCTTTTGATTTGGAGATTTTCTGCCCGTTTTCATCGAGGAAAAGCTGATAATTGAAGCCGGCCGGAGGGCGCCCGCCCAGCGCTTTCACAATACGCCCTGAAAGTTTCACCGATTCCGTCAGGTCTTCGCCTGCCATTTCATAGTCAACGCCAAGGGCGAACCAGCGCCCTGCCCAGTCTGCTTTCCATTGCAGCTTGACGGCACCGCCAGTAACTTTCGTTTCTACTTTTTCACCGTTTTCGTCTTCAAAGACGACGGTCCCGGCACTGACATTGCGCTCGAGCATCGGCACATACAGGACTTTGCCTGTGGTGGGGGAAATTGGCAGGAAAGGGGAGTAAGTCTGGCGGCGTTCTTCGCCAATGGTTGGCAGGATGATGTCCATGACATCATCGTATTTCTCCAGCATACGGAGAAGCATGTCATCGAACTGCCCGGATGAGTATGCGTCGGTTGCAGAGATGAATTCGTAATCGAATCCGAACTGGTCGAGGAACGCCCGTAGCTTCTGGTTGTTCGTTTCGGCAAAGCTGTAATTGCTGCCGAACGGGTCCGGCACCCGGGTTAGGGGCATCTGGAGATACTGTTCCAGTTTCTCCCGGTTGGGGACATTGTCCGGTACTTTGCGCAGGCCGTCCATGTCATCTGAAAAACTGATCAGGCGTGTTGGCCTGCCTGTGAGTGTCTCGAAGGCCCGGCGGACCATGGTTGTGCGGGCGACTTCGCCAAAAGTGCCGATATGGGGCAGCCCGGACGGACCATACCCGGTTTCGAAAACAATCGGTTTGTCTTCCGCCGTGCCTTGCAGACGTTTGGCGAGCGCGCGGGCCTCCTGAAATGGCCAGGCCTTGGCGTTCTCTATATGCTCTTTTGTCCAGTTGGTCTCGGTCATGTCCGGCTTTCGGGTTGGGGAAAACAGAAGCGGAAAGTAGTGAGCGTGTTCGCACTGGTCAACTCTTGCCCGCAAGGCAAAAGCCGCCTAGCTTCCGCGCCATGAGAGCAAGGAGATTTTGATGGCTGACGCAGTGGCACGGCTGACCCCGCAGGAAGCAATAATATATCTGATGGTGATGATTTCAGCTTCGGACGGGATGATCCGCGAGTCCGAGTTGCGCACCATTGGCCGGGTGGTGCGGTCTTTTCCGCTCTTTTCCGGGCAGGATGAAGCGCAGCTTGTGGAGACATCTGAGGCCTGTGGGAAATTGATGTCATCTGACGGTGGCTTGCACAAGGTTCTGGCGGCGGCAGAAGCGGCGTTACCAGCGCATCTTGCGGAGACAGCCTACGCCGCTGCCGTGGATGTGGTGACGGCCGACGAGGAACTGGACCCGACTGAAATCCGGGTGCTGGAGCTGATCCGTAATGCGCTGAAGGTTTCTGACGAAGGTGCGCAGGCCATCGAGCATGCAGCGCGGGCGCGGCACATGACTTTGGATGAGCCTTCCTGAGCAGGTGGTTGCCCGGTGGAAGATCAGTTTGTCTATCGTCTAGCGACACAAGCCCAATGGCGACAATCCCGGGAAACAGGCGAGATTGTAAAGACCGCACTGGATAAGCGTGATGGTTTTATTCATCTGTCTACGGCTGGCCAACTGGTGTTGACAGCCAATATGCATTTTATCTCCGAGGAGGTCTTGCAAGTTTTGCTGTTTGAACGTGACCGCATTGCCCGGGGGCTTAAATGGGAAAATGTGCCCGGTCGCTGGGACCAGATGCCGCATTATTATGGTGATTTATATATGAAAGACGTGTGCAAATCACTCACAATGGACCGCAATCCGGGCGGCAGCTTCGGGATTCCGACAAAAGGCGTGATATGACCATCCCTATACCCCTTGCCACGCTTGGCAGCCGTTTCCTGACTTTACTTGATGCCGAGAAGGCGCATCAAGCCACGATTCATCTCCTGAAGAAAGGTGCTCGACCGCATGTTCGAGTAAAGGATGACAAGCGCCTGCACATTAATGTTGCCGGTCTGGAATTTGCTAATCCGCTCGGGCTCGCTGCTGGTTTCGACAAGAATGCAGAAGTGCCGGACGCCATGTTGACGCTCGGGTTCGGCTTTGTTGAAGTTGGTGCAGTAACGCCCAGGCAGCAGACTGGAAATGACAAGCCCCGCGTGTTCCGCCTGCGTCATAACCGTGCTGTGATCAATCGATATGGCTTTAACAATGATGGTCTTGAAGCGATCGGCAAGCGCCTGGAAAAGCGGGCTTCCAAACCGGGTATAGTTGGCATCAATCTCGGCGCGAATAAGGACAGCGAAGATCGAACCGAGGATTATGTTACCAGTCTGAAAAGGCTGGAGCCACACGTGTCATTTTGCACAGTGAACATATCCTCCCCGAATACGCCAGGGTTGCGTGCATTGCAGGATCGTACAGCGCTGGACGATCTTCTCTCCCGCGTAGCGGCAGCTAGAGTAACTGAGAAACCTCTGTTTCTCAAGGTTGCACCTGATCTGACCGATGAAGACAAGGCAGATATTGTTGCCAGCGCAAAGCAGCACGGAATTTCCGGGCTAATCGTATCCAACACCACCATTACCCGCGCTGGCGTCGAGGCACATCCGGATGCTGGTGAAGCTGGCGGCTTATCCGGCGCGCCATTATTCCGTCTGTCAACGGAAGTATTGCGAGATTTTGCACGTGAGTTGTCTGGTGATTTGCCGCTGATTGGCGTCGGCGGCATTTTTTCTGCGCGTGACGCTTACAAGAAAATCCTCTCCGGCGCATCGCTGGTTCAACTTTATACAGCCCTGATTTATCAAGGACCTGGCTTGCCGTCGGAAATCATCCGCAAGCTACCAGAATTTCTGGAGGCGGATGGCTTTTCGTCTGTCGGGGAAGCTGTTGGTGCGGATGTGAAATAAGGCGCGTAAGGCGTCTTCAAAATTCGCGTCCCAGAAACAGTTTTGCCATTGTGTCATCGGCACCATCCGTAAGGTCGACGCGTACGGCAGTTTGCAGATACACGCCATTTTTCCAGGAGACCTTGGCGACGGGCCCGATCTGATGTGCCTGATCGTCGAAATCAGGAATATCACGGCTGTTGCCGAATTCGCTGAAAAGCTCGACGCCCAACCGCCATTTCTCACTGCCAAGCGCCACAACATCCAATGCGCGGGAGAGTTGACCACGTGCTTCCAGGGAAACACCCCCTTCGCTGCCATCGCCGGTTTCAACTTCGCCAATAATGTTGGCGCGCCACTCCCAGACACCGGCAAACTTGTCCGTAATGGTCAATCTGACTTCCGCTTCATCCGGGCCGCCATCGTCGGCAAAGCCGTAAGCGAAGCGAAGACCTCCATTGAAGCTGGAGTTATCGTCTGCCTCTTCACGCCACTGGAGCCAGTTTTCAAATGTGATTCCTGTGTAGTCCCAGTCCTCGCCGTCCGGCTGAGAGAAGGAGACGATTATTCTCAACTGATACCAGTCGTTGAAGGAATAATCGTAATGGATGCGGCTTGCTGCATCGCCATCGTCGTTGATGCCAAGACGTGCTTCGAAGGCCTGTTCTCCATCCGTGACACCAGCTGAGCCAACATTACCAGTTAGTGATTGGGCGTGCGCCGGAAGACCGGCGAAACTGATGAAAAGTGTCGCGGCCAATGCCAGGCGGGTGAAAAACAAGGTCATTGAATTTTCCTTTTCCTCTTTATAATCGTCTCTACGAAGTCTGACCGACCATCTCTCTGCGCATTTATCTGATTTGTTGCTTTGAAAAAGCAACAACCCGGTAGGGCGGCCGGATCAATAACCTATCCTTCCGTGTTGCTGTTCTGCTTGAAGCTGCCAGGGGCTATGATTTCATTTCGACTTCGCAATGAATCATCCCAAGAAGGCGGTCCTTCGTAATCGGAATCTGACATGCAATCGACGGATGTTCTTCTTCCCTGGCGTGAAATACTTGTGGACACTGTCCGGGCGGACATGCCTGACCTGTCGCAGCGGCAATGGGCTATTCTGTTGACCGTTTATCTGACGCCTGGGCCTCACACAGTGCGAAAGATGTCAGCGGATTTCAAGATTCCCAAGCCCGCCATTTCCCGCGCTCTTGATGCACTTTCTATTCTTGGCCTCATTCGGCGTGTCAGAGATCAGCGGGACAAGCGCATAGTGCTGGTGCAGAAAACACCGGATGGCGCCATCTTTGTGGATGACTTTGCCCGCATGGTGGAAGATCGCAGCCGCATGAATGATTATGGCGGTTTTTGAGGTCGGGCTCTTTCTTTTAAGTCACAGGCATGGCTAACCTTTTCAAATGAAGACAGGTGGACCGCACTGGCAGGTATCTGCCGCCTCAACGCCATTACGCCGCGCGCCGCGTAATGATGCGCCCCTGGAAACTGAATTACTTCATGGGGAGAGTTTCCAGGTCAAAGAGGAGCAGGGGCGCTGGGTCCGTGGTGTCTGCCTGCACGATGACTATCCGGGTTGGGCTGAGAAGTCGGCCTTCAGCAGTGATGCTTTTGAGCCGACACATCTGGTGCGGGTGCTGCGCACTTACCGATATTCTGAACCAGACCTGAAGTCAGTGCCGCTCAATCTCATCTCCATGAATGCACGTGTCCATCTGGAGCAGAATGTGTCAGGCCGTTTCAGGCAGGATGCCCGTGGGGGGTGGCTGGTGGCAGATCACGTTGGCCCTGTGGGAGAGAAACAGCCCGATTTTGTTGCTGTTGCCGAGCATTTTCTTGGCGCGCCTTATTATTGGGGTGGGCGGACCAGTCTTGGACTTGATTGTTCTGCGCTGGTCCAGAATGCGTTATTTCAGGCGGGCCTCAAGGTGCCGAGAGATTCCGGTCCGCAACAGCAGCATTTTCTGCAGCAAAATCCACGTGTTCTGTTTGAGGCAGGCAAGACGGATCGAGGCTGGCATACCATCTCATTCGCGCGCGGTGACCTGGTTTTTTGGCGCGGTCACGTGGCCATCATGGTGGACAGCACCCAACTCGTTCATGCGAACGCGACTCATATGGCCGTAACGATAAATCCTCTCAAGGATTTCGCGGAGAAAATTTTTGCAAGCGATGGCGACGTCAGCGCTATCATTAGGCCTCAAATAGATAACTGAGCGTTGGCCAGAAAGCCTATTCCGTAGGGATAGCTTCCAGATCACCTTCTTCTGTCTCAATGACCACAGGCTCCATTGGAGCAGGTGCCGGGAAAGGCACATTCATGCTGCCTTGGGATTGAAGGTAGGCCAGAATGTCTGCCCGTTTTTCATCCTTGCGGATGCGCTGGGCCATGCTTGTGCCTGGAATATAACTGGAAGAGTTTTCAAGATAGGCGTCGAGCCGTTCATACGTCCAGACACCGCCGAACTCCTGCAATGCACCTGAATAGGCAAATCCGGCAACTGACGCGACCTGTTTGCCCACAATGCCGTGCAGGTTCGGCCCTGTACCATTGGCCCCGCCTTGCTCGAAAGTATGGCAACTGCGGCAGATGGCAGCGCTGCGTTCGCCGCGCTGGGCGGTCGCATTGGCCAGCAATGTGCCAAGGTCTATCTCGGGTTCTGCAGCAACAGCACTGGCATCGAATGAAAACTCAATCGGGTAAGCCAAGCCCAGCGGGTTTGCTTCATCATGATGCTCGTCGCCGTGATGGCCGCCATGATGGGCACCGCCAGAAAAAGTGTAGACAAGAATTGGCAGGCCAACGAACAAAAGCGCTGCAGTCAGAGCCGCCGCCGCCAGCTTGTTGCCAAACAGTGGATCCTGGTTGTTATCCGCCATGAAGTATACCTTTATGCACAAAACAGGGCATAGCCCGTCTATTTCCAGCGCTGTTTAGAGGCCTTCCCCATGGTTTGCAACGGGGCACTTGCACTTATTGACCCGTTCGGTATGTGGGTTTCCTTTATTAAAGCGGGTTGCAAAAGATATGACAGCAAAACTGATCGCCTTTCAGGGGGAGAAGGGTGCCTTCTCAGAAGTCGCGTGCCGGCTGTATGCGCCCGCTTTTGATCCATTGCCCTGCGCTACTTTCGAGGCCGTTTTCGATGCGGTGGAATCAGGGCGCGCCGAACTGGCGATGGTGCCGGTTGAAAATTCGATCGCAGGTCGCGTGTCTGACATTCATCACCTCTTGCCGCAAACAAGCCTTCAGATCGTTGAGGAGCGTTTCCTGCCGGTGCATCACCAACTGATGGTGGTAAAGGGGGCTGATCCTGAAAAAATCAAGACAGTCCGGTCCCACGCGATGGCCTTGGGTCAGTGCAGGAACCTGATCCAGCGTCGGGGGCTGGTGCCCGAGATTGCCGGTGATACTGCCGGAGCCGCCCGTATACTGTCAGAAACAGGTGAGACAGATGTGGCGGTCATTGCCTCTGATCTTGCGGCGGAGAATTATGGTCTGGAAATTATCGAGGCAAATATTGAGGATGCGGGGCACAACACGACGCGGTTCCTGAAAATGGCAGCTGATACGGAATATCCGTCGATAGATGCTGAACGGGTTATTACAAGTTTTGTATTTCAGGTGCGGAACATTCCCGCGGCTCTTTTCAAAGCCCTCGGCGGTTTCGCTACAAATGGTGTCAACATGACCAAGCTGGAAAGTTATCAGCAGGATGGTCGGTTTGAAGCAACAATGTTCTGTGTAGATATTGATGGCCATCCGCAAGCAGAGAATGTCAGGCTTGCGCTTGAAGAGTTGGGATTTTTCTCAACATCGCTGAAAATTCTGGGTGTCTATGAGGCCGACCCCTTCCGGGGTTAGAATTACTCTCAATAATAGTTGGCAGGGACACCATTTTAAGATTGTGCAGGGTGCGCGGTTTGGATAATGACGCTGGTTCATGGAAACAGATGCTGAGTTGAGGCGCGTTGTTGCTGTCATCCTGATGGGCGGCAAGGCTTCGCGTTTGGGCGGGCGTGACAAGGCCAGTCTAGTTGTCGGGCGCAAGACTTGTCTGGAGCATGTGCATCAGGCATTAAGCACACACGCTGAAACAGTTTATCTGAGTGTCGCTTCTGACAACAGGTCGTTTTCCGAGACGGCATTGCCCTGTATCAGGGACATGCAGACGGGCGGGCTATCGCGCGGCGTGGCAGATGTGATTTTAGGCTGTCTGCGTTTTGTGCGTGAAAACACGGATGCAGAATATCTGCTGACATCGCCTGTGGATACCCCGTTTCTTCCGCCAGATTATGCCAGCAGAATGAGGGCGGTTGCACAGGGCGCACAACCCGTGGTGGCCTGCGCGCATCAGCGTCTGCATGGGTTACATGCCTTGTGGCCTGTCGCAAGCGAGGTGGAAATTTCACGTCTTGTAGAAGAAGTTGGCATTCGGAGAATATTCGCACTGCATGAAGAAATGAAATCCATCCAGGTTGATTTCCCTGTCGTTCATAATGTTGATCCATTCTATAACATCAATACCGAACAAGATCTGCGTGAAGCGCGGGTGTTGGCGGAACGGATTGACAGTTCATTATTTCGATAAGTCTTGACTAAAAATCCCTATACGTCATTTAATCAATGCATGTTGACGTCTAAATTAATTGCCCTGCGTGTTGGTATGATGCAGTGTTAATTTTTTCATGATTCTGAATGTCCGAGGTGATGAGTATGAAGGGTTGCAATCGACTTGTGGACACAGGGCGCAGGCACTTTCTTCGCGGTGGATCTCTGGCGGTGGCGGGCGCGGCTGTGACAGCCTGTGCCGGCGAGGAAACAGTTGTCACCGTGATAAAGCCGTCAACGGCTTTGCTGGCCTATCCGTCCAACCGACTCGCTAATCTGTCAGGGCTGGAAATCAATGAACCTCTTTATGTATCGTATCCGGACGAAAAAGCACCTGGTGTATTACTCAAACTTGGCCAGCCGGTTGAAGGCGGGGCCGGGCCTGACGGGGATGTTGTCGGGTTTTCCATCCTGTGCCCGCATCAGGGATATGCCATGAACTATCATCAGGAAGACAGGACCATGAACTGCCCAGGCCATTACTCGCGTTTCGATGTTGAGGCTGGTGGGCAGCAAGTGTGGGGGCAGGCCAGTCAAAACCTGCCGCAATACCTTCTGCGTGTGGATGACAAGGGCGATATTTATGCCGAAGGCGTTGATGAGCTGCTGTATGGTCGCGTTTCAAACGTGCTGGAGGGGTAAGGCATGGCGTATAAAAGACATATTGACCGCCTGCCAATTATTCCAAAAGATGCGAAGAGACATAATGTCGTATGCGGATACTGTATCGTCGGGTGTGGCTACCAGGCTTACACTTGGCCAATGAACAGGGAAGGTGGCGCGTCGCCTACGGAAAACGCACTGGGCGCTGACCTGTCAGACCAGCAACTGACCGCGAGTGATGCCTGGTACACACCTGCGATGTATAATGTTGTCAAGCAGGATGGGCGGGATGTGCACCTTGTTGTCAAACCCGATGCCGCTTGCTCAGTTAACGGCGGGCTGAGTTCCGTACGTGGCGCGCGCACTGCTGAAACACGATATTCAATCGTCCGCCAGACCCAGCAGCAACGACTGACCAGCCCGCTCGTCTGGCGCTATGGTAGTTGGCAGCCGACGAGTTGGGATGATGCCCTCGATCTTGTGGGGCAAGTAACGGCGCGGATTGTCAAGGAAAAGGGCGAGGATGAGTTGATCGTCTCCATGTTCGATCATGGTGGTTCTGGGGGCGGATATGAAAACACCTGGGGGACGGGCAAGCTCTATTTCGAGTCCATGAAAATTCGCAACTGTCGCATCCACAATCGCCCGGCCTATAATTCAGAAGTGCATGCCACACGCGATATGGGCGTTGGGGAGCTGAATAACTGCTATGAAGATGCCAGCCTTGCAGATACTATCTTTGTGGCCGGGGCCAATTCACTTGAGACGCAGACAAACTATTTCCTGAATTACTGGGTGCCCAATATGCGCGGCGCATCGCTTGGCAGCAAGCGTGAGCAGTTGCTTGACGAAGCGCACGCCCGCTGCAAGGTCATCGTCGTTGATCCACGCCGCACCGTGACGGTCAATGCCTGTGAGATCGAGGCCGGCAAGGAGAATGTGCTTCATCTGGCGATCAACAGCGGCACTGATCTTGCATTGTACAACGCCCTTTTCACTTATATCTCGGAACAGGGCTGGACGGACTCGGCGTTCATCAACCAGCACACGCGGGATTTTGACGTCGCACGAGATGCCAACCGAACGTCACTTGAGGAAGCGGCTGAAATAACCGGTTTGTCCACAGGCCAGATCAGGCAGGCAGCGGAATGGATTGCGATGCCAAAAGAAGGCAAGCGCCGTCGTTGTATGTTCGCTTATGAAAAAGGCCTGATCTGGGGAAACGACAATTACCGCACCAATGCTGCGCTGGTGAACATGGCGCTTGCGACGGGGAATATAGGTCGCCCTGGTGGTGGCTGTGTGCGCCTTGGTGGTCATCAGGAAGGGTATGTTCGCCCCGGAGACGGATTTATCGGCCGCCCGGCTCCGTATGTTGATGAACTGCTGATCTCTGGTAAGGGCGGGGTGCACCATGTCTGGGCATGTGACCATTACAAGACAACGCTCAATGCCACTGAGTTCAAGCAAGTCTATAACAAGCGTACCAATATGGTGAAGGAATCCATGGATGCGAGTGCGGGCAAGACACGCACAGAGCAGGTCGATGCCATCATGGCGGCGGTCAATGCTGGTGGCCTCTTTGTCGTTGATATGGATATTATTCATTCACAGATCGGGCAGGCCGCGCATGTGATCCTTCCGGCGGCGGAGGCTGGTGAGATGAATCTGACTTCCATGAATGGCGAGCGACGGATGCGCCTGACAGAAAAGTATATGGACACCCCCGGGCAATCACGGCCCGATTGCCTGATTGCGGCGGGCATCGCGCAGAATATGGCACGTGTCCTGCGCGATATGGGGGATGCTGACTACGCAGATCAGTTTCAGGGCTATGACTGGAAAACTGAAGAAGATGCCTTTATGGACGGCTATCATGTAAATGCTGGCGGTGGCGAGCATGTGACCTATGATCGATTGCGTGCCATGGGGACGAATGGCTTCCAGGAACCTGCAACCGGCTTTGCGGATGGCAAGATTGAAGGCACGAAGCGTCTTTATACCGATGGAAAATTTGCTACCGAAGATGGCCGGGCGATATTCAAGGCAGCTGAATGGCGGGGGCTGCAGGCGCCCGGCAAATCCGCTCAGAAGGCAAAGTACACATATCTGATCAATAATGGACGCGCCAATGTGGTCTGGCAGAGCGCTTTCACAGATCAGGACAATGACTTTGTGATGGACAGGATGCCATATCCGTTCATCGAAATTCATCCTGATGATATGCGCGAGATCGGCGTTGGTAAGGGTGATCTTGTGGAGGTCTATAATGACTCCGGTGCTACACAGGCGATGGTCTATCCCACGGGCACAGCGCGCAAGGGTGAAACTTTCATGCTGTTTGGTTATCCAACGGGGCAGCAGGGCAATGTCATCAATGCCGGTACGAATGAACTTGTCATTCCCAACTACAAGCAGACATGGGCGAATATTCGGAAATTATGCGATGCGTCGGAGGCGGTCTCACATCTCAGCTTCAAGTCGAAAGAATATACGGTATAGGGGTTTGGTCTCGCAATTATCTGAAGCTTATTGTGAGGCAGATGATTTTTGAGCGCATACAGTGCGCCTATTGCGGTGATTATTACAAGTCTCCACAATTAACCGTCAATTAACATAGTGTCTTGTCCGTAATGCATCCCTCTGATAGGCTTAAATTTCTTGGGGGAGTTCATTGACATTTAAGTGCCTGTATGGCCGTCCCCATAATGTGTTGGCGGGATAATTCTGTATTCTGAATTTATGAGTATCAGGATGCGAAAATCCCTCAGGATCAGGTTGAGACAAGGTGTCAGTGTACGCCGAAATTCCTGTGGTTTTTGCTAGCTGGCGGCAATTTGTTTTGCTGCTGCTGACATTCTTGTGCGTTACATCTGGAAACTCCGTTTTAGCTGATGAACCAACGTTACTGGGGTCAGAGACCTGCGGCAGTAGTACCTGCCATAATGCAGCAGAACCATGGATGAATTCCGCCGTTAATCAGAATGAATATGTGATCTGGCGTGACAGGGACCCACATGCGCGGGCATGGCGCACCTTGCAGTCGGAAGATGCACGAAACATTGCCGGATATTTTGGTATTGAAGATCCCGCCAGCTCGGCACAGTGCCTTGGCTGCCATACTACACAGATTGGCTTGGGCGGGCATGAGTCGGCATTTGATATTCGCAACGGTATAAGCTGTGAAGCATGTCACGGGGCAGCGTCCAAATGGCTGGGTGTGCACTCTGCAGGCCTTTATTTCTATGACAGAAATATCGCTGCTGGCATGTATCCTACGGCAGACCCTGAAAAACGTGCAGAAATATGTGTATCCTGTCATGTTGGCACGCCGGACAGCTACATCACGCATGAAATGATGGCGGCAGGGCATCAGGCACCCTCATTTCAGATGAATTTCCATACCTGGTTCAAACCTGACAGCGTCGATACCTATACGGATTACGCGCATTTTGAAATTGATGACGATTACCTGCAGAGAAAGCCTGTGCCTTTTGGTCTCAAGGCACTGCTTGTCGGGGAGATTGTCCAGTGGCGGCAATTCCTCACGATTATCGAGTCTGAATATTCAGAGATGCTTGGCATTTTCCCTGAGCTTGCCTTCTTCGATTGCTATAGCTGTCACTTTCAGGCGTATGATGCCGGAGGACCTGTGATTGACGGGCCGGGGGTGCGCGATACCAGTGCCCTGCCGCTGCCTTGCTGACCATAATTATTTTGTCATTGATCTGTCCGCTGAAGTGCTTGTCGATGTACCGCTGGCGCGCCGCATCGGGGACGCCCGTGAAAAAATGCGCCGCGCCGTGTTTCAGTCTCCTGATGCTGTTGAGGAAGCTGCCGGCGAAGTCATTATGCTGCTGACCGGTCTCCTGCAGGACCTCGACGGATTCCGGTTTTCCCGGGAGGACGAATTACGACTGCTTGACGAGCTTGCACGTCAGACTGAGGCAGGCAGCCTCGTAGATTATATGCCAGCCAAACAGGCGCTCTATGCCACGGCATCAATCGTTGATGGTCTCTGGCGCAGAGAAGCGATTTCGCAGGAAAGATATGATGCAGCCAGCCGGGCATTGAAGAAGGGTCTTGAGAATGATGATGATCTCGATGCCCGGAACTCTGTCGTGCTGCAACAGGCAATTATTCAGGCAATTGAAGCGCTGGATATTGATGCCGAAGCAAAGTTTTGAAGGATAGCTGATCATGATACGTACATATATTTTCTCGTCTGTGATGCTTCTCCTGATGTCTCTGACAGTATCCGGCGCCAGTGCACAGGAAGTACAGACCGAGGGCAGCGTGGCAGAGCGTACTGGCCTTTCCACGGTTGATCCGCATTCGGCAGTGTTTCAGGAGAGTGAATATCCTTCAGCTGTGCAGTGCGCAGCCTGCCATCAGAAAATCTTCTGGGAATGGGCTTCCTCCAACCATGCCTATGCGTCGATTTCTCCGATGTTTCATAAGTTTGAGCAGGCATTGAGTGAGCTCGCTTCCGGTACAATCGGTACTTTTTGTGTGCGTTGCCACCAGCAGGTCGGCACCCAACGCGGTGAGCCGCGCGAGCAGCCCCTTTGGGAGCGGTCGCTCGTTGCCCGTGAAGGGATAACCTGCATCACCTGCCATCGTGTCTCAACGGAGTTTGGCCGTGTGAATGGCGAACGCCACATTCAGCCGGGCACGATTTTTGAGCCAATGTATAATACCGGCGGGCCATCAAACTTTCCCAAGGTCGCGGCTGACAGTGATCGGTACGGCGTCATGACAGAGCCGGGTGGGGATAATACACCAATCCACAACGGCGCGATTGAGTTTGAACAGATCGAGAGGTCTGAGTTCTGTGTCTCTTGTCACCAGGTGGCGGTTCATCCGGGGATCAAACTTGAAGTGGTCTGGGAGCAGTATCGGGCGTCACCGGCAGCGGAGATGGGGATTACCTGTCAAGATTGCCATATGGGATCAGTACCCGGACGACCGAACGGGTATAAGACGGCACCAAAAGCGATCGTTAATGGGCGGATCGTTGGCGACCCGGAAGCCAAGCATTCCAACCATGCTTTTTATGGACCGGGTTATCCAATCGCGCATCCGGGCATCTTCCCGTTCAATCCGCGCTCCCTGAACTGGGAAATTCAGGAATGGCTGCTCTTTGACTGGCACACACCATGGGGTGTGCCCGCCTGGGAAGATGAAATTGAAGCCAATGGCACAGATGTCGAGTTTCCGGCAGTTTGGGCCAAACGTGAAGACCGCGAGACCGCGCGCTATATCATTGACCAGAATCAGAATTTGCTAGAGCAGAAAAAAGAAGACCGCGTTGCCGTTATGGAAAATGGCTCGCGTCTTGATGGACCGTTTTTTGACAAGGGTCTGCCGCGCGTCGGCGAGAAGTTCGAGTTCCGTTACCGCCTGACCAACATTGATGAGGGGCATAACTTGCCGTCTGGTTCACTGGGTGCGCAGCCTGAATTGTGGCTGAATGTTGTGCTGCTTGACCCGGATGGGGAGATCGTTTTCGAGTCTGGTTATGTGGACAGCCATGGCGATATGGCGGACATTCATTCTCTGGATGTGGCTGCTGGCACGGTCAAGCATGACGATCAGTTGTTCAATCTACAGACGAAATTCTTGACGACAAATGTCAAAGGCACGGACCGCGAAATGTATCTCCCGGTCAATTTCGATATTGACCAGATTCCGTTCATCCGTCCTTCCGGCGTGCCAACCAGCGTGCTCAATCACCCGCCTTTCATCCGCATGGAGGGGCGCTCACTGCCACCGTTTGCGCATCGTGATGCGGTTTACAAGGTGCCGGGGAAAAAGATCACCAAGCCCGGTAAATACAGATTGCAGGTGCGGATGCGCAGCCGGGCAGAGCCTATATATTTCATGAAATTTGTCGGTGCGACACCGGAAATGGAACGTACAATGAATGAGTGGATGATCGATCTTCATCCCTCTGCTGTTGAGTTCACAATCGAAGAGTAGGCAGTTCTATGTTGCGTTTCAATTTTCTAAAACTGCCTCTTGCTGCACTTGCGGTCTGGCCAGTGACAGCTGCCGCTGAAGAGCTCAGTGAGGCTGACAAGCTCAATCTGGCGCAACTGACAGGTGGTAGTGAAATCAGTGTGCCCGAAACGGACAAGCCTGTCGCAAACGTAGCGGAACATCTATTGCCAGAGGCCATCATTGTTGAGAGATCCCGTGCGACAGATCAGGCTTCTTTGTCTGCCGATGAGGCCCTGCATCCAACAACGGACGTCATGTTTGCTGTTGACGTTGAGGAAGACCTGTCAGCAGCGGACGACTTGAATCTTGCGCAGTTAACACCTGCTGTCAGCACACCATTGCCACGACTGAAATCGGAAAGTTCCGTTCAGAAAAGTGCTGGTATTGATTCATCTGATGAAATTATTCTCACTGTGATTAGTGAGCCGCAACCTGACTACAGCACTATCACCGATGCTTATCCTGAGCATGATGAGAAGGATGAGGATCACGGTGGGCATGACGCGGGAGGGCATCATCATGGTGGCCCCGTCCAGATGGACGACCGGGTTGAGTTGGTTGATTTCAATGCTGGCCTGTTCGGGCCGGACCCGGAGTATCCAGAACTGGAATATGATCCAGAAGCGCAAATAGAAATCTACGGCGGAAAATCAGCCGTTGATACACCGCGCCCGCTGGTCGAGCTCTGGCGCCCTCTTTATGATCGCGGTAATCTTGGCAGAGGTATCCCGCTTCTAGGGGAAAAGAACAGATTATTCCCGCAACTGCTGGTCTATGGTGATGCGCGGACGGCGGTTGCCTATAATGACGACCAGGGCCGCGATGTTGCGCAGGTTGCGGCTCGCCTTAATCTGGATGTTGATCTTAAACTGACAGCCACAGAGCGGATACACGCGTTTTTTCAGCCAATTCAGGACGGCGGTCAGTTTTCCCGTTATGAGTTTGGCGGGGGCGACAGAAACGAAAACGCTGACCCGGATATTGAAACCAGTATTGATCCGGTTACGCTGTTTTTTGAAGGCGATATTGGCGCCATGATGGCTGGCTTCACCGATACTTACCGGCCGTATGATTTGCCCATCACATTTGGTCGGGTACCGATGCTGCTCCAGAATGGTGTCTGGATGGAAGATGCGTTTCTCGGGGCGGCTTTTGCCATCCCTGCGCGAAACAGTCAGCGATTTGATATTTCCAATTATGACATCACGTTCTTTGCCGGCTTCGACGAAATTACTTCTGATGCCTTTGTGAATGACAAAGGCAAGCGCGGATGGCGGGCGTCGTGGGCTTCTTTGAATTCGATCAGGGCTACCTCGAAACAGGCTATGCCTATCTGAGTGATGGCGATCATTCGAACGGGGACCACTCATATCACAACCTGACCGCAGCATTCACCAAGCGCTATTTCGGCAAGATTTCCAATTCTACCAGAGTAATTGTGAATGTCGGACAGGATCCCGGTCCGGGTATTGAGGATACTGCTGATGGCGTTTTGTTTCTGTCTGAAAACTCTCTCATCACCAGTAAACCGCTGACATTAGTACCGTATGCGAATTTCTGGGCAGGTTTTGGCAAGACCCAGTCTGTCGCGCGCGCCGGGGCAGCAGAGGATATCCTGCGCAACACTGGCCTCACCTTTGAGTCAGATGGCCTGACCGGATATCCGACGCTTGATGCAACAGCGATTGATACAGTAGGCGGTGCCATTGGTATCCAGAATCTGTTCAGTCTTGAGCAGCAACTGGTTATGGAGGTTTCGGCCGTTGTGCCACATGGCAATAAAGAGGGGCCAGCAAAAGATGTGCAGCTCGGCGCAGGTATCCGATATCAGCGTCCGCTTTCCAATTCAGTTATCTTCAGGGCTGATGCAATGTATGGGCATTTTGGCGACGATAACGATTCCTCCACAGGGATACGGTTCGAATTACGCCGGAAATTCTGAAATTGTTTCTGTAAAGCGCATGAATGCTGGCGGCCTTATCCGGCCGTGATTGCGCAGTCGCTGTGGCAGCTGTCGCAGTTCTTGGTTGCCTCGGGTTGAGGGATTTCATTTAAGCCGGGGTTTGGTTTGGTGGCCGGTAAAGAACTGAGTTCGAATTCTCTGACGGATTTCTGGAGTTTCAAGCTTGAATGATCTTTTCGAGTATCCGTCCGAAACTGCTTGCGCAGCGATTTTTTAGGGAAGCTACCGATCATCAAAAAAGTTTTCATGCCGATATCTACTTGCATTTTTTAATTTCTTCTATCATAATTTATGATCCAACGATCAACCCAGAGACGTTTTGTAAGCAAGGAGATCAGCGGTTCGTAAACATTCCGGAACGTCCGGATATTTGTGGATTTGCGCATGCATGCAGAACAAACAGTAATAGCTGTTATGACAGTAGGGGTCGGCGGTGGACATTCCTGCTTCAGTTAGCTCGTTTCTTAAGACCTATAAGGGGCACACGCCACATTTGGTCGTTTCGCTAGATAAAGTGAGGCAAAAGTTTTACGCGCTTCGGGCTGCCATGCCAGCAGTACTTCATCACTATGCTATCAAAGCCAATCCCCACCCTGATATTCTGCGTAAGGTGAAAGAATTGGGCGGGTATTTCGAATGTGCCAGCATCCCTGAGATTGATATGTGCCTTGCTGTTGGGGCGAAGGCGGAAGAAATTTTATATGGTAATCCAATAAAGAAGGTCTCAGAAATTCGAGCCGCTTATGAGCGCGGTATTCGGCAATACGTGTTCGATGCCGAATTGGAACTGGAAAAACTAATTGAAAATGCCCCTGGCGCGCAAGTGATATGTCGTATTATCACTACAGGGTTTGGTTCAGTGTCACCACTTTCTGTCAAATTTGGCTGTCCGGAGGATAAAGCTTACGCATGGCTACTCAGAGCACACCACAATGGGCTAGTAGCTTACGGTGTGTCATTCCATACAGGTTCGCAACAGCTGGATACACAGGCATGGCGCGCGCCGATCGAAGCTGCAGGCAGATTATTTGTGCAGCTTAAGGCGGATGGGGTTGATACACTGAGCGTGCTGAACGTGGGAGGGGGGTTCCCCGTTTCCTACCGTGACGAAGTGCCACCAATATCTGCATTTGGTGCGGCCATACTCTCAGCTGTCGAGCAGAATTTTAAGGTAAAGTTGCCCATTATTTATACAGAACCGGGGCGTTATCTGGCGGGTGATGCAGGATATATCATCTCGGAAGTAGTGCTCATATCGCCATGTCACAAACGGCCGGATCATCGTTGGGTGTATCTGGATATTGGTCGCTATGGTGGGTTGGTCGAAGAAAAGATCGACTATCCCTTACTTAACGATAAAGGCGGTAAAGTCGGCCCTGTACTCCTGGCGGGACAAACCTGCGACTCAAACGATGTTATATATGCTGAGTCCTTTAATTATCATTTACCACTATCACTCGCCCCCGAAGACCGCGTGATACTTGCCCATACAGGCGCTTATACCACGACCTACTCAACAACGCTGAACGGGTTTCCGGCCTTAACCTCACAATGCATCTGAGGAGTCTTTGTTAGTGAAAAATATCTACCCTGCCTCTTTTATCAAAAAGTACCTCACACCCTCGCTGAATCCGCTTTTGTTACCTACCAGCGATGACATTATCAAAAGAGAAACCGCGGAGTATGGAATCGGTGTCTACACCCTTCATTCCTACCAGCGAGGAGATTGCATTGGTCACTTTTTAGCTATGCCTTCAAACACATTACGCCAGCATAGCCTTCAAAGAGCAATAGGCGATCATCTTGAAGACCCCTATTTCGTGGGTTATTTACTGCATAGCTGTGATCCAAATGTCGTGCTCGATATGCACCAGCAAAAAGCGTTCTGCCTGAAAGATATACAAGCGGGAGGGCCTCTTTTTATTGATTATGCTTCCACCGAGGATGTATTGTTCCGGCAATTTGCATGTGCATGTTCTGCGCCTAATTGCCGACACTGGATTACGGGAAGGAATGAGCCGGTCAACGCGGAAGGCAGGATGTATCTAGATGAAAAAGAAAACCAGTTGCTGCTTATTAACACGGCGATTTATGAAACCCGATTGGTAGGATCAATCGCAAAAAAATCGATTTAGTATGGGTTTTGGTGGAGCTAAGCGGGATCGAACCGCTGACCTCTTGCATGCCATGCAAGCGCTCTCCCAGCTGAGCTATAGCCCCGTCAAACCGGAACCGGGAAGCTAATCGCCCGTTCCGGCTTTTTCAAGTGTTTTTCAGCGTACCTGCCGACAATTAGCCGTCGTCAGAGTTACCGCCCGGCTTCTTGATGAATCCTACGCCGCTGTCTTCATCTTCTTCGTCGTCGAGCAGCGTATCGTCATTCTCGGTGTCGATATCGATGTCGTCTATCCCCTCAATCTCCGGGATGACCTCGTCATCATCATCGTCGTCATCATCGTCGTCATCGTCCAGGCTGGCCTTGCGGGAGCCGCTGGCACCATCATCCTGTTTGTCAGCTTCATCGAGGCTCGTCTCTTTATCGTCAGCAGAGACCTCTTCCACCTCGTCTGTTTCTTCTTCTTCCTGATCATCCGTTTCTGTCTGATCATCTTCAGTCTCATCCTTCCGCGTGCGCCGCGGCTTCAGGATAACTTCCGGCACAAATTCATGTGCACATTTCGGGCACAGGGCCGGATTCTTGCCGAGATCATAAAATCTCGCACTGCACTCAGGGCAGTCGCGCTTGACGCCGAGGTCTTCATTAGCCACGTAGTCACCATCAGGTTGCCAAAAACAGACGCTGGTGTTGCCACGCATGGCAGGCACTGTCAAAAAGAAAATCGCATTTTTTCCACATCCGCAAACCGGCGATACTCATGACCTTCATGGCCACAAAAAGCAGACCTTTATCAGGCAGCGTGCGCGTGCCGGGAGATAAGTCCATTTCTCATCGGGCGCTTATTTTCGGAGCGCTCGCTCAAGGCGAAACTCAAATTGAGGGGTTGCTTGAGGCAGACGATGTATTGCGGACTGCGGCAGCGCTTCGGGCATTTGGCATATCTGTAGAAAAGAGGGGCGCGCGCTGGACTGTCGAAGGCAACCCTTGGAAAGCGCCTGCGCGGTCGATTTACGCCGGTAATGCAGGCACAGGTGTGCGCTTGCTGATGGGAGCAGCGGCGGGCCAATCTATTGCTGCAACATTCGATGGAGACGCTTCCTTGCGGAAGCGACCCATGGGCCGTGTGCTGGATCCGTTGCGCGACTTTGGTTTGCAGGCGGAGGATACAAAAGGGGGGTTGCCTGTCAGCATTTCACCTTCCATTTTGCAGGCTGGCACATATCGGCTCCCTGTTGCTTCGGCACAGGTTAAATCTGCAGTTCTTTTGGCCGGGCTTGGCGCAGAAGGCGTAACCGTGATCGAAGAGCCTGTACTATGCCGGGATCATACAGAGCGTATGCTGAAGGCTTTTGGTGTTCGACTTGATTCTGAGCCTATGGCGCAAGGGGGGCGCCGCATTACCATGCAAGGGCAGCAGGCATTGCAGGCGACATCTGTCACGGTGCCGACGGATCCGTCCTCTGCCGCGTTTCCCGTTGTCGCCGGGGTGTTGGTGCCAGGGTCTGACATCGTGGTGGAGCAGGTCTTGCTGAATCCGCTGCGCTCAGGGTTATTCACAACCTTGCAGGAAATGGGAGCGGATCTCAGCTTTGAAAACAAGCGCGAGATCAGTGGTGAGCCTGTGGCTGACATTCATGTGCGTTATTCCCTGCTCAAAGGCGTTGATGTGCCTGCTGACAGGGCACCATCAATGATTGATGAATACCCCATACTCGCTATTGCGGCCGCGACAGCTAGCGGCACAACCCGCATGAACGGCCTGGCGGAGTTGCGCGTCAAGGAATCAGACCGCCTGGCGGCAGTTTCAGCTGGCCTTACCGCCAGTAAAGTGCAGCATGAAACGGGTGAAGATTGGCTCAGTGTCACAGGTGGCTCTGTCTCTGGCGGGGGCGTCATTGAAACAATGATGGATCATCGCATCGCCATGAGTTTTCTGGTCATGGGATTGATAAGTGATGACCCGGTCAGCGTTGACAGTATAGAGATGATCGCAACGTCCTTTCCCGAATTCATCTCATTAATGGAGACGCTGGGCGCATCCTTCCGGCGGTAAAGAAGCGGGATAGCGATATTCAGACTGGGGCATCACGCAAAGTCGGAAAATGCAACCGGTTCGCTGTTCAGGCGTTTACCATCAGGATACTCCTATGAAAATCAACGCAGTCCCTTTTCTCCTTCTTTTTCTATTGGCTTTTTTGCCAGTATCGGCTCTCTCGTAGGAGGCGGATACGCCTGCTACGGTTATAGAACAGGCGCCTGCTGCGCGCAGTGATGCGCAGATCAGTGAGCGGATGGAAGCTATCTTCAGCGAGATTGACTCTCTCTCGGCGGTCGATATTGCAGTCTCTGCAGGCGTAGTCACCCTGTCCACATCAGCTGCACCACAGGTTGCTCTGGAAAAGTCGGCGGCGCCGAAGGTGCCGACAAGCACGATGGCGATAGATGTCTCTCCTGATACGGATATAACAAGAAAGGTTGAAGAAGAGCAGCGTGAAGAAGGCGGTGCCGGTTTGCTTACGGAAGATGGTCCAACTGAATGATCGCCTTATGCCTTTTCTTGACGCGTCTCCCATGCAGCCCGGCTGACAGCCCAGACGGGCAGGACATATTCCTTGAAGTAAAAAATTTCTTCTGTTTTTTCCTCGCCAAGGCGACGTGCCACAGCCTGTGAGTTAAGGTTTTTGTCGTCAATCACAGAAATAATGCGTGTAAGAGTCGGCCTCTGAGCGAATATCCAGTTTATCGTCGCGGCAGCAGCTTCCGTTGCATAACCTTTACCCCAAGCGTGTCTTGCGAGCGTCCAGCCTACTTCCAGACCGGGCCATCCTTCTGGCTGCCATGGGCCAACGCGACCAAGAAACTGTCCTGTTGACTTTTCTTCAAGGGCGAAAAAACCAAAGCCGCGCCACTGCCAGTGGCCGATGATAGTGGCCATATATCGCCATGAGTCGTCCCGGTTCAGTGTTCCGCCAATAAAACCGGCGACCTCGTCATCTGCCATCATGTCGGCATAGCTGTCGAGATCGCTTTCTTTCAGGGCGCGCAAGATAAGTCTGTCTGTTTCAAGTTGTGGTATATTCATCGGATTTCCCGGCTGCTGGTCAGTGCGCGTGCAATTTCAATAACTTTACGCGCATTACCAGCCCAGGTCATGTCCCCGTCATGGATTTTCTGGCGCGCCGCTTCTCCCAGTGTGTCTCGCAATGCTTGATCTGTATTTAACCTGTCTAGCGCGGCAAAAAGGGATGTTTCGCTATCCGGTGCAAACAACAGGGCATCTTCACCATCTTTCAGCACTTCCTGGATGTTACTTTGGGCGGGCGCCACGATGGCTTTACCGGCTGCCATATATTCGAACAGTTTGAGCGGCGAGGCATAGGCTGTGACGCGTGGCTGGAGGGCAATATCAAAACTGGCCACAAATGCTGGCAGGTCGCTGCGTTGGACAACGCCGGTAAATGTGACCTGCTTTTCAATACTCAGCTTAAGAACTTTTTCCTTCAGGTGCGGCAGGTGTGGGCCGTCGCCCACGATCAGGCAATGGAGATCAGGGTCATCTCGGGTGGAAAGATACTCAAGAATCATATCGACGCCATGCCAGTCGCGTACGAATCCGGTAAATCCGAGCACTATCTTGCCATGAAGGTTATAGCGTAGCTTAATGGCCTCGCCGTCAACATGTTCGTATTGATCTGCATGAATGCCATTGGGCATGACACGGATTTTCTTCGGGTCAATGCCTGTTTCGATTAAAGTTTGCGCCAGCGCTTGCGTGACCGGCAGAAGCATATCTGCGCCGCGCCAGACTTTTCTCTCTGCCCAGGCCGCGAGCCAGCCCAGGGCGAGTCCGCCATGTTTCTGGCGTTCTTCTCGCAGGGGCGCATTGACTTCCAGAATAAGGGGAAGGCCGGTCTGTTTTTTCAGCCACAATCCGGCAAGAAAAAAAAGGTTGTAGCGCTCATAGATAAAGTCAGGTTTTGCCAATCTGGCAGCTCTGCGCAATCGCCACCAAGCGGGCACGGAATAGGCAAGTTCCAGCACTTCATAGGCGAACTTCGGGAGCACCGTCTTCAGGCCGCTGCCTTCTCCTGCCCCTGCGTCCATTTTGCGCCCGGGCGATCTACTGAAATCTTCGATCCCGTCCGGGCTACAAATGGTCAGGTCGCACCCTTCTGCGGCCAGCGCCTGGGTGAGGGCTTCAATATGCACATACTGACCGTCGGCAGATCGTGTGCGGTGACTGTAAAGAATCTTCATGTGCTCTTCCATACAGGTTCCGGGTTTTCAGGCGCTTAAGAAAACGAAATGTGGCATTCTTTTGTCGTGAGTTTTCTAACCAAACCCAGAGATCACACAATCGCGTGACATGATGATGTTGCTACTAGCACATATGTTACCCTTCATCGAAGGAGACACCGTATGTCTGAAAAAAATCACATCGCTGATCTGTTTTCCGAAGTTCGCGATCTTTCAGCGCAGGCAGATGAGCTGGGGTTGCGTGAAGTCAGGGCCATACTGGACTATGCCTGCGACAGGCTGGTGCTTGCGTATCATCAAAGCATACCATCTGCTCAGGCTGAGGCTGATACTTTGTGTTGGAACAGGGACGCATGGCCATCGGCAACGGCTGTTTTGCTTGAGATGAAAAGTATGATCCGCGCCATGGAGGCTGCCGAAAGCACGCAAATGTCAGGTGCCGCCGGTCAGGACTGAGTGCCGCTTGCAATCATCACCCTAACAGTATCCGCGCCGTCCATTTTCTCTCCCCCCTGGATGCGTTGCGGCCAGAAGCCCGCAGGCATATGCACTATGCCGCGGGCTTCGCTTTTGATGGGAAAGTTTTAGTCTGCAAGATGCTTCAGGAGACGGGCAATATCACCGGGCAGCATGGAATCAAGCATTGCGTAACGCACCTCACCATCTGAGTCCACAAAATAGAATTGGCTTTGGTGGTCCATGGTGTACCCCAGAGCTGACTCAGGCATGGGAACTTTCTGGGTATAAACGCGCATGGCTTTGGTCGAAGCGCTTATATTTTCAGGCGTGCCGGTCAGGCCGAGGATCCTGTCGTCAAAGGCCAGATGCGCCTTCAGAATTTCCTGCGTATCGCGTTCAGGATCTATTGTGATGAACAATGCCTGTATTTTCTCATCCTGACGGCCCATAGCCTCAAGGCTGGCTGACATTGTGCTCAAGGCTGCCGGACAGACATCAGGGCAACTGGCAAAGCCGTAATAGATCAACATGGGCTTGCCTTCAAAACGCTTGTCCGTAGCTGGCTGTCCATTGTGATCCACAAGCTCGAATTCGGCCGAAAAAGCATCTGAGAGTTCTATTACGCCCGGCTGCCGCAAGGGATCATCATTGCTGCATCCGATAAGAGCCAGCGTCATCAGAATTCCAGCTAGGTGTTTCAAGATCGTCTCTCCATTTCAAAAAAGTCCCTCCGGTCAGTGTATTCCGGCTGATCCTGGTGCATTTAAGTAAAATATAGGGCGCACCCCTAATTCGGGGGGTGCCCGATCATCTGAAAGCTACATAAAAGATGTTATCGGTATTTCCAGAGGGAGGGGAGTGCTCATGGCCAAAGGGGATAATCCGGACATTTCATCGCAGACATTGACGCCGCTGGAGTCGCTTGATGCGCTGGAGCTGGCGATGGCCGCCACCTCCATAGAACAGGCATGGGAGGAAATGCAGGGCAGGCTGGCAGCAGCCGGGTTTGAAAATTGCGCTCTTGCCATTGCCCGGCGCAGTGCCGAGGCTCCGATTGGTCATCCTGATACCCGGTTCTGGGGTACGTTTGTCTCGGACCGTTTCCTGATCGAGATGGCAGCGAAACCCGAAGTTCAGCGCCTGTCACCACCTTTACAAATGTTGCGCCGTTCTGCACGGCCGATTGCCCTTTTCGGGGACGAAGTGAGGGTGCCGGAAAAAGATGATAACGCCCGTGCCTATAACAGCATGATGAAGGCGCATGGTATTGTGGGCCGCGCCATCGCGTCATTTCATGCACCCTCTGCAGATTGCCTGATGGCTGTTGGCTGGTGGGATTTTGATGATGCGCAGCGTGCGCAGACGCATTGGGAACAGGCCGGCGGGGCGTTCTGCCTCGCAGCCACATATTTTTGTCAGGGCATTCTTGATGCGTTTAATCCGTTGGAACGTCCGGTTGAGAAACTTTCTGTGCGAGAAAAAGAATGCCTGCTCTGGGCGGCCCTTGGGCGCCGGACGGGCGAAATCGCCGACCTCCTGGGTCTCGCAGACACAACCGTGAACGAATATCTGAACAGGGCTATGAAAAAACTGGGCGCCAAGACACGCTCAGAAGCATGTACGCGCGCCGTGATCTGTGGGATTTTGAAGCCTTGAACGCAGATAGTGCGTGGCCCTGAAAAATCGGGACATGATCATCTGGCCATAGTGTGAAATAGAGGTGGCAAGGATACGTTTTCGTATTCAGGTGGCGGTGTCCGAAGGAAGCTCATATCGGGGGAGAGAGTGAACTTCTTGTCGCTTTAAGCGCCAGACACCGCCATCTTCACCTTAAGTATCATTCAGGATATTGTGCAAGAGCCGCGACACGGGCTCTTCGATCAGTGACAGACTTGTTATCCAGTTTATGCTTTCAGGTGGCAGTTCCGGACCTTGCAAGCCTGCAGGCGGCCTGACGTGCGAAAGCAAGGGTCAGTGCCTTGCGCCGTGCAGCTGCCAGAGGGTTTTCGCGGGCGTTGCGACACATGGCACCGCCGAACTGGTCAGCCAGAATCAAGCCTTCATTTTCTGGCAGAATGTCCTGTGGAAAATCTGTGCTGACAGCGAAAAAGAACATGTCGCAATACTCAATATAGTCTGGCCATTTCATGTCGATGGCGAAATCCTCTCGACAGGATTTTACTTCAATGATGAGCAAGTGCCCTTTGGGATTCAGGCCTGCAAGGTCTGCCCGGCGACCATTTGGCAGATGAAACTCGGTAAGTCCCGCATATCCCATATCCGCAAGTAGCCGCATCGCCCCGCGCGTGACATGTGCCGTCACATCAGGCCGAAGGCACGGAGCGGGGTCAAATGGATCTTTTGCCAGCATATCGTTCTGCATTTGTTAAATGCAGCATCAAACCATTTGCTGGTCAAGGCGTACCGTGCCTTTCAGGTCAGCCCTGAAATTCCGGCAGCTTTACGACAATGCCGTTGAGTTCATCGGAGATCTTGATCTGGCAGGAGAGGCGGGAGTTCTCATGGCGGTCCTGAGCGAAATCGAGCATGGACTCTTCCATGGGGTCAGGCGTGCCAACCTTGGCGAACCAGTCACCTTCCACATAGACATGGCACGTGGCACAGGCGCAGGCACCACCACAATCCGCATCGATGCCGGGCACCATGTTCTTTACGGCAGCTTCCATAATGGTCAGGCCATTGTCTGCCTCTACTGTATGCTCGGTGCCATCATGTTCGATGAAGTTAACTTTCGCCATGTGCTGTCTGTTCCTGCTGTCTGATCAAGCAGCGCATGTAAGGCCTTGCCGGTATTTTGCCAAGCGTTTGATGGGCTTTTCCCGGCGGCACTTTGCCCTATAAACAGGCGTCATGCCGATAAAAATCTTCGCGATAGATATTCAGGACGAGGCCGCGATGGTCCGGTGCGGGAAACAGCTGGCGCAGCTTCTGCAAGCCGGAGATGTCGTGCGCCTGTGCGGTACCCTGGGGGCCGGCAAGACGGTTCTTGCGCGCTCGGTCATTCAGGAAATTCACCCGCAGGAAACAGATGTGCCCAGCCCTACTTTTCCGCTGGTTCAGTTTTATGAGCATGAGAGCCTGCCGATCTGGCATTTTGATCTTTATCGCCTCGAAAACCCGGATGACGTCTGGGAGCTTGGTCTGGAAGAGGCGCTTGAGATGGGCGTCAGTCTGATTGAGTGGCCGCAGAAAGCCGGCGCTGCCTTGCCGGATGAGGCTCTGACGGTAGAGATTGATCTGCTGGAAAATGGTGTGCGCCGGTTGGGCTTTTTTGTTGACGCGAATGCTCATACGCAATGGTCAGAGAGAATGGCCGTATGGGTCGGGGAGTACAGTAAAGCAGATGTCTGACCGGCAGAATGTAATAGAGAATTTTCTGGCAAGCACTGGCTGGCAGGATGCGCAGCGCCTGTCCCTCACGGCAGACGCATCAACCAGAACCTATCTGCGCCTTACGCGAAACGGCGAAACAGCTCTGCTCATGGATGCGCCGCCTGTAGCGGAGACAGCCTCGTGTCCGCAGGGTGCCACAGAGGAAGAGCGAAAGGCCCTTGGCTATAACGCCGAGGCGCGCCTTGCAGGCCCCAATCTCCATGCCTTTGTAGAGATAGCGCGTATGCTGCGTAAAACAGGCCTTTGTGCGCCCGAAATCTTCGCGCATGATGCCTCTGTCGGACTGGCGTTGATTGAGGACCTTGGAGATAATCTTTATACACATCATTCAATATCTCCGCAGGCTGAGAGCGAAGCATATGCTGTTGCAGTCGCGGCGCTGGCGCATTTGCATCAGGCGGAACTGGCATGGCCGAATACGCCAGACTATTGTGTGCAGGACTATGATGCCCTTGCCATGATGGCGGAAGTCACACTTCTGCCGGAGTGGTATCTGCCGTTTTCAACAGGTATCGCTCTCAGCGATGAGAATAGCCAAGAGTATATCAGTATCTGGCGGGCGTTATTACAGGGGGTCAGTGCGCCATCTGTTTTTGTAATGCGGGACTATCACGCTGAAAACCTGCTCTGGCTTGACAATAAGGCAGGGATAAGACGCGCGGGCATTATTGATTTTCAGGACGGATTGAAGGGACAACCTGCCTATGACCTCGTTTCGCTGATAGAGGATGCCCGCCGTGATGTAAGCGAGGTATTGGCGGTAGACTTGAAAGATCAGTACATAAATCATATGCGCAATGCCGATTCTGCTTTCGATGTGGCCGGCTTTGAGCGTGACTATGCAATACTGGCCGCCCAGCGGAACGCCAAAATTCTCGGCATTTTTGCCCGGCTTGTGCAGCGTGATGGCAAGCCGAAATATAAAGCCCTTTTACCAAGGGTAGAGGATCATTTCCGAAGCGATATTGCACGATCCGGCCTTGAGCCATTGCGGGAATGGGTGCAGTTGAACCTGCCCGGTCTGGGGGCATCATGACACTCAGTATAGATACAGCAATGGTTCTTGCGGCGGGTCTTGGCAGGCGGATGAGGCCTCTGACAGACACTATGCCGAAGCCGATGGTGCCTGTGCTCGGCAAGCCGTTGATAGACTATGCGCTGGATCGTTTTGCGTGCGGAGGCATCGATAACGCGATTGTTAATGTCCACTATTTTGCTGATCAGATTGAGCAGCATCTTGAGGCGCGCGAGAGCCCGGCTATCCGCATTTCAGACGAGCGTGGTGAGTTGCTGGAGACTGGTGGCGCCTTGCTGAAGGCGTTGCCCTTGCTTGAAAGTGATAAGCCTTTCTTCTGTACAAATACGGATGCTATTCTTCTTGATGTCGATGAAGAGGCCTGTGCCAGTCTTGTGGCTGCTTGGCGCGACAACGAGATGGATGCTTTGCTGTTATTATGTCCGGTTGCGCGCGCCAGTGGCTATGATGGCAACGGTGATTTCATCATGGGGGAGGATGGTCGGCTTGTCTGGCCTGACGCTTCCGCTTCAGCTGGCCAGAAAAAAGTGCTTGTATTTACAGGCCTGCAAATTCTGCATCCGCGTCTATTTCAGGATGAACCTCTGCGGTGTGTTTCAACCAAGGCCTTCTGGGACAAGGCTATGGCGCAGGGGCGTCTGTTCGGGTGTCCGTATGATGGCTGGTGGATGCATGTGGGAGACCCGCAGGGGGTGAAGCAGGCAGAAGAGTTATTGCAATCTGCTGAGCAAGGTCAGATGAATGACAGATAGTGCGCATCCCTTTGCTGATCTCTTGCAAGAGGGTTTGCCCAATCTTTTCACAATACCGTCCGGTCAGCCATTTCTGACAACCATCGCTGCTGATTTGCTGCGGCGCTACGCGCATGACCCATTGCGCCTTTCTGATGTCACAATATATCTGCCAACACGGCGGGCAGTGCGTGCTTTGATGGATGCTTTTTTGCAGGTGCGCCTTTCCGAAGGGGCTGCTGTGCTGTTGCCGTCGATCCGTACGCTTGGGGATATTGACGAAGAAGCCATAGCACCCGCTGAGATGCTGGCGCTGGCAAATGACCTGCCGCCACCCATGTCCGCCATGCGTCGACGATTTTCGCTTGCGCAGTTTGTTCTGAGGGCGGCAGAGAATGGCGAGGTCGCTCAATCCGGCTGGGATATGGCGTTGGCCAGCGCAGATGAACTTTCAGGTTTGCTGGATTCGTTCTATGCGGAGGATATCTCCTTCGAGGCTTTGCAGAGCCTTGTGCCAGAACAGCATGCAGAGCACTGGGACAAGACATTGCGGTTTCTCAAAATCGTGTCTGAGCACTGGCCAGCCTACCTTCAGGCGCACAAAGCAGCAGATCCTGCAGCGTATCGCCGGGACCTGATAGAGGCCTATAGATGCTCTATCGATCCCGATATTGGTGGGACACCATCACTTCACCCTGTCATCATTGCGGGGTCAACCGGCTCCATGCCTGCAGTGGCGCGTCTGATGCGCACTGTCGCCGCATCGCCACAAGGGTTTGTAATATTACCGGGACTTGATCTGGAAACGGAAGATGCAGCCTGGGAGCAGATTGAAGACCCGCATCCGCAGGCTGGGTTGAAGCATTTGCTGGATGTTCATTTTCGTGAATTCGAGCGTTCTTCCGTGCGCTTATGGCCCGGATGTGAAAAGTCAGCTGCTGACAGGCAAAAGCTGCTGTCTTTGGTGCTCCGTCCGGCAGAAGCGACGGCAGACTGGTTGGCGCGGCTTGAGTCTTTTCAATCGCGGGCAAGCCTTAGCGCGGCGCTTGATGGTATCTCTCTGATCGAGGCGGATACGTCTTACGCAGAAGCTAAGGCGATTGCCATCGCCATGCGGGAGACCTTGAACACGCCGGATCGAACCGCGATACTGGTAACGCCTGATCGTGAACTTGCGCGGCGCACCTCGCTGGTTCTTGAGCGCTGGGGCATACGTGTGGATGATTCCGCCGGTGTGCCTTTTGCCAATACGGCGTGTGGGAATTTCTTGCGACTTGTAGCGACATGGTTGGCCGACCCTTCACGCCCGGCAAATATTCTGGCCCTTTTGAAGCATCCATTATGCCGGGCAGGTTTCCAGAAGGCGCAGTGGGAAGAAATGGTTTCCACACTTGATCTGGTTCTGCGCGGTTTACGGCCTGGCCCCGGTTTTGTGGGGCTGCGCGCCCGTTGTGCCGGCGGGCCTGAATGGGATGCATTGAGCGGTCCTGAACAGACAGGTCAGGAGCAGACACCACCTTCTGCAAGCGCCGATATGCTGGTGCCGTTATTGGACCGTCTTGAAGAAGTCAGCGCGCTTGTTGATCCCTCAAGCCAATGCGGCAGGGAGCTGTTGACGGCTCATTTAAGGGTCGCAGAACAGCTTGCGGCGGATGATCTGCCCACGGATTCAACAAGGCTCTGGTCGGGTGTTGACGGAGAGGCTGGCGCTTCATTGATGCGGACCCTTTATGAAAATGCTGACCTGATGCCAGCGCTTTCGCTGACTCAATATGCCGAAGCGTTCCCTGCAATGATAGCTGGCACACCTGTCCGGCAAAAAGGCCGGGGTCATCCGCGCCTGCAGATACTGGGGCCGCTGGAAGCGCGGTTACAGTATGCTGATCTCATCATTCTTGGCGGTTTGAATGAAGCGAGCTGGCCGGACGAGGCAAAAACAGACTCCTTCCTCTCGCGCCCTATGCGGGCCGCAATCGGCCTGCCTTCTCCTGAGCGGCGTATTGGTCTGTCTGCCCATGACTTTGCCCAAGGCGCTGGCAGTGCTAATGTCATGCTGACACGATCTCGCCAGAAGGGGCGTGCACCAACAAAGCCGTCACGATGGCTGGTGCGACTTAAAAATATTCTTACTGCGACGCAAAGCCTAATGTCAGTTGATCGAACGGCTGACTTTCGTGCATGGGACAAGGCGCTGGATGCAACGGGCCCGATTAAAGCCTATGCGCCGCCAGAGCCATGTCCGCCAGTGGAGGCGCGGCCTGACACTTTGCCCGTCACGGCAATCGAAAAACTGCTGCGTGATCCCTACAGCATATTTGCCCGCTACATTCTACGCTTAAGGAACCTTGAGGGGTTTGATCTTGATCCGGATCGCGCGGTGCGCGGGCGTTTTTATCACAGTCTGTTTGCGAGGTTTGCCCAGGACTATCCGGACAAAATGCCGACTGACCCTCAATTTGTCTTGCGGGAATATGCCCAAGCGCTGTTCGCACGAGCAAATGTCGGGGAAGAAACGCAAGTCTTCTGGCAGGCCAGGATGGAAGAGAGTTTCACCTGGTTCGCAGATTTTCACGCAACAACATTGCAGCTTGGCAAGCCCCTTATCATTGAGGGGCGTGGCAGCTACAGCTTTACCGAGAGCGATCGGGCCTACAAGATTACCGCGCGTGCCGATCGCATAGATCAGTATGATGACGGTACTTTCATCTACGATTACAAGACGGGCAAGCTGCCAAGCCTCAAGCAGGAAGGGACGTTCAGTCCACAGCTTCAACTGACGGGCCTCATTATGCAAAAGGGTGGCTTCGATACTCAGCCATCAGGATCAGTAGCTGGTTATGCTTTCCTGAAAGTGCTGGGCGATGTAGGCGCCAGGACGCAGGTTCTGGGTGAGGAGGCGAGAGAAAACATTCTACAGTCTGAGGAAAATTTGCGAGCGCTACTGAAGCATTATGACAATATTTCAGAGCCCTATCGTTCACAGCCGAGGCCATTTTATCGAGACGATTATGGTGATTACGACCATCTGGCCCGTCGCCCTGAATGGGCCGCAGAAAGCGCTGAGGGAGCTGGCGAATGAGTGAGCTTTCCGTCTACGATGAAACAGTGGCAAAGCAGCGTATCGCTTCTGATCCGGACCTTTCTGCGTTCGTTGCTGCCAATGCAGGCGCTGGAAAGACCAAGGTGTTGACTGACCGGGTGATGCGATTACTGCTCACGGGTACGGCGCCTACTAAAATTCTCTGCATCACTTTCACGAAAGCCGCTGCCGCAGAAATGGCGGAGCGACTGTTCAAACGTCTGGGGCAATGGGCCTTGATGGATGATGCTGCTTTGGCGCAGGAGCTGGAAGCGCTTGACCAGAAAAGTGAACGGTCTGCAGACGAACTTTCCAGAGCACGACGGCTGTTCGCAAGAGCCCTTGAGACGCCGGGTGGATTGAAAATCCAAACCATCCATTCTTTCTGTGAGTCTTTACTAAGACGTTTCCCGATAGAGGCAGGCGTTGTGCCCGGCTTTGCTGTGATGGAAGAATCAGAAGCAGCGCTTTTGCTTCGGCAAATACTCGACAAGGAAGTTGTCAGTATTTGGCGGGAGGGTGGGGAAGGTTGCCAGCAGTTTTTTGCTCTTGGAAAGCGCATGGATGAGCAAAAAATCAGGGACCACGTGATTGCACTGGTCTCCAGGTTGCCAGCTGTGAGCCAAGCGGTGGAAGCTGCTGGCGGCTTCACGGAGTACTGGTCACGTATGGCGACTTTGCTGGATGTGCCGGAGAATGTCTCAGCCGGACAGCTGGAAGCGGCATTTCTTGACCAGATAGACTGGGTCTGGCTGGAAGGGGCCTATTCGGCATTGCTGGCGGGAAGCAAGAGAGATGTGGAACGGGCGGCGGCGCTGCGGTGCTTTCTGGATGCGGACGAGAGCGAGAAAATAGATTGCGCGCGAAGCCTTTATTTGCAGGCTGACGGGATATCACCGTTGAAGACACTATCCACAAAGACGGCGCAAAAGCATTTGTCTGATATTGAGGAGAAAATGAAGGATCAGCAGGCCTTGCTTCTTGCACTGACGGATAACTTGCGTGGCCTGGAAATTTTTCATGCCACTCAGTTCCTGCATCAACTTGCTGAAACGGTTGGGAGAAAATACAGTACACGCAAGGCCCAGAAGGGGCTGCTTGATTTTGATGACTTGATCCGCAAAACAGCAGGCCTCTTTACCCGAACGACGTCTGCATGGGTCATGTATAAGCTGGATCAGGGCCTGGATCATATTCTGCTGGATGAGGCGCAGGATACCAGTGAAGTTCAATGGCAGGTTGTCATGGAGCCATTACATGAGTTCTTTTCTGGGGAGGGGGCGCGAGAAGAAAACCGTACAGCTTTCGTGGTGGGCGATGGCAAGCAGTCCATTTATTCCTTTCAAGGAGCAGATGTTGAATTATTCACCCGTCATCAGGGCATTATCAGTGACCTTGTGACCCGCGCTGGCAAGCCTTTTGAGTTTTGTGATCTGGCGCTTTCCTTTCGTTCAGCGCCGCCCGTCCTTGGGTTTGTGGATGCCGTATTCGATGTAGAAAGGGCAGAGGCTGCCGCCAGGGGGGTCTCGGAGGAAGCAAATTTGAAGCATCATTCCAATCGGCAGGGCGCGGGCGGCCTTGTCGAGCTCTGGCCACTTGTCGAAAAACAGGAAACGGACAAAGGTAACCCGTGGGATGCGCCCGTTGACATGCCTGATCCGGACAGTCCGGAAACAGTGCTTGCCCGGAGCATATCGAAGACGATCAGAAACTGGCTCGACAGCAAGGAAATTCTTTCCTCTCGCGGCCGACCCATACGCCCCGGCGACATCATGATCCTGTGCAAACGGCGTGGTCCAGTGTTTCAGGAAATTGTCCGGGCATTGACTCGGGATGACGTACCAACGGCAGGCGCGGACAGGCTGTTGTTAAAGGATCATATTGCCGTTCTGGATCTGATGTCTGTGTTACGCTTCACGCTTCAGACGGCAGATGATTTGAGCCTGGCTGAGGCTCTTAAAAGTCCGTTGTTCAACTTTACCGATGACGATCTTTTTAATCTCGGGCATGGGCGTGCCCGCCATGTGACACTTTGGACCAGCCTTTGTCATGAGGCAGTGGCAAGACCGGACGGACCCTATGCCAGAGCAGTCGACCTGCTGACCCAGGCCCGCAATCTTGGCCTGAAGGCAGGGCCTATAGCACTGTTCCAGTTTTTACTGGAAAGCGGTCAACCTTCAGGGTGGCAGCGGTTTCACAGTCGCCTTGGTCCTGGCGCGCGCGAGGTGATTGAAGAGTTTCTGGACGAAGCATTGGGATATGAGCAGAATAATCCACGCAGTCTGCAGGGCTTTCTGCAGCATTATGATACGCTTGAGGGCGACCTGAAGCGTGAGATGGAGGGTGGTGACGATCTTGTTCGCATAATGACGGTGCATGGTTCAAAGGGCCTTGAGGCGGATATTGTTTTTATCGCCGATGCAACCTATCCGGATGGTTTCAAGACAGGACCTTTTTTGCCGCTCGTGGAACGCGCCCCGCAGGGGCAAGATCTCCCGATGGAGGGGTATCTTGCTTTCAGTACCAGCAAGAAACATGATAATGCATCCGTTCAGGATGCCCGGCAATATGCCGAAATGCTTGAGGCGGAGGAATACCGGCGTCAGTTCTATGTTGCCATGACGAGGGCCCGTGACAGGTTATACATCTGCGGGAAACTTCCCGGCAGACGCAACAAGGAAAAACTGCTGGGCAAGGGCCTTGGTGTCGCCAGCTGGTATGCGCTGGCCCTGAATGGCTTTGCCACGCTTGAAGCGCGAGGGGAGGCGGTTACACGGCACGCGGCGTCTTGGGGAGGTGATATTCTCCGATATGAAATGAAACAGACAGCTGCACCTGATGTCGACAAACAGAAGCAGGGCACTGATACTGCGCCTGTGCCAGCGTGGCTCCATGTGCCGGTGGCGGAGGAGACGCCGCCTGCGCGATTGCAGCCGTCAAGGCTGGGAGATCTTGAGGCGGATGAATTGATTTTGCCGAGTGAATCAGTGGCAGAAGCGCCTGTTTTTGCACCTGTCCAACCACAGTCCGCAGGGCCCTCAGCCTATACCCGCGGTAACGCCTTGCATCTTTTGCTGGAAAGATTGCCAGGTGTTGAGCCTTCTGCCCGGCGTGAAGTTGGCCTTGCCTTGTTGCAGAAGCATTATAGTGACATACCGGAAACTCTCTACCCGGAATGGGTGTCTGAAGTGCTGATGGTGCTACAGGATCAGGGTTTTGCTGATGTATTCGGGCCAGGATCAAGAGCCGAAGTGCCGCTGGCCGGAACCGTGTCGACACTTGGTGGTCAGAAGACTGTTTCTGGACAGATTGATCGCCTGATTATCTGTCAAGATCACATCAGGATTATCGATTACAAGACCAACAGGCCGCCACCGCAATCCGTCGAGGGGATCCCTTTCGCCTATCTTGCCCAGCTCAGCCTTTACCGGGCGCTGCTCCAACAAGCCTATCCGGCGCACCGGGTTGATTGCGCGCTCCTCTGGACCTGGCAGGCCAGACTCATGCCCGTACCAAATGACATGCTTGATCACGCATTTGTGCAGATCACAGGGCAGGCTGCCTGAGGCAATGTCTTGATTGAGTCGGGCGGTTGCTTATGTTGGTTTCAGGGAAAATCGTAAAGGAGCCAACCATGGCGATCATAAATGTAACAGATGACAGTTTTGACGCAGACGTGTTGAAATCCTCAGAGCCGGTTCTTGTCGACTTCTGGGCGACCTGGTGTGGCCCGTGCCGGCAAATTGCACCCGCGCTTGAGGAAATCGCTGGTGAACTTGATGGCAAACTGACAATCGCCAAGATTGATATTGATGACAATCCCAACACTCCTGGACAGTTCGGTGTGCGCGGTGTGCCAACGCTGATGATCTTCAAGGGCGGCGAAGCGGTTGCCACATCTGTCGGCGCCAAGCCGAAGAGTGATCTTTTGGCCTGGGTCAATCAGACGATTTCAGCGGCTGCCTGAATTTGAAAAGTCAAATTTTCTTATTAAAGCCAGCATTGCGCGGGCTTTTTTGGTATGCCTTGTCCTGAAGGTCGGCCTTATCCTTCAGGCTGGCTTAATAATATTAAGGGTAACGGTTTTGAAAGTGATCATTGACAATCTATGGAGTGAGGCCGCATCACGCCGGGTCTCCAACCAATTATGTCGGGAATAATATGACCATTTATCTGCACAAGGGCGATCTGCCGGACGATGTTAAATTTGAAGGCTCTGTCGCGGTCGACAGTGAGACGATGGGACTCAACCCGCATCGCGACAATTTATGTGTCGTGCAGCTTTCCGCCGGGGATGGTGACGCACATCTGGTCCAGTTGGACAGAAAAAATTATGATGCGCCGAACCTGAAACGATTGTTGCAGGATGAGCAGATTCTGAAGATCTTCCATTTTGCCCGCTTCGATGTGGCCGTTTTTTCTGCCTATCTCGGGGTCAATACAACCCCGGTGTACTGCACCAAAATTGCGTCGAAACTGTGCCGGACCTATACGGATAAACATGGGCTGAAGGATGTCTGCCGCGAGCTTGGCGGCATTGACCTCTCCAAACAGCAGCAATCATCCGACTGGGGGGCTGAAAACCTGACCGATGCCCAGAAAAACTATGCGGCAGCTGATGTATTGTATCTGCACCTTATCAAGGAAAAGCTGGACGCCATGTTGGCGCGAGAGGGGCGGCTTGATCTGGCATCAGCCTGTTTTTCTTTTCTTCCTTACCGTGCGCAGCTTGATCTTGATGGCTGGCCGGAGCAGGACATATTCGCGCATTCGTGACTTGAATGCCGCTGGGCTGTCATAATTTATGGATAATAAACGATTATTAGCTTTTTCGGCTTGTAACAAAATGCAATAACCCGTGAAGAGGTGCCAGCCCCGCACCGACTCCAGTAAAAAGGCTCAAGATCCGGCGATGGTCATGGCAACACAGACAAGTCTGACAGATGCAAAGCGCAAAAAGCGTGTGCGGCAGCACAGCCGTTTTGTGCGGGCTACCCGACTGTCCCTCCCTGTTGTTATTGCCGGTATTGTGGCAGCGTATGTTGTCACAGCGACCCCCCATACAGTAGATCATACATTTGTTGACCAGTTCCAAAATCTGGACGCAGCCACGGATGACCTGCGTATGGAGCAGCCTCGTTTTATTAATGAAGACAAACAGGGGCGACCTTATGAGGTCAAGGCGGGTGCAGCAGTGCAAAACCCGGCTATTCCGGACTTTATCTCTTTGGAAAACCCTGAGGCTCTCAAGGCGCTCGGGGAAATAGATCAGTCGCTCGTCACCGCAAGAACAGGACTTTACAGTCTGGGCAACAAGACCATCAAGCTGGATTCGGAAGTTGAATTCAAGCAAGGTCTCGGTGATCAGGAGATCGTTCTGAATATGGATGCTGCTGAAGTGCGGCTGGAAGACCGGACCGTCCATTCTGATGTGAATGTCTATGGTGAAAACCAGAATGGCAGTATCAGTGCAGAAGGCATGACCGCCTTTGAAGAGGAAGGACGAACTGTCTTTTATAATGCGCGCATGGTGATCGCTCCGAAGGGTGAAACAAAAAAACTGCGCAGTGGTGAACCAGAAGAGACGGCGGAAACGGGGGAAGACGTAACGCCTGACACGTGATATTGCCTATTTGAACAAGTATCATTTTGCCGGATTTTCCTAAGATGCAGAAACCAGGAATGAAAAAAATACTCCCCGCCATCATGGCCATGATGATTGCCATGGGCATCAACACGGCAAACGGACAGTTGAATGCCGGGTCGGATGCACCAATTGATATCACTGGCGATCAGTTCGAAGCTTTCCGCGACAAGGACTATGTGGTTTGGACTGGCGATGTGCAGGTGGTGCAGGGGGAAGCAATTCTGACGGCGCCGCGACTGACAATTTTTGGCGTTGAGAGTGGTAATCTGCAACGCATTAATGCCGAAGGCGGCATCCGATACACAAACGGTGCCGAAGCAATCTCCAGTCGGGATGCAGTTTATTCAGCCGATGATGAAACCGTGATTTTCACTGGCGATGTGGTGGTTGTCCAGGGTGAGCAGGTTTTAACCGGTGGCAGGCTTGTTTATTACACTCAGACCGGGCAGTTAAACTTCACGTCTGCCGGTGCTGACAGGGTACGCGGCATTTTCATTACCGAAGACTGATGCCTTGCGAGTGAAGAACCGACATTGTTGAAAAACCCGGACATTCAGGATCGAGCTGCTGACATTGTGCGAAATGTGCCCGTCAAGGAACGGGCGCAGAATAACAAACGCGCAGGTCTGGTCGCAGAAGGACTCGAAAAGACCTATCGGCGTCGCCCTGTGGTCCATGGTGCCAGCGTTTCCGTTCAGCGTGGCGAGGTCGTCGGATTGCTGGGGCCAAATGGTGCTGGCAAGACAACATGCTTTTATATGGTGACAGGGCTGATACCTGTTGATGCCGGTGAAATCTGGATTGACGGGTTCAATGTCACCCGGTTGCCGATGTATCAACGGGCAAAACTTGGCATCGGCTACTTGCCGCAGGAAGCATCGATTTTCCGTGGCTTGACGGTAGAGCAGAACCTTCTCGCTGTTGTTGAGCTGGTATATCAAAAAAAACAGGAGCGGCAGGCTGTTGTAGATCGCCTTCTGTCTGAGTTCAAAATCGAGCATCTGCGCACGGCATCTGCCGTGTCCCTGTCAGGTGGGGAGCGGCGGCGGCTTGAAATCGCCCGTGCACTCGCAACGGGCCCGGAATTCATGCTGCTGGATGAACCCTTTGCCGGTATTGACCCATTGGCAATCAGCGACATCCGCGAGCTCGTCGCTGATCTGAAGAACCGCGGCATCGGGGTGCTGATTACGGATCATAATGTGCGTGAAACCCTCGAGATCATTGACCGGGCTTATATCATCCACCAGGGCGAAGTGCTGGCAGAAGGCACCTCCGAGGAAATTATTGGTAACCCTGATGTGCGCCGCGTTTATCTTGGAGAAACCTTCGCGCTGTAGACTGTGACCCACAAATAAAAACTCTTTGGGGTAAATGTGGGAGTTACGGTGTGAGTATATCGCATAAACTGGAAATGAAGCAGGGCCAGCAGCTGGTCATGACGCCGCAATTGCAGCAGGCGATCAAGCTGTTGCAACTGACCAATCTGGAATTGCAGGAATATGTCGAAAGCCAGCTTCTGGAGAATCCTTTTCTCGAACGCGACGAGCGTGCCAGCCAACCGGAGCGTGGCGATGGGTCTTCCGCGCCCAAAGGAGCCGAGGGTGACAAACATGAAGGCGAACAGCCTCTTTCTCTGACAGAGCAGTCTTCGCCCAAGGATGCAGCAGGCTCTCTCGATACGGATTATGAAAACCTAGACCCTGGCGCGTCCCGCGCAGAAAAATACGAGTCCATGAAAGCTGATAACAGCAGCTCCGACTGGTCTTCCGTGAAGCCGTCACGGGCTTATGATCTGTCCGATCTCGACATGGATGCGAACCTGACGCGGGTCAAATCACTGCAGGAGCATCTCACAGAGCAGCTTCATCTGGCGCTCAGGAATGAGATGCAACTGATGATCGGCAGCTACCTCATCGACCTGATTGATGAGGGTGGATATTTGCGGGATACAACTGAAGAAGTTGCAGAACGCCTTGGCACTTCCGATGCCGAAGTTGTTGCAGTTCTTGATGTTATTCACGGGTTTGAGCCGGCAGGTGTTGGCGCGCGCAACCTGTCAGAATGTCTCAGACTTCAGCTGAAAGAATTGAACCGGCTGGATGAGCGCATGGATGTGTTTCTGGAATATCTCCATCTTCTCGGCGCATCTGATTTGCCGGGGCTAAAAAAGGCTACCGGCTTTAATGAAGAAGAACTGCAGGAGATGATCGCTGAGGTCCGTTCACTGACACCCAAGCCTGGTTTGGCCTATGGCTCGGAAACTGTTCAGGTCGTGGTCCCGGATGTTTTCGTAGGTCAGGCTGAAGATGGTGGCTGGAAAATCGAGCTTAACTCCGAAACCCTGCCCCGGGTCATCGCCAATCAGAAATATTTTGCCAAGCTTACCTCTACGTGTGCGCAGGATGATGAGAAAAGTTACATTACTGAACAGATGTCCAATGCCAGCTGGCTGGTCAAAAGTCTCGATCAGCGGGCGAGAACGATCCTGAAAGTATCATCGGAAATTGTTCGCCAGCAGGACGCATTCTTCATCCATGGCGTCAAATATCTGAAACCACTCAATCTCAAGGTTGTCGCAGATGCAATCGGCATGCACGAATCGACCGTTTCCCGGGTAACCTCAGGCAAATATATGGCCACGTCGCGTGGTAGCTTCGAGCTGAAATATTTCTTCACTTCGGCCATTGCGGCAACGACTGGCGACGTCACTCACTCTGCTGAGTCCGTCCGCCATCGCATCAGGGAATTGATTGAAGCTGAAAAGGCCCAGGCAATCCTCTCTGACGACAGAATTGTGGAACTTTTGAAAGTTGAAAATATTGATATTGCGCGGCGCACGGTTGCCAAATATCGTGAGGCCATGCATATCCCCTCGTCTGTCCAGCGGCGGCGCCTCAAGCAGAGAGCTATATAGCCAGCCCGACGGACACAAACGCTCTGATACAGGCAAGTAACTTTTGTATCGGGCTGCTATTAACAGAGGAATTCCTTATGGAAGTTCAGATTACCGGCAAAGGTATTGATCTAGGCGCTGCGTTGCAGACGCATGTGGAAGACCGCATCTCGGCGAGTGTACATAAATATTTTGAGCGCTCTGCCGAAGCACAGGTGACATTCGCGCGCGATGGATCCAGCATCCGCTGCGAGGCGACGACACACCTGGCATCTGGCGTTTTTCTGGTTGCTCAGGGCGATGCGCATGATGCTTACGGTGCTTTTGATGAAGCGCTTGAGAAGTTGGAAAAGCGCGTGCGACGTTATAAACGCCGGCTCAAGAACCATCATGCCAATGGCAAAGACCCGTTACCGGCAGAAAATGCCCCAAGCTATATTCTCAAGCCACTTGAGGCCGATGAGGACGGGGACAGCCCGATTGAAGACGACCCAAGTCCAGTGGTTGTGGCTGAGAGTACGACAAAGTTGCGGGAAATGACCGTTGGCGCAGCTGTGTTGCAGCTTGATCTGGCGGAGGAACCGGTTCTGGTTTTCCGAAATGCGGCACATGGCAATATCAGCGTGGTATATCGCCGCTCTGACGGCAATGTCGGCTGGATTGACAGCGGAAAGTAATTTGAATAACGCCAGCCGCTGACAAACAGGTCTTTTCTGACATCGGAAAAGTGATCGTACCCCCCCTTTATATCAACGGGCACTGGTCATATATGTCGCCCCTTGGCACTGGCAGGCTTTTTGAACTGAGGAATTGTATGAGTGATCTCGGTAATCTGCTGACCCCTAAAGGGGTCGTTGTAAATGCGCAGGCAAACTGCAAGCGTGAAGCTCTGTCCCTATTGGCTGAAAAGAGCGGCGAACTTGCCGGTATTGCCAGCGAAAAAATCCTAAGTGTTCTGCAGGAACGTGAGAAACTGGGCTCAACGGGCGTCGGTGGTGGCATCGCCATCCCGCATGGCAAGGTCAAGGGGATCAACGACATGCTTGGCGTGTTGGCCCTGTTGAAGAAACCGGTTGATTTCGATGCGGTTGACGACGAGCCAGTCGATCTTCTGTTCCTGTTGCTTGCCCCTGAAGAAGCTAACGCCATGCATTTGAAGACTCTCTCTCGCGTGGCGCGTCTCATGCGTAATGATGAAGTTCGTGCCGCCATGCGGGGCGCCAGCTCATCAGACGCCCTCTATGCGATTGCCATGGAGCGCGAGAGATCGCGCGCGGCCTGAATTTTCCTGATTGAATTAGTGGACGCTGACCGGCGTCATTTCGTTCTGTCTTGCTGCGGCGAAAGCCAGATCGCGGTTGCCCATGAGCGCAATGCGCGCGCCGTCGGCAGCGTGCAGAGCATAGAGCACGGTCTCAGCAGGAATTTCTACGTCGAATTCCTCGCCGTCAGTGAGATCATCCATCACATCAGCAGCAATGACAGGCCTCACATAGACAAGGTTTTTGCCGCCAAGGCGGGCAAATTCCTTGCCGTCAGGTGCAGTGTTGCTGGTCGTGCTGTCTTTTGAATTTATCATGGATCTCAAGAGTTCCTGTCTGCATCGAAAATTCTGTTCGTCGATAATGAAGAGACGTAGTGCTTAACCAGTCATCTTCAAATATGTTCCGCCATCAGTATACCGGCGAAAGTCTATTAAAGCGTAAAGCCCAAGCTATTATATCTGACGGCTCGCTGCTTTCTTTGGGTATGATATACTATAACATATCATAGAGTAACTTTATCACATTTCAAGCGTGAGTTGTTCACAGGAGCGCGATACCTATCAGCGCGAGACCGAGGATGAGCCTGTAGACAACAAAGGGTGTGAAGCTGATGTGGCGGGTCATTTTCATGAATAAGTGAATGGTTGCAAAGGCGGCCACAAATGAAAGGCCTATTGCGATAGAAGCATCTCGTATATTGGCCTGCGCCCCGTCTGCGGCAAGTTGCAGCCCTGCCAGTAACCCGAATGCCAGAATAGTCGGGATGGACAGAAGCATGGAAAAGCGCGCGGCCTCTGTGCGGGAATATCCGAGGAAGCGGGCGGCGGTTATGGTCATGCCAGAGCGACTGCTGCCCGGTATCAGAGCAATAGCCTGCGCGCATCCAATGCTCAGGACGGCTTTCCAGGTGAACTCGGCATTCTCTGGTTCGGTGACTGGTTTTCTGTCTGAAATCCACAGTACGACGCCAAAGACGATACTGGCGATGCCGATCACCACCATGCTGCGCAGGTGATCAATCAGGCCGGTAAAATAGATGATGGGCGCGATCAGCATGATTGGCACCGTCGCAGCGGCGATTGTCAGAAAAAGACGCCTGTTGGGGCTTTCGTGCCAGCGCAGGGTATCTATGCCGCCCAGAAAGAGCTGGCCGGTTTCCTTGCGAAAATAGAGCATCACCGCGCCGAGCGATCCCACATGAACAGCCACATCTATCAACGGGCCCTGATCTTTCCACGAGGGGACGGCTTCTGGCACAAGTATTAGGTGGGCTGAAGATGATACCGGAATGAATTCTGTGATGCCCTGCACGATCGCAAGAATAATGAGTTGAAGAAGCGGCATTGATAAATCCTGTTGAGCAACGCACCGATCTGATAAAATTCAGACATTAATGAGCCGCTGATACCTTTTTTCGGTATTTATACGGCAGGATGTTTACAGAAAGTTTGCCGTTGGGGCAGGAAGGCCTCTATACTTAATGCAACTGTCAAGATGTCCGCCGAAAGGATATGCCCCATGAGATTGTTCTCCTTGCTAGCAAGCCTGCTGATAGTATCTGCCTGCGGGTCGATAACACAGCCAGGCCCGGTCGCCACGCCCTCACAACCTGACCTTCAGGTGGTCACAGATGATGTAAAAGAATACACGCTCGGGGCAGGAGACAAACTCAGGCTGATCGTTTTTGGCGAGGATGACCTGTCCGGTGAATTTCTCGTAGATGGCAGCGGGATTGTTTCACTGCCGCTGGTTGGGGAAATTTCCGTCGAAGGTAAGACTGTGCGGGAATTTCAGCGCTCCGTCGAGACTTCCCTTCGTGATGGCTATCTAAATGACCCACGGGTGAGTGCAGAAGTGCTGAACTTCAGGCCCTTCTATATTCTGGGTGAGGTGAACAGCCCCGGCACCTATCCTTATAGCGACAGCCTCACTGTTCTGAATGCTGTTGCCGTGGCGGAAGGCTTCACCTACCGCGCCAATCAGCGCGTGGTATTTATCCGCCGCGATGGAGAAACAACCGAGCAACAATATCCGCTCAGCTCCACGACTTCAGTGCGTCCGGGAGACACGATCCGTATCGCAGAGCGCATTTTCTAGGAAAAATACCCGCCCTGGCTGAACTCAACCGTCAGAATTCGCTAAGGGGTTGATTCGCTTGAAAAAACCAGAGTTAACCAATGCTTATCTTCTGGCTGTTAAGCATATCCTGCAATACGCTCATCGCCAAGGACACCCTTTTTGGGTTTTCTGCGGCCTGGGCAACAGGATAGTTTGCAGACAAACGGGGACTGCGCATGTTTGAATTGAAAAAAGTACTGACAGTAACGCTGTCACTGGGAGCACTGGGCGTTTGCGATATCGCCGCAGCGCAGGACTCACTTTTTGCAAGGGATCGTAACACCAGCGTCCTGCAACGGGAGCGGCCGGAATACGCGCCACAAGGCGTGCGTGCAGGCAGCTTCATTGTAAGGCCTCGCGTTGATCTGAGCCTCGGCTACACAGACAATACATTCGCGATTGACCCGGACATCAATGCCCAGTTCGGCGAGCAGGAAGATTTTTACTTCGTCATGCGCCCGAGTGTGCAGGCTGAAAGCAACTGGAACCGTCATTCACTGGTCACCGGTGCTTACGTCGAGGCTTATGAGCATGTGGATATTGATGAAGCCAACGCGCTCAATGCCGGTATCTTTGCGGATGCAGTAATTGATGTGTCACGCACAACGGCGATCGAACTGGGCGGCGCATACGACAAACTGGTTGAAAGCCGGAAGGTTTCGACAGCTGACATTTTTGATGACCCGATCGATTACAAACGTGGTGAGGTCTATGCCGGTCTGCGTCAGGAATTCGGCCGCATACGTTACCGCGGTCGCCTGTCCTATGCGGATTATGATTATGATGACGCGTTCTCTCTCGTCAGCAATACCAATGTCGATCAGGACTTCCGTGATCTCGAAGAAACATCCGTCCTTCTTCAGGCTGGCTATGCGGTAACGCGCGATGCGTCTGTATTTATCCGCAGCACTTTCCGCCAGCGCAACTATCCGACATTGACACCTGGTGGTCTTAATCGGGACTCTGAAGGATATACAGTTTCAGCCGGCGTCGACTTTGACGTTACACGTCTGGTGCGCGGCTCCATTGCTCTTGGATATCTCGAAGAAGAGTTTGATGATCCTGCCCTGCAGACCATTGATGGCCTGAGCATTGATGCCGGTCTGGAATGGTTCCCGACAGAGCTGACGACGGTTGGCCTCTCGGCCTCACGAGAAGTGCGCGCGTCACCATTGCTGGCTGATGCCGCGTTCCTGACGAACGAAATTGTACTCGGTGTGGATCATGAACTGGCGCGTAATATTATTGTTTCTGCGTCAGCCGGATATGCTCTTGATGACTATGAGAATCTGGATCGTGAAGATGAGCGCTATGCCCTGCAACTGGCGGGCACATATCTGATTAACCAGCTCCTGTCTGCCAAACTGGAATACACTTATGAAGAGCAGGAGTCTGATGGCACGACACCTGGTCTGTTTGCCAAGGATTATTCTACGAACGAACTTCTGCTGACGCTCACAGCTGAGCGCTAGACATCAGAAATTCGCGTAAATGGCGAAAAAACTACTGAAATGCGCGCCAGACTGGCGCGCATTTTGCGTATTTGGAAACCTCTATGCCGTAATATGGCCAAGAAGCTGATAGCCAGTTAGACTAAAGAGGTATCATGGATACGCAGCGCAGCGCGGAAGATTTGACGCATACAATGGCACCCTACGCGGACAACACGAATTCACAGGCATACGGGCGACCGTTGAGCATGACGTCCGTCATGTCTGACGCAGCCAATAACCTGCTGATTGACCTGCCTCTTTTGCTGGCTATCTTCCGTCGGCGCATCGGTCTTTTTGCCGGTGGCCTGTTAACGATACTGGCCCTTGTGACGCTGATAACATTTCAGCTCACGCCCAAATATGTGGCTGAAGCGACTGTCCTGATTGATACGCGCAAAAAACAGTCAGTGGATATCAGTGCCATCTATTCCGGCGTGACGGCAGACTCTGCTACGGTTGATACGGAAGTCGAACTCATCAGCAGCCGTGTCATTGCCGAGCGGGTGACAGAGAAAATGTCACTATACGATGATCCCGAATTCAACCCGACCTTGCGAGAGCCGACCGGCTTGCGCGGATTCATCAAAGGCCTGTTTCCATCACAGGTAACGGAATCGCTGGATGCTGCCGCAGAGCAGCGTATTGCCCGCGAGAAGACCGTCAATAATGTGATGTCAAACCTCTCCGTTGAGCGGGCTGGCCTGACATATCTCATCGCGATCCGATTTGAGAGCGAGGACCAGCAAAAGGCTGCTGCCGTTGTCAATGCGTTTGCGGAGCAGTATCTGGTGCGCCAGCTTGATGCCAAATTTGATTACATTCGCCGCAGTCGCAGTCACTTGAGTGACCGTACGGATGAATTGCAGGAGGATGTGCGCATAGCGGAAGCCGCTGTTGAACAGTATCGTGAAGAAAATGGTCTCTTTGAATCTCAGGGTTCATCCCTTACCGAGCAGCAGATATCAGACATTAACAGTCAGTTGATCACGCAACGCGCTGCCTTGGCTGAGCGCCGCGCGCGACTGTCTTCGGTCAAAGGACAGCTGGACAATGGTTCCGGAGCAGACTCCATTTCAGAAGTGCTGAACTCACCGGTCATTGGGGCGCTGCGCGCACAACAGTCAGAAATGGCGCGGCGCAAGTCCGAACTGGCCATAAAATATGGCGAACGGCATCCGGAAATCCTCAAAGTCAATCGCGAAGAAGAAGACCTGCTTGCCCAAATTGACACGGAAATTGCCCGTATCGTCTCAAGCCTTGAAAGCGAAGTAAACATTGCGCGTGACAGGGTGATCTCGCTGGAATCCAGCCTTGCAGGCAAGAGGACGGAACTTGCAGATAATAACCGCGCGCTGGTGCGCCTGCGCGAACTTGAACGTCAGGCTGAGGCAAGCCGGACAATTTATGAGAGCTTCCTCGATGCCTTCAAGGAAAGTAATGAACAGGAAGCCCTGACAGAAAGTGATGCCGAGATTGTGTCTGCTGCTGTCATTCCAACCAGCCCGGCTTTTCCAAATAAAATCCTGAACATTCTGCTTGGGCTTGTACTGGGTGCTGGCGTTGGGGCAATGCTGGTGACCCTGGCTGAGATATTCGATAATGGGTTGCGTACGGCGGAAGATATCGAGCGCATGTTGTCTCTGCCACTCGTGACCGCTATCCCAACACTGTCACCAGGATTGCTCTCAGGCACAACAACGCCTGTCGTGCCGCAGGATTATCTTGTGGACAAACCGCTGTCCAGTTTTGCAGAAGCCTATCGTACTGTGCGCAGCTCCATATTGCTGGAGGCTGGCGCCCGTTCCAAACCAAAAGTCTTGGCACTGACTTCGGCTCTTTCTTCGGAAGGAAAAACAACATCAGCCAGATGTCTTGGCCGTATCTGTGCCATGTCTGGTGACAAAGTGATTGTCATTGACTGTGATGCAAGGCGCCGCACGCTTTCTGACGCCATGCCGGAAGCCAAGATTGGCCTGATGGAAGTGTTGACGGGCACCGCCCAGTTAAAAGATGCGGTGCGCAAAGATAGTAAAACGAACTTGCATGTGCTGCCTATTGCGGGTGCCCAGCAGGATGTTGTCGACGTGTTTGGCTCCAACGCTTTCGACTCGCTCATCAGTAAGCTGAAAACCAAGTATGATCTGATTATTCTTGATACTGCCCCTGTCACGGCTGTGGCAGATACGCGCACAATCATCAATTCGGCAGACAGCACATTGCTGATTGTGAGATGGCGATCTACCTCTTCCAAGATTGCGCGATCTGCTGCGACTATCCTGTCCAAGCTGCCAACACCTGTTCATGGTGCCGTGCTGACACAGGTTGATGCCAAATCGCAGACGCAATATGGCTATGAAGGCAGTGCAGCCTATTACAGTTCGTACAAGAAGTATTATCACGATTGATCTGACACGGGGTCAGGTGGAAAATTCCTGCCTGGCCCAGTTATATATTTCAATATCAGTCTGGCACAGGTCTTCTATCTGATCATGAAAACCGGAAAGGTCATCAGAACCTTCATGTGGGGTAGGGATGGTTCTGTTGTCATGGCCGGGTTGTAACTTCTTCCCCGTCAGGGCGCTAACTTTCATATTGAATTGATCCAGTCGGTCGAGAAAGCCGACAGCTGAGAACAGGGTCAGTTGCTGTTTGCTGCGATCAACTGCTTCACGGCCGCCAAGATCTGCCTGCATGGGCAATCCGGAAAAATACTTTCCATAAAGATTGCCCATTACGTGCGCACGGGGAGAGGTGAGGAATTCTGTAACAGGCAGGGTGATGCGTCCATGACCGCTTTTATCGGTCTGGTTGAACCGGAGATGGGAGTAAAACCGTTCCACAGGGTCGCGCAGAACGGTAATGAAATCGTGACTCGCCGTCGCTTCAGGGATGGTCGAGATGCCAAGGGGGGCGTGGCCGGTAATACATTTGTATCCGCTCGCCAGCGCATAATGAAGCATGTGGCGTCTTAATTCACTGGCCTGCATCAGCTTCTCATGTTGGCCGCTTTTGCCGTACAACCGGGTGGCACTGAAGCTTGTCTCTGGGTCAATCATGAACCGGGAAAGGCGAAACTGCGCCCGCAGGGCATTTTCAATGGATGTTCCGGCACATTTGGGCACGTGTATAAAGACGACGCCGCGTGGATGCAGGCGGTCGGCCAGCTGCCGTGGCGGTAGGCCGTTCTTCAGATCGACCAGAGTATTGCGAGCCAGTCCCATGCACCAGAATTCCTTGCGGTAGGCGTAGTGGCAGCTTTCTGCGTTTAGGTTAATTTTTTCTGCATGATTTCTGCCCTATTATCTCCCCGTGGCATCGCCACGTTGGATTTTACCTATGCCAGTGCCCTTACCGACTATTTTCAAGAGACTGCTTCAGCAGAAAAGCCTGATGGAAACCGTCGGTAATGCATCTGTGCTCGTGTTGACGCGTTTTGGTGGGGCCGTCGCAAATTTCATCTTCACCTTGTTGCTGGCCCAGTATCTTGCGCCTTCCCAGGTCGGGTTTGTCATGACAGCACTGTCACTTGGTGCGCTCGCGTCATTATTTACCACCCTGAATATAGAAAATGGCGCAGTGCGCCATCTGCTCCAGCCCCTGGAAAAAGGAAACGTCGCAGAAGCGGCTGGCTTCATGTCATTTGGCTGGCGCATATTGCGCATCGCGACACCGATTGTCATTGTCGCCCTTGCCGCGTTTATGCTGATTAGTCAGAGCCTTAAAAACGAGCTGACCACGGAAGAGTTCTGGGCAGTGTTCTTCCTGGCAATCTCGGTGCCTATGCTGGCGACGCTGCGCCTTGGCACACGTTGGGCGCACGCTTTGTCAAAAATCAAACGTAGCATGTTGTCCTGGGCCTTGTTCCGGCCCCTGATACTCTGTCTTGTTGTAGGTGCCGCCGCCTTGGTGTTTGGTGGCCTGCGTGTTGATATTGTGCTGCTTGCCAATGCAGTGGCCTGCCTCGTGGCACTCGTGATCCAGCACTTCCTGCTGCGCAGTGCTTTTGCGTTCACAAAAGAAGCTGAACCTGACACAAGCCGCGCGCGTGACTGGATGTCCACCGGATTGTATCTGTCCGTAACCATCCTTCTGATAGATTATTTCCAGAATGTCGTGATCGTGGCTTCAGCGCTCGGTCTGTCTGATGGTGATGTGGCGCGGCTCGCTGTAGCCTTGCGGTTCATAGGCTTTCTTCGCATGGGCCTCATGGCGGTGAATATGGCGGTCAGTCCGCGTGTATCCAAGGCGATAAGTGCTGACAGAGTCGCTGATGCCCAGCATCTGTTATCGCAATCCACTCATCTGAAGTTCTGGCCGACAGTCATCGTCACTGCGCTGGTCTGGTGGCTCGCGCCGGTTCTGGTTGGTTTGTTCGGTGAAGAATATGAGGCATCAGCCTGGGCGCTGCGTCTTTTCGCGCTGCTGCCGTTGGCGGCGGCGTTTTTTGGCCCATCAATCATGGTGCTGAATGTTACAGGCCGCCAACAGCAGATTTTCAAACTGTCAGCAGTTAGCCTGAGTTTGCTGATTGTGTCAGTACCTGTGGCCGGTATCTCTTTCGGTCTGAATGGTGCAGCCGCAGCTGCTGTTCTGGCGGTCTTCATCTGGGAATGGGCGCTGTTTGACAGAACACGGCGTGATACGGGCATTGATGCTTCAATCATGGGAGCGATGAAAATGCTGCTGCCCCGCAAGCTGGATACGCAGCCCCAGCCCTAGTGCCGCAACTTCAAGCTGTTGTATAAGCTTTCAGGTTGCCTTTGCTATCATTCAGCAACACCATGAACACGCCGGTCCAGAAGATCATCGGGTTCATGATAAATACCGAGAACAGTTCCGATTCTGTGAAGCTGCGCACGAGCAGAATGGCTGCTATGGTCAGGATGAAGCCATCGTGTAGATGCGGCGCAATAAGCCATTGCCGGATCAGCAGCCAGTAAGCTTTCAGCATCGTCAGAAGGAAAACGATCAGACCAACAACGCCGAGATGTACCATCACTTCATAATAGGCGTTGTGAAAATAGAACTGGTTGTTCTCTGCGCCGAACATTGTCGAAATACGTGTCGCCTGGCTCACGCCCGGACGCCAGAAAGCACCGGCCCCAAGGCCGAGAACAGGTTTTTCTTCAATAAGCTGGTCCCCAACTTCCCAGATCTGTGTCCGGCCAGTCAGGGTTGTATCCTTGTCGAGCCGTTCAAGAAGAGCGGTATAGGGATTAACCTGATAAATATTTGCAACCGCCAGACCGGTAAAGCCGACGAAAATGATGCTGCCGGACACAAGAAGCGGGCGCAGGCCCGGTATTCTGGCAGCCAGCGGCCAGATGCCACCAACAACGGCGGTCAGCAGGCCGCCAGCAAACAGCAATACCAGTGCGGTCGCTGAGTTACTGCCAAACAGCAGGTACAATGCCGGTAAAATCATGACGGGGGCGATCAATCGCCAGAAGGGCGCATATCGTGAATCCAGCAGGATAGCGATCGCGGCAATGATCAGAATCAGCATCCTGAGACCGAGAACGTTCTTGTGCGGAAATATCCCGATCATGGCAAAGCCGCCATCCAGACCGCCGACAAAAGTTGTCTGGCCAAACAGGAGGCTCCCGACCATCAACAGGCTGCTTGCGACGAAAACAGCAACAACGAATTGACGGTAATCCAGCCGTGCTGCCGTATAGGCACAAATCACCAGTGTGACGGCCATGAACGCGCCGAACCGGATTGATAACATCGCCGCGTCAGACCACAGGGTGGAAAGCAGGCATAAAGCAGGCAGCAAAAAGAAGAATGCGCCCCGCTTCAGAAGTGGCAGGACTTCACGCCAGTAGACCAGTGTGGCGAACAGGACGAGTGCTGTTGCCGGATAGCGCAGGGCGGATGCTATCGGGAATTCAAGCGGAATGACGATGAGCCAGAGAACAACAAGCAACTGGTCCAGAATAGTGCCGCGACCCTGCTGCAATGTGAGGTTCAGGTGTCTGCTGGGCAGGGCATGGCTGTTCATGGGGCTGTGCGGCACATAGGTCATGTCACACACTCCAGTCCGTAAATGGCATATTGCTGATCTGGCGGAACTTCATGACATCCTCGCGCAAGACATCGGCAATCTGATTGCGCACTGTTGCCGGCATGACAGGAATATCCTTTTTGGGTTGCCCTTTGCCGAGTAAAGCCTTGGCCTGAGCGGCGATGCCACGCGGGGCAAGGGCGCGCAGTCTCTGACCAGCGGCTGTATCGCGAAATTTCAGCCACCAGTCCGGAACACTCGCTACCTGTCCTGCTGAATTGGTCTGTGCAGCTGGCATATTGGTCTGTGTACTCTGCACACCAATATGTGCGCATACTCTGCGCAAACTCGCGGCCGGGTCTGTGGTAAGTTCTGCGAAATCAAGCACCATAATCTGCTCTGGCGTAAAATAGCCCAGCCAGGCTTCAAGCTGCCAAGCATACCGGCTTGTATTGACTATATGCTGACCGGGCTGGCTTTCCAGAAGCTTCTCTGGTGCCGGCAAGTCCTGGCCGGAAAGAAAGGAATGAGTGTATTGCGAGATCGCCCGCGCCACAGGGTCTCTGACGATATAGATCAGCCGTGCTGCCGGGTTGTTGGCAAACACCTGCGCGGGCACACCGGGAAAGACATCCCGCTTGCTGTAGTTAGGTGTCACTTCGCCGCATTTGTCTGAGCTCAGGTCAAAATAACGGGCATAGTCCTGTTGGGCGGAGTGCTTCTCACGAACGAAAAAGTCTGTTTCCTTCATGCACGGCAGGGAAACCGCACTCTGTGCTGCCAGCAACTCATGAAGCAGGGTGGTGCCTGCGCGCATGGCGCCGATCACCATGAAATCAGGCAAGGCGCGCGACGCGGCTGTCTCCGGCTGATTCATCAAGACGTTGTTAACCATGGTCACTTCTCGGCCGCTCTTGCTGCTTCCGGACAATAATGTCTCTTGTTTACCGCAAAAGCTGCGTTATTGCCCTTGTATATGTACACTGGAGGGTCTGAGAGACTGGTTAACATGCCAGCAAGACAAAGCTGATAAATGACTTCCATGTTTGATGAACGCGACGCGGCAGCCTCGGATCACGCGCTGGAACTTCTGGCGCGTCGCATTGTGGCTGTCATACCAACGCTCAATGAAGCAGCTCATATTGAGGATTGCCTGCGCAGCCTCCTGTGCGGGTCACAATATCTGGCTTGTGTGCAGGTAGTGGTTTCTGATGGGGGCAGCACAGATGGCACACAGGAGATCGTTTCAAAGCTGCGCGAAGAGTTTGCCAATATTGCACTGATCGACAATCCAGGCCGGTTGCAGTCAGCTGGCGTCAATGCCGGTGCACAGATCGCGGAATATGGTCGCGACATTCTGGTGCGCTGCGATGCACACGCGGATTACCCGGCAGACTATATTCTGAAAGTGGCGATGAAGCTGGAAGAAACAGGCGCAGCGAGCGTTGTTGTGCCCATGGATGCGCAGGGCACGACCTGTTTTCAGAAAGCGAATGCCTGGGTCGTGGATACGCCGCTTGGTTCCGGCGGGTCTGCGCATCGCGGTGGCAGTATGTCAGGTTATGTGGACCATGGTCATCATGCCGCTTTCCGTCTGGAGCATTTTCTGCGTCTGCATGGTTATGATGAAAGTTTCAGCCATAATGAAGATGCTGAATATGATGCACGGCTGGCGAAAGCAGGCGGGAAAATCTATCTCGATGCTGATATCCGGGTCGGCTATTATCCGCGCACAAACCTGTCAGGATTATGGCGGCAATATTTTGGTTATGGACGGGGGCGCGCCCGTAATCTGCTCAAGAATGAACAACGTCCGCGCCTGCGCCAGTTGATACCGGTGATCAACCTGCTGTTGCTATTTGTCTCAGCGCTGATTTTCATATTTTTGCCTGTCGCAGCGATTTGGCCCCTCTTCTACACAGCAGTCCTGTTGCTGGTCAGCCTGTGGTTTTTCCTGAGTAAAAAATCAATATGCGGCTTATGGGCCGGACCGGCTTTGGCGACCATGCACATCTCTTGGGGACTTGGCTTCATCGCGGGTGTATTTGCAACTATGAGATCACGTTCGCGATGACCCGGATAGCTTTTTTCGCACATGATGCTGGCGATGCTGCGGTGCGGCGGCGCGTTGCCGGCTTTAAGGCTGTCGAAGCTGACGTCACGGGCTTCATGATGCGTCGTGCTGAAAATGAACAGCGTGAGTGGCGTAATATAGATCTGGGGCAGACCTTTGACGCGGCATATTGGCAACGCCTTCAGGCGATCCGTCAGGGAGTGTCTGTCGCCATGCAGCATGAAGAGCTGCTTCGCCAGGCTGATCTCATCTTCGCGCGCAATCTTGATATGTTGATCTGTGCCATGGCAGTACGGCGTAGGCTGAAATTGCAGACACCTGTTGTTTATGAGTGTCTGGATGTTCACCATTTGCTGACGCGAGAGGATGTGGTGGGCATGGCGATGCGCAAGCTGGAGCGGAGTCTGCTCAAAGGCACCAATGGGCTTGTTTATTCTTCGCCAGCGTTCGAAAGAGAGTTTTTTCGCAAGAATCACGAAAATCTTTACACCCCTTACCTTCTTGAAAATAGGTTGATGCCCTCTGCTGACCTGCCACAACGTGGCCAGGTGAAGAAGGTTAGCGGGACTGTCCTGCGCATTGGCTGGTTTGGTATTCTGCGCTGTTCCCGGTCACTGGACCTGCTTCAAGGGCTGGCACGTGCCTTTCCGACGCAAGTGGAAATTATCACGCGGGGTATCCCGGCAGAAACACAAGTGCCTGACTTCACCGCGCGGATCGCACAAACGCCTAACATGTTCTATGGCGGCAAGTATCAGGCACCGCAGGACCTTGCGGAAATCTATCAGCAGGTTGATGTTGTCTGGGCGGGTGATTTTTATCAGGCCGGGTTCAATTCAAAGTGGCTGCTGCCAAACCGACTTTACGAGGGGGGCTATTTTTCTGTCCCTGCGATTGCCCCGAAGGATAGTGAAACGGGCCATTGGGTCGAGCGACATGGCGCAGGATTTACTGTGGCGGAACCGCTTGATGCTTCATTATCTGCGCTCACCGTCACATTACTCGAAAAGCCCGATCTTGTGACGGCGCGTTCAGCGCAACTTAAGGCGTTGGCAGATGATATCTTCGTTCAGCCACCGGATGAGATGCAAAAACTCATCGATCTTGCACTTCAGGGTGCGAACAGGGTGGCTGCGTAATGCCTTCGGTTGCAATAGATGTCTGTATAGCTACTTTTCGGCGGGAAAGCCTGACGGACACCATCCGTTCGCTCGCAGAACAGGTGCTGCCGGATCATGTAATCGTACAGGTCATTGTGGCGGATAATGATGCACAGCCATCAGCCGCTGAACGGGTGGCGGCTGTTGCGGCTGAAACGGGCCTCGCGGTTCAATATATTCATGCACCCATGCGGAATATATCTATTGCGCGCAATGCCTGCCTTGAGGCGGCAACAGGAGACTGGCTTGCTTTCATTGATGATGATGAAGTGGCCGCGCCGGACTGGCTATCAAGCCTGTTGCTGGCAGCCGAACAAGAGAGTGTCACCGCCGTCTTCGGACCAGCCCATGCGCGGTATAATGATGCCGCCCCGGAATGGATACGCCTCAAGGATTATCACACCAACAAGCCGGAAATCCGTAACGGTGTTGTTGAAACCGGCCACACCTGTAATGCGCTCGTGCGTCGCGCCGATCCGGCCGTGAAGGGCGAGCGTTTTCTGGAATCCAAAGGGCGCAGTGGCGGCGAGGATAGCGAGTATTTTTTCAGGCTGCGGCGCAACGGGGCAAAATTCAGCATTGAGCCAGCAGCGAAAGTATACGAGCCTGTGTCACCTGACCGGCTGTCATTCAAATGGCTGGCAAAGCGTAAGTTCAGATACGGCCAGACTTATGGCTATCATGCCCATGAGGGGCAGGCGGAGCAGAAACTGAAAACAGCAGCACTGGCCATTGCAAAAGTTCTGTTTTGCATCCTGGCAAGTATTCTTTTTTGCTGGTCCGCGTCAGAGCGCAATTATTGGGTATTGCGCGGCATCTTTCATGTGGGCGTCATTTCGTCAGTCTTCGGCGCACGCGAAGAGATGCTGTACTGATCAAGGCAGAACAGCCACAGGCTGACCCTATTTACTGGGCTCCGCAACGTTTGCTGCAACTGCTCTGTAGATAACCGGCATTGCGATGTGATGGTCACGCAGGGTGCGCCAAACCAGCATCATCAGGTCGGCCGTGAACTTGTTCTCTCCCTCATCAATGCCGGATGCCCAGAACTCGATCAGCATGTGAATGCCATATTCGCCAAACTGTTCAATTTCGATATCTGGCTCTTCCGGTTCTGTCAGAACTTTGGGATACGTGATAATCACCGGCATTAACACCTCGATCAGGCTATCAAGGTCTGTATCATAGGCGACGGTGAATTTGACTTCATAACGCTGTCGCGGATCCTTGTGGGTCCAGTTGGTGAAGGCAGTAGTAATGAACTGTTCGTTCGGGACCATGATGTCCTTGCCATCCGGTGTTTCCAGAGTAGCAGAGCGCATGGTCAGTTTCGTCAGGAATCCGCTGCGTTCATCTTCCAGTTCGATATAGTCACCGATTGTGATGGAGCGATCCAGCAGGATGATGATGCCGGAAATGAAATTGGCTGCAATCTGTTGCAGGCCAAAACCGAGGCCAACACCAAGCGCTCCGCCAAAGACAGCCAGCGCCGTCAGGTCGATACTGGCACTTTGCAAGACCACAACAAAGATGACCCCGAACAGCACAATCTCGAAAAGTTTGGTGAAAACTTCCTTCGTGCCCGGATCAAGGCCATCCTGACGCTGGATCAGTTTCTTGCCTTCATCATTGGAGCGGCGACCAACCCAGAAAAAAACAACACCAAAGAGGCCGAGTTGCACAAGTTGAAGGGCAGAAATGCCGAGCGGTAGGGAAATGCCGCCAAGATAGGCAGAGACATCATCCAGCAGGCCCAGAACGCTGAGCACGGCAATGGGGATGCCGATCCAGCGAACAAAATTCTGGATGACCTTGTTGCTGACAAAGCGGTTGAGGATGGCATAGATCAGCCAGATGGCGGTGAAGCCCTGTGCGATGCGCACCATCCAGTCTTGCCCGCCGCTTGTCAGGGCTACATTCGCGGCCACGCCAAGGAAAACGACTGATAATATGCGGAACAGAATGCCGCGCGCTTCATAAACAAGCTGCCGGGTTTTCAGCATTTTGCCTTCTGTGGGGGCGGCGCTGAAGAAGGGCACCCGTTTCAGAAGCAGCCTGTTGGCCAGCCAGGCCAAGGTGAAAGCGATCGCTATGGCTGCAATCTGAAAATAAAACGCCGGACTGGTCGCCCATTGTGTAACTTGGTCTACAATCCCCAGCGCAAACGCCTGCGCCTTTTCCATGAAGGGTGTGACTTGCGAGGTGCTGGTCGCTTGGTCCTGTTGAAAAACCATTTTTTAATCCCTCAGCAGATCATTGACGGATGTTTTCGACCTGGTTTGCTCATCGACCTGCTTCACGATTACAGCACAATATAGTGAAGGGCCGCCTTTGTCGGATGGCAGGCTACCGGGCACAACAACAGCATAGGGTGGAACCTCTCTATACAGAATGTCACCTGTGGTACGATCCACAATCTTGGTTGAGGCGCCGAGGTAAACACCCATGGAAAGAACAGCACCTTCGCGGACAATAACGCCCTCTGCCACTTCCGAGCGTGCGCCAATGAAGCAGTTGTCTTCGATGATCACAGGGTTGGCCTGTAATGGTTCCAACACACCGCCAATACCGGCGCCGCCGGAAATATGACAGTTCGCCCCGATTTGTGCGCATGAGCCGATTGTCGCCCATGTATCAACCATGGTGCCGCTGCCGACATAGGCACCGAAATTTACATATGATGGCATGAGTACGGCTGATGGTGCGATATAGGCGCCAAACCTGACGGTGGCTGGCGGTACAACACGAATGCCAGCCTGCTCAAAATCTTCGGCCTGCCAGCCGCTGAACTTTGATGGCACCTTGTCCCACCATCGACCGTCAGTACCAACACCGCCATCGATGAGTTCGTTCGCATTGAGACGAAAAGAAAGTAGTACAGCTTTCTTGAGCCACTGGTTCACATGCCAGTCATGGTTGCCCGCTTTCTCGGCAACGCGTGCCGTGCCGTTGTCCATGGCGCCAAGAGCTGTCTCGACAGCCTCGCGAATGTCGCCGGTGGCTGCGGTGGAGAGGGAGTCGCGCTGCTCCCAGTATTCTTCAATGACATTTCTGGCGGTTTCAAGCTGCATCTTTTTCCTGCCCTTGCGTTCAGGCAGCGGTTTTGAGACCGCTCAGGAATGAGGTCAAGTCCTGTGTCACATGGTGGACATGGTCAAAATATTCACCGGGTCTTGCTGGCCGCCGGTCCGCTGGTTCATCGGCAAACCATTCTGCGTCAGATTGGACCAGCACTGTTGTCTTGCCCATATCGTGTGCCGTTTTCAGATTCTCCGGTATGTCCTCGAACATGGCTGAGAGAGATGGATTGATTCCGAAATACTCCGTAAACCGTTGATACGTTTCGCGATGGGGTTTGGGCTTGAATTCGGCCTGTTCAATATCAAAAATGCCGTCAAACAGATCCAGAATACCAATCTTGCCCGCTACATTTTCCGCATGACGCACAGAGCCATTCGTAAAAACATAGCGCTTGCCCGGCAAGTTGAGGATGGCTGAGCGAAGCTTTGTGTTTTCTGCAACCGGGCTGAGATCAATGTCGTGGACATAATCCATGAAATCATGCGGCTTGACCTGGTGTTCAATCATCAGGCCGCTTAATGTTGTCCCGTATGCAGCATAATACTGCTTCTGCAGTATGCGGGCTTTCTCATGGGGTAGTTGCAGCGTCTCTTCGATGAAGCGCGTCATGCGCGCATCTATCTGTTTGAATAAATGACAATCCGCTGGATACAGCGTATTATCAAGATCAAAGACATAGGTCTCAACGTGGCTGAAATCTGCCATTATTGCCGGATCACTGCTCTGTTGCTTCTGCAGAAGAGTCTTCCTCTACCGGATCGCGGGAAACAGAGGGTTGAGGTGCTGTGCTTGCAGAAATCTCAGGATTGAACTGGTCCGGAGAAAACTGGTACGTCCAGGCTCGCTCGCCGCCAATTTCCACTTTACGAAATCTTGCGTTCTGATAGCCGGACTCACTGCATTCAATATCACCGGCAGCGTCGAACTGAACATCGCTGACACAGAAATCCTTGTCACCACCGGCTAGGCCAATATCGCGATCTCCAAGATCCATTATGCCGTACACATAATAGTGGTTATTGGTCAGCTCACCGCGCAAAACCTTGGCACATTCTGACCCCTCCATCCGCCACCAACCGGAGGAGCGATAGCCGTCTTCCTCGTCAGTTTGTGCGATAGCGGCCCAGATCGGCAGTTGCGTTGCATTACAGAAGAAAAAGCCCAGTTTCGCATCTCGCTCATTTGCTTCCAGAATGAGCTGGTCAATCAGGGCATCATCGTAAACGCCGCTGTCGCCGAGCCCCCGGTCCTGCCGGAACTGGCGCAGCGTGGTCTGTGTCTGCCGCCCCAGAGATCCGTCAATGCGGGAGACGTCATATCCAACATCCCGCAACAGGCGCTGTACGCCAGCCACTTCTGCCTTGTAGACGTTATAATTAACTTCTTCGGCGAACTCGGTTCGCCAACTGCCATCATTATCTTCGCTGACGTCTACCGGGAAAAACTCCCGCTGGCGGCGTGGGTCAGAGGCACAAACGTCCTGATCGCGCAGGGTGAACAGGCTTTCGTTCTCAACGCAAAGCGGCGTGTCGCCAGACCAGGTCCGCAAAGGGCCGCGATGGCCCGGAATTGCTTCGGCATAGACGAAATACCGCCCGGGATTGATCTCCTCGGTCATCACGACCTTGCACTGGCCAGGTCGCAGGCGCCACCAGCCCCGGGTAATCAATCGGCCCTCTTCCACATACCCGATCGATGCGGAAAGCGCATAGCTGGTTTTATTGCAGAAGGAATATTCAGCCTTGGCGATCCCGACGGAGGTAAGCCACATGGCGATAAGTGAAAGGATTATTCTGTGAAACACGCGGCGCTCATCCATGGACACTCTAAGGGTGCATTGTCACATGACCGACTGCTTTTTCAAGGGGAAAAGCACTGGCTGACAAAATCGACATGCGATGGCAAAAGGGCAGGCCATGAATAATGCGCCCAGCCTGCCCGGACTGATCACGGACAATCAAGCAACCGTGCAGGTATTGCTGCCGCTGCCGCTGGCCAGCACTTACACCTACGCCGTTCCAACAGAGGTCAAAGTTGTTCCTGGCTCTTTCGTGACGGTGCCATTGGGGCCAAGGGAAATGCGCGGTGTCGTCTGGCCTGGCGATCCGCCGCAAATCATAGACCGCAAGAAGCTGAAAGCCATGCTGGCTGTCTTTGACGTGCCGCCATTGTCGCATGATGTGATGCAGTTTGTGGACTGGGTTGCTGCGTACACTCTTTTTGCCCCCGGGGCGGTGCTGCGCATGGTCATGCGCTCCGGCAGTTATCTTTCTGCGCCGCGTCCACAAACCGGCTTCATGCTGGGGGAGGTGACCGATGACCTGAAAGTGACACCGCAGCGAGAGAAAGTGCTGGCGGCTGCGCGCGGTCTGAATTTCCCTGTTTCTGCAAGTGAATTGGCCAGCCGCTCGGGCGTCAGTGATGCGGTTGTGCGCACTCTTGCCAGAACAGGCGCTTTGCGCAGGCTGGAAACGGATCCTGACCAGCCATTTGAGGAGCCTGATTTTCGTCGCAAGGGATATGATCTGTCTGCCTCACAGGAGGCGGCCGCAGCCGAAATCAGAACACATATCAAAGCACAATCCTATGCCGGGGTGTTGCTGGATGGCGTGACCGGTGCAGGCAAGACAGAAGTCTATCTGGAGGCCGTGGCTGCCGCCCTTCAGCAGGACAGAACCGCGCAAGTGCTTGTTCTGTTACCGGAAATCGCTTTGACCATGCCGTTCCTGAAGCGGCTGGCGCAGCGTTTCGGGGCAAGCCCCGCTCACTGGCATTCGGATATCGGGGATGCTGGTCGGCGCCGGGTCTGGCGGCGTGTGGCAGACGGGTCTGCCCGGCTTGTTGTTGGTGCCAGATCGGCATTGTTCCTGCCGTTCCGCAATCTCAAACTCATCATTGTCGATGAAGAACATGAGGGGGCCTACAAGCAGAACGAAGGGGTGTTGTATCAGGCGCGGGACATGGCTGTGGCCCGGGCGGCACAAGGCAATTTCCCGGTGGTGCTGGCCTCGGCCACACCCTCTCTCGAAACTGCGGTCAATGTCAGCCTCGGTCGTTACAGGTCGGTCAAGCTGGAAAGCCGCTTTGGCGGTGCGTCGATGCCGGATATCAGCCTCATCGACATGCGCGAGGCGCCGCCTGAACGCGGTGAATGGCTTTCACCAGCTCTCATTCAGGCTGTGACAGAAAACACGGCGCGCGGGGACCAGTCCCTGCTGTTTTTGAACCGGCGTGGTTACGCCCCGTTGACTATCTGTCGCAAATGCGGGGAACGGCTGACGGCGCCCGGCTCTGACACATGGCTGGTTGAGCACCGTTTTACCAACATGCTTGTCTGTCATCATACGGGCTTTTCCATGCCAAAGCCGGAACGCTGTCCCTATTGCAGTAGCAAGGATTCGCTGGCCGCCTGTGGGCCGGGCGTTGAGCGCATTGCGGAAGAGGCTGTCGCGAAATGGCCGGATGCGCGTATCGCCGTCTTTTCTTCGGATACTGTGCAGTCCAACAGTGCCGCGCAGGAGCTGCTGGCGAAGATGGCCGCGCGGGAGGTTGATATTCTCGTGGCAACCCAGATCGCGGCCAAAGGACATCATTTCCCGCATCTGACGCTTGTGGGAGTGGTTGATGCTGATCTCGGCCTTGCCGGTGGTGACTTGCGGGCCGGGGAGCGTACCTGGCAGGTGCTCAGTCAGGTTGCCGGCCGGGCAGGCCGGGCAGAAAAACCGGGACGCGCTCTTTTGCAGACCTACCAGCCGGAGCATCCCGTGATTGCAGGTATGGTCACGGGGGACCGGGATGCGTTCATGGCTGCCGAACAAGAAGGGCGGGAAATGCTGGGCTTTCCGCCTTTTGGCCGGCTGGCGGCGCTTCTGCTCACGGGGGAAAATGAGACGCGACTGAATGAGGTTGCCCGTGATCTCGTAAACGCTGTGCCGCAGGCACATGGTGTAGAGGTCTGGGGGCCAGCCCCAGCGCCCCTTTATCGGTTGCGGGGCACCTACCGGATCCGCTTTCTGGTCAAGGCCAGCCGGGATGTTTCAATACAGAATTTCATCAGGGCCTGGACAGGGGGCGTCAAAATCCCGTCTGCTGTCCGGCAAACCATTGACATTGATCCCTATTATTTTCTCTAGCCTGCCTCTCTATAAACCCGAATAAAATCAGCAGGATAAAAACTTATGTGCCCCCTCTTGGGCGGGCCTATAGTGGTCAGCATGATTGTGACAGAAACCAGAATGGCAAATGCTGACCATAGCCCTTCCCGCCCGGGTCGTTGTGCCTCTTTTGTGTCGGGCCTGCCCGGGATGTTGCCTCGGAAGAGAGGTGCAGCACTGCATTCCGGATTTGGCAAACAGGTCAGATGCGCTAGGCTGTCAATGAGGGATCAGGAAACACCCCGGGAGACATCGTTGAGGGACATGATGAAAAAAATCACCGCCGCTATTGTGCTATCTGTGCTGGCAGTTGCTTGTGCCAAAAAAGAGGAAGGGCCGACTGCGCCTGTTATCGCGCCAGAAACGCAGCGCAGCATTTCACAGGGTCAACTGGTTGGCTTCACGGCTGAAAATGGTGCGCATGTCTGGCGGGGCATTCCTTTTGCTGCCTCCACTGCAGACAATAATCGCTGGCGGGCACCGCAGCCCGCGCCCGGCTGGCAGGGCAGCAAGGAAGCGTTGACCTTTTCACCACGCTGCCTGCAATTCACCAACCGTTATGATGAGCCGCAAGGCCTTGAGGCTGGGCAGATCGTTGGCTCTGAAAATTGCCTGGCACTGAACATTTTTGCGCCAGCGGATGCGCAGGGAAAATCTTTGCCGGTAATGCTCTGGATACATGGCGGCGGCAATGTATGGGGTAGCGCAGAGACCTATGATGGATCCCGGCTCGCAGATAATGAAAACGTCATTGTCGTGACGGTTCAGTATCGGCTGGGCCCGCTTGGCTGGCTGGCCTGGGATCCATTGCGTGAGGCAGCAGCGACTGAAGCTGACCGGGGGGCGAATTTCGCGATCCTTGACCTGATTGCGTCTCTTGAATGGGTGCAGGAGAATATCAGCGCCTTTGGCGGTAACCCCGACAGTGTCACGATATTCGGAGAGAGTGCCGGTGGCCATAATGTTGTATCGCTGCTGGCGTCTCCGTTGGCAGAAGGGCTGTTCCATAAGGCAATCATTCAGTCTGGCAGTTTTGACAGTGTTTCTGTGGCTGAAGCAGAAGGGCTTGAAGGTGATCTGCCAAACCCATCGCGCGATATACTTGGCGGGTTGGGCGTAACAACAGTGGATCAGCTACGCGCGTTGCCGGTGGAAGAATTCCTCGCACCCTACTGGAGTGAGTCGGGCGGCTTTCTGGACGCGCCGCGTATCATTGAAGACGGTGTGGTGCTACCGGCAGCGGCCATGCGCGCCGCTTTTGGCAGTACAGAGAATTTCAATAATGTTCCGATCATGACCGGCACCAACCGGGATGAAATGAAGCTGTTCTATCTCGGAAATGAAGACCTGACCAAAACCATATTTGGTGTTTTCTTTGTTGCCAGAGATCAGGATCTTTATGACGCAGCGTCGGATTATGCCAGTCGTGTCTGGCGTGTGCGCGCAGTGGACCAGCCTGCCAGTCTCATGGCGCAGGCCGGCCACAGGGATGTTTATGCATACCGGTTCGACTGGGATGATGGCGGACGTTTCCTGTTCATGGACCTGAAAAAAATGCTGGGTGCTGCACATGCCATGGAAATTCCATTCGTGTTTAACGTCTTCAGCCTGCTGGGTCAGGCTGACAGCATCATGTTTCAGAAAAAAACCGAAGAAGATCGTCAAAAGCTGAGCCGCACTATGGGCAGCTACTGGGCGTCTTTTGCCCGCAATGGCGTACCTTCTGCAAATGGCGCGCCGGCCTGGCCTGTTTATTCAGCGGAGGGAACAAGTGTTCTGCGCCTTGATGCTGTCAGTGATGGCGGTATCGAACTATTGCGTGAGCCGGACAGTATTGACCAGGTCGTGAATGATCTGCGGGCTGATACGCGTGTCAATGACGAACAGAAATGTCTGATTGGTGAAAGTATCGCGGAGTGGGTTCCAACGCTGGAAACGGAAGTCATGGGCCGCCTCGGCTGCCGTTGATCCGTACGACGTTTTTATCCTCAAGGGCGCCGTGCCGGTCCACTATGGGGGGCGCGGTTGAAATAACATGGCAGGACTGTCACCCATGAAGATCTGCTGGAATGACCTGACGCTGGAGGAGTGGGACGCGACTTTTGCGCGTGTGCCACGCTCCAATCTTTTGCAGTCATGGCCCTACGCGCAGATGATGCGATCGGTCAAACAGATGTCCACCCGTTTCGGCCGACTGGTTGAAGGCACGGAAACGCGGGCTATTTTCCAGATTCACGAAGTGCGCCTGACACCACTCTATCATGTTGTCACGCTTGACCGTGGGCCTCTCTGGTTGGACGACAATGTCACAGAAGAACACTGGCAGGCATTCGTTGATCTGTTCACGGCTGAGTTTCCAAAGCGATTTGGTCGCCGCCGCCGCTTTATGCCTGAACTTTCTGTTCACTTGAATGCAGATTTCACGACGGCCGGTTTCGCCTATAAGGGTGTCGGCTATCAGTCTGTCTGGCTGGATCTGTCGCAGGATACGGATGCGTTACGCAAAAACCTCAAACAGAAATGGCGCAACGCCCTGAACCAGTCAGAGAAAAAAAATCTTGATCTGCGCGAACGCAATGGTCCGCTGAGCTTCCGCTGGTTGATGGAAGCATATAACAAGGACCGTCAGCGTAAACTTTACCAGGGCCCATCCGATAAAGTCCTGAAATCCCTCTACGGATTTTGCCGTCCCCGCGATGATGTCATGCTGCTGGTGGCAGAGCAGGACGGAGCGCAGGTTGCGGCGGTTCTGTTGTTTCTCCATGGCACCAGCGCCACCTATCAGGTTGGCTGGACGGGCCAGAAGGGCAGAGAGGCACGCGCCCATCAACGCCTGTTGTGGGAAGCAGTCTGTCTCCTGAAGGAACGCGGGATAAACTGGCTGGACCTCGGGGGCATTCACCCAGATCAGGCTGAAGGTGTGACAAAATTCAAGCGCGGTCTGGGCGGGGAGGAGTTTCAGCTCTCTGGCGTTTATGCCTGAACATTGCCAACGCCAGCGGCTGCCTGCAACCAGTCGATGAAAGACTTCACATGGGGCAGGGAGGCTTTGGCAGGCGGATAGACAAGATAATAGGCAAAGTCTGTCGGGGTCGAGACATCAAAAGGGATCACCAGGCGCGCGGCCTCAAGGTCGGCCAGGGCCAGCGCATATTTTGTCAGTGTGACGCCCTTTCCAGCAACGGCGGCTTCGATCGCGAGGCTTGACTGGTTGAAGCGTGGCCCGCGTGTGCCATCCAGCGGTTGACCATTCGCGTCAACCGCACCTGCCGCGCGCAGCCACATGGCCCAGGTTGGCGCATCCTGCACCTGATCAGAGCTGCCATCATGCAACAACGTATGCCGGGCAAGATCGGGCAGGTCTTTCAACGGCGGCTCCCCGGTGACAAGGCCCGGCGCGCAAACGGGGATGATGCGTTCTTCCATCAACTTTATGGTTGTCATACCCTCGTAATTACCGGCACCATAACGGATCGCCACATCCACATTGTCAGCCGCAAAATCAACAACGGCCATGTCAGCATGGACATACACATCCACTTCCGGGTTCTCGGTCTGAAATCCGTCAAGGCGCGGCACCAGCCACTTGGATGCAAAAGACGGCGCAACAGAAACCGTCAGTTGGCCACTATTGGTGCCGGAAGAAGCAAGGAGGCTCGCTGCCGCTGCCAGCTTGTCAAAGCCATCCCGCAGGATTGGCAGGCTCGCCTGTGCTTCGTCGGTTAACAGAAGCCCGCGTTTTTGGCGCTTGAAGACCGGTACGCCAATGAATTCTTCCAGTGTTCTGATCTGTTGCGATATCGCGCCGGGAGTCACATTCAGCTCATCTGCTGCCTTGGTGAAACTCAAATGCCGGGCTGCTGCCTCATAGGCGCGCAGGGAGTTAAGGGGAGGAAGTCTTCGCATGATTAGATTATCTTATCCATTTGGCCTTTTCTCATTCTCTGCCGCATCCGAAACACAGAGGCAAGCCCGAATGGCCATAATGGATAGATTATCTAATCTAACTGTCCGTTTTATTCGATTGCAGCCTGATCTTTGGCTGCATAAGTAGGTCAGGCGATCAATTTGACTGCTTTAAGCGCACAAAACTGCGCAGAATATCTAAAGGATAACGCGACATGCGATACTTTCCGGCCTTTTTCGATGTGAAGAACAGGCCTGTTCTGATTGCCGGGGGTGGCGAGGAGGCTTTGCGCAAGGCCAGATTGATTAGCAAAGCTAATCCATCTATCACTTTTGTTGCGCCAGATATTGCGCCAGCCATCATTGATGAGTTCGCTTCGACTGCACACCTGACACAACGGCACTTCAAGGCAAGTGATCTCAAGGGTGATGCAGCCAGCAGGCCTGCGGTTGTCATTGTTGCAACAGGCGATGCGGCAGAAGACGAACGCATCGCACTTAAGGCGCGTGCCAGGGGCATTCCCGTTAACGTGGTTGATCGCCCTGAGTTATGCGATTTTGTCGTGCCCTCCCTGGTGGAGCGCGGAGATCTTGTTATCGGCATTTCCACGGGCGGACAGGCACCGGTGCTCGGTCGCTCGTTGCGGGCGAAGATTGAGGCATTGCTGCCACAGCGCTTGTCAGCCCTGACCGCCTTCGCCAGTGATTTCCGTCAAGCGGTAACGGATGCATTGCCAAAGGAGAAACGGCGCAGTTTCTGGGAGAGCATTTTCTCCGGACCTGTCGCTGATATGGTTCTGGCGGGCCATGAAACGCAGGCGCGTGAGCAAGCGCTGCGGCTGCTCAATCAGCCTGATGCAACTCGTCAGGGCTTTGTTCATATTGTTGGTGCCGGTCCGGGCGATCCTGAATTATTGACCCTGAAAGCCCTCCGCGTTTTGCAGGAAGCGGACATTGTCCTGCATGATAATCTTGTCACAGACGGAATCATGGAACTGGTGCGCCGTGATGCTGAGCGCATCTATGTGGGCAAGAAAAAATCTGACCATGCTCTGCCCCAGACAGAAATTGCCGATCTTATGATCCGGTTCGCTCATGAAGGAAAAAGAGTTGTACGCCTTAAAGGCGGTGATCCGTTTATCTTCGGGCGTGGTGGCGAGGAACTGGATGCGCTGAATGCAGCTGGCGTGGCGGCGGAAGTCGTGCCGGGTATAACTGCTGCAACCGGTTGCGGGGCTGTTGCCGGCGTGTCCCTGACGCACAGGGATCATGCGCAGGCGGTCACTTTTGTGACTGGTCACGCAAAGGGTGAGGCTGCGCCTGATCTGGACTGGGCGGCGTTGACCAGACTCGGCCACACACTCGTCATCTATATGGGGGTTGGCACAGCTGCTCGCACATCGGCGCAGCTGTTACGGGCGGGCATGAAAGTGACCATGCCGGTGGCCATCATCGAAAAAGGCACAACGCCGGAACAAAAGATCGTCCGCACAGATATTACACATCTGCCACGTGATATCAGGCAGGCAGTTATAAAAGGGCCTGCAATTCTCGTTATTGGTGAGGTCGCTGCTAAGGCAACAGGGCGTGGGCTGATTGACCTCACGCGAACACATGAAATGCCGGAAAGGATGAGCGCCTGAAAATGACAGATGCAAAAATAAGTATTGGCGGCGTCAAGAAGGGCCGCAATGAAGGGCTGAAAGCCATCACTGCAAATCGCATCACAGATGGCGTGCCCGTCTGGTTGGCTGCTGATGGCCGATGGGCAGAAAGCCTCGCGGATGCCGCAATATATGAAGGTGCGCGCGCTCTTTCCGCGCTGGAATATGCTGCCGCGCAGGAGGCAATGGTTGTTGGTCCGTATCTGATGGAAATTGACCGGGCGGCAGGCAGTGTCCAGCCTGCCGGACGCACGATCTTGCGCGAAGCGATCCGTAATGCGGGGCCAACCGTTCCTTCTGATTACTCAGTACCAGTGGAGTAATAAAACTGATGGAACGTATAAAGATATATGGCTCAGCTATTAGTGGCAACTGCCTGAAGGTCAAGTGGACCGCTGACCTGCTGGGCATTACCTATGACTGGATCGAGACAGACATCCTGAAGGGCGAAACTAGAACGGAAACTTTTCTGGCGCTCAGCCCTGCCGGACAAATCCCGATTGTTGTGCTGGAAGACGGGCGTGTTCTTGAGCAGTCCTGTGCCATTATGCTCTATCTTGCAGAGCAGTCAGGCAGCAATTTGGTCCCTTCTGACCCGTTTGAAAAAGCGACCATGATAAGCTGGTTGTTCTGGGAACAGAATTTTCATGAATCCAGCATTGCGGTACGGCGTTTTCGCAAGCGTTTTGCGCGATTGAGTGATGACGATATCGACCCGACTTTGCTGACTCGCGGCAATGCCAGCCTTTCCCTGATGGAAAATCATCTGGCGGCGCAGGATTATTTCGGTGGCACGAGGCTCGGCCTGCCGGATATAGCCCTTGTCGCCTACACGCGTATGGCGGGTGAAGGGGGCTATGCCCTTGCAGATTATCCAGCTGTGCAGGCCTGGATTGCGCGTGTTGAGGCAGCCCTTGGTATCCCTTCCTATACCGAGGAGCAGGCCTGATGTATCGCTATGATGAATTTGATACACGCATTGTGCATGATCGCGTCAGTCAGTTTCGCGGACAGGTGCAACGGCGCCTGTCAGGTGACCTGACGGAAGATCAGTTCAAACCCCTGCGTCTGATGAACGGTGTATATCTTCAGTTGCATGCGTATATGCTCCGTGTCGCTATTCCCTATGGAACACTGTCCTCAGACCAGTTACGCAAACTCGCTTTTATTGCGGACAAATATGACAAGGGCTTCGGCCATATTACCACACGCCAGAACATTCAGTTTAACTGGCCGGCGCTGGTAGATATTCCTGAAATTCTCGACCACCTCGCAGATGTCGAAATGCATGCGATCCAAACATCAGGTAATTGTATCCGTAATGTTACTACGGATCATTTTGCGGGCGCGACGGCGGAAGAAGTTGAAGACCCGCGTGTCTGGTGTGAAGTTATCCGCCAGTGGTCAACACTGCATCCGGAGTTCACTTTCCTGCCGCGCAAGTTCAAGATAGCCGTCACGGCCTCAGCGCAGGATCGCGCAGCAATTCGCGTGCATGACATTGGCTTGCATCTGGTCAAAAACCTCGCAGGTGAGACAGGCTTTGAGGTTTTTGTTGGCGGTGGCCTCGGACGTACGCCCTATGTTGGTGATGTCATTCGCCCCTTTCTGCCAAAAGATCATCTGCTCTCTTATCTTGAGGCGATATTGCGCGTCTATAATCTGCAAGGGCGGCGCGATAATATGTACAAGGCGCGTATCAAGATTCTGGTCAACGCTTTGGGTATTGAGCAGTTTCGCGATCTTGTTGAAGCGGAATGGCAGAATACACGCAAGACAAGCGTAGATGTGCCGCAGGAAGAAGTTGATCGCATCAATTCATATTTTGCGGCGCCGCCATTCGAGCAACTGGCAGATGATATGTCTTTCGCAAAAGCGCAGCAAGATGATCCTGATTTTGCACGCTGGGTCAGGCAGAATGTCTCAGCACACAAACAGCCTGGTTATGCCATTGCTACAATATCTCTAAAAGCACCGGAAATGGCGCCTGGTGATATCACCTCCGGGCAGATGCTTCTCGTGGCAGATCTGGCAAAGGCCTATGCCTTTGACGAGATACGCACCACGCATGAACAGAATCTTGTTTTGCCACATGTCCGTCAGAAAGATCTCTACACGGTCTGGCAACAACTTGCAAAGAAAGGGCTCGGGACGGCAAATGCAGGGCTCGTGTCCGACATTATTGCCTGCCCGGGGCTTGACTACTGTAACCTGGCCAACACGCGCTCCATTCCCATTGCGAAGCGCATTCAGGAAAGGTTTTTTGCACCTGAAAAGCAAGAAGAAATTGGTGAGCTGAAGATAAAGATTTCAGGCTGCATCAATGCCTGCGGTCATCACCATGTGGGGCATATCGGTATTCTGGGTGTCGATAAAAAAGGTGAAGAATTCTACCAGATTACGCTCGGCGGTTCTGCTGCTGAGGATGCATCTATAGGTGAGATTGTGGGTCGTGGGCTGTCTACTGATGAAGTCGTCGATTCTATCGATCGACTGGTCGGTTATTACCTCAAAGCCAGACAGTCAGAAGAAAGATTTGTGGATACATATAAACGGCTCGGCAGTGAGCCGTTCAAGGAGGCACTTTATGTTGCTTAAACTGAAAGATAACAGGCTTGAGATTGTTGCTGGTGATGATGCCAGTCTGGTGACGATGGCGGTGCCGAATGATCAGCTTCTGGATGCTGAAACGCTCTTGATGGCCGATATTATTGAGCTCAGGTTTCCAACCTTCAAGGATGGCCGCGCCTATACGCAAGGACGCCAGTTGCGGGAACAAATCGGTTTTACGGGCGACTTGCGCGCGACAGGCGATATTGTCCGTGATCAGATACTTTATATGCTGCGCTGTGGTTTCACGTCTTTCGACGTACCAACAGAAACTGATGTGGATGGCCTGAATGCGGCGCTGTCTGAGTTTTCTGACTTTTATCAGTCGGCAGCGGATGCCGCCCAACCAATCTGGATGCGTCGTCATGCTGTGCAAGTTGAACCTGTGCGCCGTTTTGCCTGATAACCACGGAGACGGACCATGTCAGCGACTGTCCTTCAGTTGAAACCATATGACAATCTTGACCGGCATGATGGTCTTGCATCTTCTGTGCCTGAACTTACGGCTGCGTACCGTGATGCATCGGCCGAAGATGTTCTGCGGGCAGTTCTGATTGACAATGTTGTCGGTGACATTGCGCTTGTCTCCTCTTTTGGTGCAGAGTCTGTCGTATTGTTACATCTGGCAGCGCAAATCAGAGATGATGTGCCGGTGATCTTTCTGGAAACAGGAAAGCATTTTGCCCAGACAATCAGTTATCGGAGGAAGCTGATAAATCGACTTGGCCTCACAAACAATATAGAGGTCAAGCCGACACAATCTGCCCTCGAACAGGCTGACCCTGACGGCGGCCTCTGGCGGCGTGATACAAATGCCTGTTGTAACATGCGCAAGGTGCACCCCCTGCGACACGAGCTCGCAGGGTACGACGCCTGGATAACCGGGCGAAAGCAGTTTCAGGGCGGCGCGAGACTGCGCCTGCCGTTTTTTGAAGAGGCGGCCACCCATATCAAGGTCAATCCGCTGGCGCGCTGGTCGCCGGAAGATGTTGCGGCTTATATGACTGAGCATGATCTGCCGCAGCATCCGCTGGTCGCGCATGGCTTTCCCTCCATTGGCTGCTGGCCGTGCACGTATCCCGTGGCGGATGATGAGGACGCCCGGGCCGGACGCTGGCGCGGGCAGGCCAAAACAGAATGTGGCATTCATCTATAAGGCGGCGCGTGAGTTGCACTCTGTTCAGTGCGGTCTTAAGTGAGCGACATGGCAAAAAGATTTTCATCTTCAAAAGGTCCGTCACAGCGCCAGTTGCGCGCTGGTGAACTGGTGCGTCATACACTGGTCGACATTCTTCAGCGCGAAGAGCTGGAAGCGCCCGAGTTAAAGGGCGAATCGGTAACGATCACGGAAGTGCGCTGCTCTCCGGATTTGCGGCAGGCCACCGTATTTTGCACGTTGCTCGGTGGCGGCAATATCTCCCCGGGCGTTGCCGCATTGAACCGGCTTGCGCCGAAGTTTCGCGGCATTCTGGGGCGCCAGATCGAAATGAAATTCACCCCTGAACTCATCTTCAAAGTCGATAACAGCTTTGAAACTGCAGAGAAAATTGACGCTTTGTTGTCCAGAGATGATGTGCGCCGGGATCTGGATAATTAGGGCCAGGCATGTGACCTGAAAGGCGTCTGTTGCCACTGGGTAACCACAGCCAGACATTACAGCCTTGTCGCACAAATGGGCTGGAAATTTCATTCGCCTGTGCTAGTCTTGATTCCGTAATTGGATTCCTTGGAGAAATTCAGAATTTATAGAGTGGATGGGGTGCTATGAAGTTCTTTCAGTCAAAGAAAAAAATCACGACTCGCGATTTCCGGGCAACACCGGCGGATCCGACGTCAGCCTTGAAACAGGAACTGGATGCGGCAATCGTGCCGACATTGCGGTCACGGGCGAAAACGTCTGACGAAATTTCCGAGACCACGAAAGTGATCAAAAAAGCTGAGCCAGTAAAAAAAGCTGCTGCGGAAGCACCGGCAGAAGCGTCTGCGGCTGTTGAGAAAGCACCAGCGGCTGATGTGAAGACTGAGGCCAAAGGTGACGAGGCCGAGCGGCCTTCTGCCGCCACAACCACAGCTTCAGCTGCACAGATCGACAATATGCGCCTGTTCCCTGGCTTTGAAGACCAGGGTTTTGAGGTTGGCTACGCAGTCTATAATTCACAGTCCTATGGCCTGAGCGAAAAAGCCCCCATGCTTCTGATGCGCTGGAAGTCAGAAAACGCTGAAAGCGACTGGTTCCCGATCCCGCCAATGTTCAACAAGGTTTTGCTGGCCCGTATTCACGAGCGTGACCATGATCTTGATCGCCTGCTGCTTGATTACGGCTACGACGCCGACCAGCTGGCGTCTGCACGCAAATCACAAAGCTGAACACCGGCTTTAAGGCGACTCTTGACCATCACGCTCTGTGATGGTTGAACCTCGAAATTCAAATGGGCACCATCGTCCGAACCGGTGGTGCCCTTTTACGTTCTGAGGTGATATATGGGCAGACGCCGCAAGTCCGGCCGTGATGTACACGGCTGGCTCATTCTTGATAAACCATACGATTTTGGCTCAACGGAAGCCGTTTCCAAGCTCCGCTGGCTCTATAATGCCAGAAAAGCCGGACATGCGGGCACGCTGGACCCGCTGGCGACGGGTATCCTGCCCATCGCCTTTGGGGAGGCGACAAAGACAGTGCCTTTTGTGCAAGATGGATTGAAAACCTATCGTTTTACAGCGCGATGGGGCGAATCAACGTCAACAGATGACCGGGAAGGCGAAGTAATCGCGACCAGCCCCAAGCGTCCGCGTGCCGCAGAAATAGAACACATCCTGCCGGATTTTACCGGTGACATCGAGCAGGTGCCGCCCGTTTTTTCGGCCATCAAGGTAGACGGCGAGCGTGCCTACGACCTTGCCAGAGATGGGGAGATGCCGGAGTTGCAGGCGCGCACCATCACGATCAATTCGCTGCGACTGGTCGAGTGTCCGGACCAGGATCACACCGTGCTTGAGGCAATAACCGGCAAAGGCGCCTATATTCGGGCGCTGGTGCGGGATATTGCCCATGCCCTCGGTACGCAGGGGCATGTTGCCACGTTGCGGCGCACGGCTGTCGGCCCGTTTACCGAGGATATGAGTATTACCTTCGAGGAATTGCTCGGGCAGCCCGTATCGCGCGAGCTTGATCGGGAAACCCTGGACCGTGACAGCCTTGATGCCGAGCTGGTTGGTCTCGGTTCTGCCATGACGGCGTTACCCGCAACAGCTGTCAGCGGCGGTGATGCAGATCGCTTGCGACGAGGACAGGCCGTTGTCGTCGCCCCGCCTGTTGCCAAAGGCATCAGAGGCGAGCAGTCAGGCTTCATCCCGGTTGTCTTTGCCAGTTGCCATGATGATCCGGTTGCGATCTGTGCACTTGATGGCCTGAAGTTGAAGCCGACAAAAGTCTTCAATTTTGCCTGAAGCTGGACCCAAAAAACCGCGAAATCCGGCCAGCTGAAAAACTTGCGTGCCTCCCCTTGTGGTTGTGATATGTTGCAAGTCTTCTCGTCGGCGTTATGGTCGGCACGAAGAATTGATACTCGGACAGGAAGATTTATGGCTGCGACAAGATACTCTCTGGCAAAATACCTGCTTTGTGCAGGTGCTGCACTTGCTCTGACCGCGTGCGGTGGTGGTGGTGAAAAAAAACCTGACGGAGAGGCCGCTGAAGTTCAGTCCATGCTGACGAACCCTTTCCCGTCAACCTATGAGCCATACCTCTCGGCACCTACGCTTATCACGGGTGTGACAATCCTCACTGGCACTGGAGATAAAATCGAAGATGGTGATATCTTCTTCCGTGACGGCAAGATCGAATCCTTTGGCGCTGCCGGCGACATAGAAGCACCGCGCGGCGACATCCTCAGAATTGACGGGACAGGCAAATTCCTGACACCTGGCATCATTGATAATCACTCCCATCTGGGTGTTTATCCATCGCCCGGTTTTTCCTCGACATCTGATGGTAATGAAGCGGTTTCGCCAAACACGGCCAATGTCTGGGCGGAACATTCGGTCTGGCCACAGGATCCCGGATTTACGCGCGCACTTGCCGGCGGCGTTACCTCACTCATGGTTTTGCCGGGCTCGGCAAATCTATTTGGCGGTCGCACTGTAGTGCTGAAAAACGTGCCGTCACGCACTGTTCAGGGGATGAAATTTCCTGATGCGCCGCACGGGTTGAAAATGGCCTGTGGTGAAAATCCGAAGCGGGTCTACGGAGACCGGGGCGGCCCGGCAACACGGATGGCAAATTTTGCCGGCTATCGTTCTGCCTGGATTGACGCGGCCGAGTACAAGAAGAAATGGGATGATTACCTCGAGAAGGCGGAAAACGGTGAAGAAGCCGAAGCACCCGGTCGCGATCTGAAAAACGAGACCCTTGCAGCCGCCCTCAATGGCGACATTCTCGTCAATATGCACTGCTACCGCGTTGATGAAATGGTACAGGTGATCGATATGGCCGAAGAATTTGGCTACAAGGTTACCGCCTTCCATCATGTGGTCGAGGGCTATAAAGCCGCTGATTATCTGGCTGAAAATGGCATCTGTGCGTCTGTCTGGGCGGATTGGTGGGGGTTCAAGCTCGAAGCCTATGATGGTGTGCGCGAAAATGCAGCACTGATCCATAACCAGCCCGATTCATGTGTCATCATGCACTCGGATTCAGGGATCGGTATTCAGCGTCTCAATCAGGAGGTCGCCAAAGCGGTCGCAGATGGCGCACGTATTGGCATCGACATTCCACCGGAAGAGGCGATCAAATGGATCACCGCCAATCCGGCAAAAGCCATTGGTGTACTCGACCAGACCGGCACAATCGAAACGGGCAAAATGGCGGACCTCGTCCTTTGGGATGGTGATCCGTTCTCTGTCTATACCAAGGCCGAGAAAGTCTTCATTGATGGTGCCTTGATGTTTGATGCAAACGATCCGGCCCTGAGCCCTCGCATGGACTTTGAAATCGGGCAACAGGCCAACGGTACAACTGGAGGAGCAGGCCAATGAAAAATTTTCTGAAACTCTCCGCCGCGATGGCTGTGTGTGCTGCCAGTGTGCTTGCCTCTGCTGTTGCAGAGCCGATTGCGATCATCAATGCAGAGCTGCATGTGGCTGGTTCAGCCGATAATCCGCGCACTATTGAGAATGGTAGCATTGTTATCGACAATGGCCGTATTGTCTCTGTGGGGACCAATGTCGGGACGCCAGCCAATGCAACCGTGATCGATGCCAAAGGCCAGCCGGTTACACCCGGAATCTTTGCGGCAATTTCAGGTATTGGTCTGGAAGAAATTTCCCTCAACAGTGAGGGCACAGAAAGATCTGCGAGCGGAGACTTTCCCATCTCTGCCGCCCTTGACGCTGAAGATGCGCTCAATACAGACAGCAGCATTATAGCCATCAGTCGTGCGGCAGGCATCACAAGAGCCTATGTGTCGCCTTTGCCAGGCGGAAAGCTCTTTGGTGGCTGCGGGGCAGTGATTGATTTCACCGGCAGCCCGGATCCGGTAACAAAAAGCTGTTATGCCCAGAGTCTGACACTCGGGTTCTCAGGCACCAATCGTGCCGGTGGCACAAAAACGGGACTGATGTCCCTGTTGAAAGTCTATCTGGATGAAGTGCTTCTTTATGCAGATGATCCGTCTGAATACCGATATATGGCTGCGGCAAGTGACCTCACCCACGCGGACCTGAAAGCGCTGATCCCGTATGTGCGTGGTCAGAAGCCATTTCTGGTTCAGGTGCATAGCGCGCCTGATATTCGCCGACTGATTCAGGTGAAGGAAGATTATGATCTCGACATCATTCTGCTCGGAGCAGCAGAGGCCTGGCGTGTCGGGCCTGAACTGGCTGATGCAGATATTCCTGTCATTCTCAATCCAATGGCCAACCTGCCACGTCAGTTCGAGTCCATGGCGTCAACGCTGGAAAATGCTGCCCGTCTTGAAGCCGCTGGCGTGACCGTCAGTTTCTATGATGACGATGTGCACAATGTCCGGTTGCTGCCACAGCTTGCAGGAAATGCCGTTGCAAATGGCATGTCTCATTCTGGTGCCCTTGCCGCGATCACACTCAACAGTGCAAAGATGATGGGCCTTGAAGATCAGCTTGGTACGTTGCAGGCAGGCAAGATTGCCGATGTTGTTGTCTGGGATGGTGACCCCCTTGAGGTGACGTCCCGACCTGTCGCTGTCATTATCAATGGCAAAGAGACGTCGCTGGAAAATCGTCAGTCCATTCTGGCAAAACGCTATATGGACCTTTCCAGAGGTGACAAACCACATGCCTATCGTGGTGAATAAAAACCGGGCTCTTGCAGTTGCCATGGCACTGACAATGCCTCGCAAGACAGCTTGGGAACACAGGGCGGCTGCATGAGTGAGTTAAATGACAGCCTGAAATATGAGCTGAAAAAAAATGTTTTTTTCAGCGCGTATAGCGAGCAGGAACTCGAAGACCTGTTTTCGTTGGCCAAGACTGTCACGTTCAAAAGCCGGAAAGAAATTTTTGGCCAAGGCGATCAGGGAGACAGCATGTATATATTGCTGTCTGGCCGTGTAAAGATCAGTACATATTCTTCGGCGGGCAAAGAAACGGTGCTCAGCTTTTTCGGGCCGGGAGATATCCTTGGTGAGATCGCCTTGCTGGACGAAGGGCCGCGCACGGCCGCAGCCCATGTGTTGGAAGAAACACGTGCGTTACAGCTCTATCGCAAGGACTTCCTGCCATTTATTGAGAAGCATCCGCGCATCGCCTTGCAGATAATCAGTGTATTGTGTCAGCGCCTGCGTCGTACAGACATGTTTATTGAAGAGGTTGTGACCATGCAGGCGGCCCCGCGACTGGCGCGGGCGCTGTTGCGCCTGGCAGATGTTCATGGCAAGGAAGACCCTGATGGCAGTACGCGTATTCATTTGAAACTGTCCCAGGGCAATCTGGGTGCACATGCAGGACTGATGCGTGAAAACGTCAACCGGCAGCTCAAGATCTGGGAAGAAGGCGGGATCCTCTCAAACGATAACGGCATCATCGTTCTGCATAAAATATCAATGCTGGAAGAAGTCATCGCCGAGGCCACAAGCTGAACTTGTCACCGGGCTCTCGCTTTGCCGGGATGCTCAGCTTACTTCTTTTCCAGTAATATCTGGCCCTGTTTCTCAACACTGCCGGAGATGGATTCAGCAATGCCTGCAAGGAGCGACGGCAGCACAGCCACGATCCGCACATGCGCTTCGAATATGTCAATATCACCCTTGATATTCTGCCCAAGGCCCTTCGCCGTGAATGACAGTCTGTCACCCGACCATTCCTCGGTAAAACGAAACTTTATGCCGCCTGACATGGCAGATTTGATCTTGTCGAAATTTTCCTCAACCCGGCGACGAGCTTCTTCTTTGCCGAGGTCGTGGGACAGGGTGATCGTGACTGGACGCGCCATGGAAATAGTCTCCTTGTTCAGATCTCATATAGGAAGGGCGGCCCAATGTTACAAACGGACCGGCTCATGCCGTGGACATGCCTCCTAGTCAGCATGGACAATCTTGCCTGTGCGATAGCGCTCGATCAGGCGAAAAACGAGCAGGATACCGATCCCGGCAAAAATAATGCCGCCAATCGCCTGCCCCACCAGAACACCTGATGCATCGCCGACCGCAGAACCGATCATCACAAATGGCGCTACCCCAATGGTGTTTTTCCCCCAGTTCAACCATGTGGACCAGGTCGGTCGGCCCAGGTTGTTGAAGCTGGCATTGCCAATGAACAGAACCCCGTTGAAAAAAAACAACGGTGTTATGACAATGGCAAAAACCGAGACCAGGTTCTGTCCGGTCTGGTCGAGGCCGAACTGTTCGCCAATGAAGCCAGCGGAAACAAGCAAAACGCCCCAGATAAACAGGCTGTATGCTGCTGTAAAAATCAGGGCCTTGATGACCGTTTCGCGCACACGGGCATAGTTTTCGGCGCCGAAATTCTGCCCAATGATTGGCCCAACAGCACCAGAGAGTGCGTAAACGACGCAAAATGCCAGCGGTGTCAGACGGCCGATCACAGCATAGGCAGCGATAGCCGAGTCCCCATAAGGGGCAATGAAGCGTGTGACGATGAGATTGCCGATCGGTGTTGCAATGTTGGTCAACACAGCCGGTACCGCAATCTTGAGGATCGGCTGTAAGTGTTCCCGGAATTTGTCTCGCTCAAATGGGGCGAAGCCGCCATAATGTTTGAGGATTGGCGCGATGGCAAACCATGCCATCGCGAACCGCGCTGCAACCGATGCCATGGCGGCCCCTTCAAGACCGAAAGACAGGCCGAAAATCAGGATTGGGTCGAGGATGGCATTGACGATGCCGCCAGCAAGCGTTGCGTTCATGGCGCGACGCGCATCGCCGTGCGCACGCAGGATGCCAGAGCTGGACATGGCAAAGACAGCCACCGGCAAGGACGGCACGACAATTCTCAGATATCGGGTTGCGTGGGCTTTGGCATCGCCAGTCGCCCCGATCATGTCCAGCAGTTGTGGTGCAAATATCCAGAACAGGACAGCGATAACAATGCTGACCATAAGACCCAGCGCAACAGCACTGGTGGCGATACGCCGCGCCCCTTCCTCATCATCCCGGCCCAGCCGTCTGGCCGTCAGGGCACTCACGGCAATCATCAGGCCGATTGAGACGCTCATATTAAAAAAGATGAGCGTGCCCGCGAATCCCACACCGGCGGTAATCGCCACATCCCCCAAAAGGGAGATGAAGTATAAATCTATGAAATCCACTGCGAACATGGACAAAAGCCCCGCACTCGCGCTGAAGGCCATGATGGCCACATGGCGCATCAGATTTCCCTCGAGGAATTTCGCCGGGCGTTTGATGGGGACAGAGGTTTTCACGAACAAGTCTCAAAAAGAATGGGCTTTCTTAGTGCCTGATCTCATGCCGGTGAGCCATGTTTATTTTGGCTGGTGTGCCGCTGACAGTAACGTGAAGTGCGGCCTTATTCCTGCCAAAAGGTAACCTTCCTTTTGCTGCGTAGCCGTCTTAAGTACAGCAGCATCAGTTTTATGAATGGAATGGAACATGATTATCTCAGACATTTTCGCCCCTTGCATGAGCGTGTTTGCTGTCGCTGCAGTTGAAGCGGCACCCGTATCGCTGGAGCCGGCGGCTGTTGCCGCGCCCGTCATTGTGGCTCAGGTTACCGCAGATGATCTCAATGCTGCTCAGATCAGCGAGCCAGAGCCTCAGCCGCAGGGTATGCAAGCACCTTATTCAGCGGAAGTTCAGCCTCTGACTGTACCTACTGTCGAAAGTGATTTCAGCTATCAGACTGGGCCACTTGCTTATGAAGATCGCACGGATGAAGAAGTCTTTGCCATGGCAGTAACGTCTCTGCGCGGCATCGAAACAATGTCGGCAGACTTTATCCAGACGGCTCCCAGTGGCAATATCACTACTGGTCAGTTGCAACTGTCGCGTCCGGGTCGTTTGCGTTTCGAGTATGATGACCCCAACCCGACATTGATTGTTGCAACCCAGGGTCTTGTCTATGTTCATGACGCTGACCTTGAGACAACTGACAGCTATCCGGTAAATCGCACCCCTCTGAAATTCCTGCTTAACCGTAATGTGCAGACCGAAGATGCGCGCCTGAAAGAGGTTCTGCGCTCTGAGGCGGCTGTCAATCTGATCCTTGAATCAACAGATGTGGAAACGCAGGGCGAAATGGTCCTGACCTTTGACGCCCCTGACATGCAGTTACGGCGATGGGCCGTCGTCGATGAGGCAGGCAATTACACAGTTGTTGATCTCGATAATGTGCGCAATGGCGTTCGCATACCCAACAACGCCTTTCGGATCCCCGAGGCGGGTGGAAGCTTTGTCCGCGACCGCTAGGGGCCGATCAAGTCGAGGAATTTGCAACACGCAAGATTTTTTCGCAAATGTAACTTGAAAAGATGGGGTGTGATGCGTTATTGTCACATTACGCGATAATTGATGCAGCGATCAGCGTCGCCCCCCGCTTGCAGATCCGCATCTCGCGTCGCCGGACTTCCCCTCCCGGCGCAGGCGCTACAGCGCAAGATTGCGCCCGGCTCAGCCGGGCGCTTTTTTTTGTATGCGTGCTTGACTATCTGCCCCACAGGCATGACCTGTTGACCCATGAACAATGATGAAGAACTGGAGCAACTCGAGCGAGAGTTGCCCGTATTATCCTGCTTGAGACGTTTTGCTGACGGGTTGGAAGAAGTGCCCTGGTTTTCGCATCTGGGTGAAGCGTTGCACCCGAAAACACGTCTGGTGGCTGATCACTATCTCGATCAACTGGGATTTCCGGATACGGATATCGCGATCCTGGCTGACTGGGATGACGCAGCAGCTTCTGCAGAGACGTTCGATTGGTCAAACCCTGCCTGGGAGGCAGAGGAGCTTGTGCGGTCAGACCTGACGGGCCGGGCGTTGGAATTCCTCTCGGAAGAAGCGCTTCAACTTGGGCTTTCTGTTGTGGCAGACCGTGCGGGTCATGCGTCCAAGAGCGCGTTGCTGGATACAGCCGCACTCTGGGATATGGTTGACGAGAACGTACACAATCTTTCTGTGGGGGGAGCAGTACAGGCCGCTTATGGCGCGGGCCTGTTGCTGTTGGCAGCAGCAAATGATCCTGATTTTGATGCAGGCGGTCATGTCTTTGCGTTGAAGTTTCAGTTGTTCGAACAAGGACGCTGGCCGGTTGGGGTCGTGGGCAGCAGCTTCAATCTGTTTTGAAAAAAGACTGCCCGTCGCTCAGGCACTGTCAGAGTGAGAGGACCTCTATTGCGGCAAGTGTCAGTAGATAGACAGCCATGGCCGTCAGCAACCATTTCAACAGTTTACGGAATACTGCTTCGGAAAGATTGCCCAGAAGTTTCGTGCCCAGCAAAGTCCCGCAAAAACCGCTTACCAGCGCCGCCGCGATCAGGGGTATCCATGGCGCGTATATGAACCCGGCCAGAAAAAAAACGATCACTTTCAGACCATGTTGCAGGGTCATGCAGGCACCCGAGGAGGCAATGAGGCCCTGCCGTACCATGCCGGGAACTTTTGACAGGATTGTCGAAATAAAAGGACCGGTTGCGCCGACAAAAAGCGTCAAAAATGATGAGATGCCGCCTGCCACAATATATGATCTGGGACCAAATCCAAGATTGCGAAATTTCGGCCCCCATTGTGTGAAGATAATGAATGCCGCGATGGCGAAACGAAAGGCCCAGGCAGGCAGGTTGGTCACAACCTGAGATCCGATGCTCGCCCCGATGACGGCACCAATCGCGAACCAGCCAAGAATCGGCCAGTCGATATGCCGGAACAGAATGCTTGCACGGCCTGCGTTAGATCCGACCATCACAGCGCCGTGCACGGGGACCACAGCGATGGCAGGCATGACAGAACTCATAACTGCGATCAGCAGCAGGCCGCCGCCAATACTGAAAGCTGCTGTGAGGGCGGACCCAAAAAAACTGGTGAAGATGATAAGCGCTGCCTGCCACAGGTGTGGCATCTCAGGGGGAAGAAAACTCATCTGTTCCATTGCGCCATGGTCTATGGTGTAAACGCATGGTTGCCAAGAGAGACGCGCAGGAAAGGCCGATATGAAAATCACGACATGGAACATTAATTCTGTTCGCCTGCGCATTGGTCAGGTTGAGAAGTTTCTGAAGGAACACGCGCCTGATGTCCTCTGTCTTCAGGAAATCAAATGCGTCAATGACCAGTTTCCCTCAAAAGCCCTGCGGAAACTGGGGTATGAGCACATCGCTGTTCATGGGCAGCCTGGTTACCATGGGGTGGCGATAATCTCACGGCATCCATTTACAGCTGAGCAGGCGCACCAGTTCTGCGGGAAAGACGATACACGCCATATCAGTGTGCGCCTGAAGGGCGGTCTTGAGATACATAATTTCTATGTGCCTGCAGGTGGGGATGTACCGGACCCGGAAGTGAATGAGAAATTCGCACACAAACTGGCATTCATGCAGGAAATGGCAGGATGGTTCAGTGAGAACATTGCCCGAAAGTCTATTCTTGTTGGTGATCTGAATGTAGCGCCGACAGAGAATGATATCTGGTCGCACAAGCAACTGCTCAAAGTTGTCTCACATACGCCGGTTGAAGTGGAACATATGCAGGCAGTAATGGATAGCGTCGGCTGGATAGATGTGGCCCGCGAGTTGATCCCGGAGCCAGAAAAACTTTATTCGTGGTGGTCCTATCGTGCCAAAGACTGGCGTGCCTCCAACAAAGGGCGGCGGCTGGATCATATCTGGGTCACGCCCGCGCTTCGCAAGGCCGCACTGGATGGTGGTCGCGAGGCCTATACCATTCACGATGAGGCGCGTGGTTGGGAAAAAGCCTCCGACCATGCGCCAGTTACCCTGATACTGGATATCTGAAACGCATGAAAAATGCCGCCGATAAAAACCGGCGGCATTGTTTATCTCGTAAAGATCAGGCTGCGAGCAGCCAAACTCTTATCTTTTCTTGCGTGTCGCTTTCTTTTTCACCGCGCGTTTTGCTGGTGCTTTCTTCGCGGCAGCTTTTTTGGCTGGCGCTTTCTTTTTCACAACGCGTTTTGCTGGTGCTTTTTTCGCAGCTTTTTTGGCTGGCGCTTTTTTCGCAACTTTCTTGCGTGGTGCACGTTTCTTTGGTGCCATTTGCTCAGCTTCGATCTTGTCGAGAGCCTCTGCGTAAGTTGCCAGTGCTTTCATGAAAGCAGCCTGCTGTGTTTTAGGCAGTACATTCAGCGCCGCTGTTTCTGCATTCACAACTTTAGCTGTTGCTGATGTCAGCACTTTTTTACCGGCCGCAGTCAGCTTGACTGAATTGGCACGTGCGTCTGTTTTTGTACGTTGGCGAGCGAGGTAGCCTTTTTTGATCAGGCGAGAGATCATGTCTGCGAGTGTAGAGCGATCAATGCCAGTCTTGCGGACGAGATCAGTCTGGCTCAAGCCTTCATCTTCGGAGACAGTGTGCAGAACAGCAAACTGACGTGGGGTTGGGCCTGTTTTGCCAACTTCTTTGGCATACAGGTCGTATGAATATTGTTGGGCACGGCGAATAAGGTGGCCCGGTGATTTTTGCAGCGAGAATTTAGCCATTGTTTTCCTCTTGTCTGTTGTAGGGCAGCGCCTTACGACGTTGCTTGTGTATGCGGAGCAAGATGAGAAGGATTTCTTCAATAGCTCCTGGGTGCACTGTTTGCCTTTTATCTGTTAACAAACATTTGCAACCTGTCCAGTGTCGGCAGGTTTTGCAACATTTTTCCACAATTTTTGAAAAAAAATGGGTAAAACAAACTATCTGTGACCAGAATTACCCAAATTTCGATTTTCGGGCAAGGAGAAAAAGCACGGTGACTACCGATAATCTTGAACCAGAGTTTGCGCGAAGAGTGCCCGAAGATGATAACATGGAACGGTCCGTCTGTACGCGCTGTGGCTTTATTGATTACCAGAACCCTAAAATCGTTGTTGGTTCTGTCGCGGTTGCAGGTGAGCAGATTTTGCTCTGCAAACGTGCAATTGAGCCACGAAAAAGTTTCTGGACACTACCGGCCGGATTTATGGAGTTGAAGGAAACCCTTGAAGAAGCTGCCATGCGTGAGGCGCAGGAAGAGGCCTGTGCTGAACTTGCTATTGACCGTGTGTTGGCAACATACAGCGTGCCACATATCTCTCAGGTGCAGATTATGTTTCGTGCAAGGCTTATCAACCCTGAAACCATTGCAGCCGGGCCGGAAAGTGAAGCGGTGGGCCTTTTCAATTGGTCGGAAATCCCGTGGACGGACCTTGCTTTTCCCAGCGTCTACTGGGCACTGAAGCAGTATGATCAGTCAAAAGACAACGATGATTTTGCGCCGTTCACGAACCCTCCGGGCGGTCTTTAGCATTAGGTATGCCCTGTTGTTCGCGTGAGGTTCCTTGTCCTGTCTCGCCCATATCTTTCAACTGCAGGTTATCACCGGGTGCTGAGGGGGCACCTTCTGGGGCGTCTTCTTCAATCAGGTGTTTCGAAATGAAGGGTGTTTGAGCAATGATGAACAGGAAAATAAGTACCATGAAACCGAAGGTTTCAATCCGTACATACCAGGCTTCCCCGTCACATGGCACGTCAGGCAAGCAACCTGGCGTCATGGTTCTCCACAAGATCTCATTACCAACTGCCAATGCGAGGTAAAGCCAAACAAACCGCCATGTTAGGGTGCGCCATGCCGTATCCGGTAAATTCAGGGCCTCTCCCATGATCATTTTCAGGAATATCCGTTTGATCATGAGGCCGCCGCCCAGTAGGCCAGCAAACAGCAGATACACAAGTGTGGATCTCACATAATAGAAAATCTTGCTTTGAAAGATCAGTGTCAGTGACCCAAAGCCTATTACCAGTATGCCGGTTAGGACCAGCATCGGGGAAATACTGCGTTCCTTCCAGACCGAATAGACACTTGCGACCATCCACACAGGGATGAAAAGTGCGGTAGCGACGAATACACCATCGCCCCCTTCACTGAACATCTGCGTGCCGAAGGTCCGATCAAGCACCGGGCCAATGCGGCCGCCCATGAAATATCCAATAAAAAATGCTGCCAGCGGACCAAGCTCTACCAGCATTTTAGGTGTGCCGGTCAGCTTCTCTCTTTTGGGTTTTGATTCTGTCATGACTTTACCGTCAGTTCCTCGATGCCTGTGAGCGCTCTTGTAAAGTTTTCAGCGCTGAATGGTTGCAGGTCTTCGACACTTTCGCCGACGCCAACATAATGTACGGGCAGGCTGAATTTGTCAGCCAGAGCCACAAGAACGCCGCCGCGCGCGGTGCCGTCCAGTTTAGTCATGATCAGGCCGGATACGCCTGCGATCTGGGTGAATACCTCAGCCTGGCTAATGGCATTCTGGCCAACCGTGGCGTCGAGCACGAGAATGGTGTCGTGTGGTGCCGTCTCATCGAGTTTGCGGATCACACGGACAATTTTGGCCAGTTCATCCATCAGTTCGGTGCGATTCTGCAAACGCCCTGCGGTGTCAATCATGAGCACATCGATATTCTGTGCCCGTGCTTCCTGCAATGCGTCATAGGCAAGGCCAGCGGCATCCGCGCCAACGGCACGGGAAATAACTGGTGCACCGACGCGCGCTCCCCATACAGCCAGTTGTTCGATCGCTGCTGCCCGGAATGTGTCACCGGCTGCCAGCATGACAGACTTTCCTTCACCAGAAAACTTCCGGGCCAGTTTGCCAATAGTCGTTGTCTTGCCTGCACCATTCACGCCTGTCATCAAGATCACATGAGGCCGGTTGGCTGGATTGATGATGATGTCTTTTTCAAGGGGCAGAAGGCTACCGGCGATTTCTTCGGCCAGGACCTTTCGTACTTCAGTATCGCTGATTTCCTTGTCGAACTTGTCCTTCGCCAGCGCCGTGGTGATGCGTGTTGCGGCTGGCACGCCAAGATCTGCCGTAATCAGCAGATCTTCCAGTTCTTCCAGCGTGTCGTCATCAAGTTTGCGCTTGGTGAAAATAGCGCTGACACCACCCGATAATTTTGCAGATGATTTAGACAGGCCTTGAGTCAGGCGTCCAAAGAACCCGCGTTTCTTCTCCGGCTCTGGTTCTTCCAGCTCCGGCATATCGGGCAGATCCGGCGCTGTTTCTTCGGCCTCAATTTCTATTTCAAACTCATCAGCAGTTTCTGTTCTCTCCTCCTGGATGAGCGGCGGGATTGTTTCTTCTTGCAATCTAGCTGTGAACTTTTCTGCGTTTCCGGCGAAAGCCGTTTGCAGTTCATGACGTACCTGCGTGGTCAGTTTCTCTGCCACCTCGCGACGTTCTGAGATAATCGCAGCCTCATCAATAGATGGCGCGTCGCTTTTAGTTTCTTCTGTGTTGCCCCCGTCGCCAAAAAGACCGCTGAAAAATCCGGGTTTTTCCTTTGCAGGCTCTTCGTCGAGCGAAGATGTTGTTTGAGTTGCAGGTTCGGGAGCGGGATCTGCCTCGCTCGAAGTATGAGTCGTATCGTCCGCTGGCAGCTGTTCTACACCCTGCGTGTCCGCATCGTTTTCAGGCGTATGGCCCTGTTCTTCGGTGTCTGGTTTCTTGTCCCGGCCAAAGAGGCGTCCGAGAAACCCTTTTTTTTCGCTCACTGTACTGTTTTCTCCACTGGCGATCCTGTCAAAATACGCCCGTCATGACCGGTCAGCATCACTTTGACGAGATGCCCGGGGTCCAGAAGGCTCATGTCGCCTTTCGGATCAAATGTCACTTCCGCAAAATTTGCCAATCGACCGCGTGCCAGTTTTGCTGTGTCTGTCGCTTTCTCAGTCAGCACTTCAAACGAACGTCCTGCGAGGCTGTCGAGATGTTTTGACAAAGCGGCATCTCCTGCTGCCCTCAAGCGCCGCGACCGGTCTTTAATTGTTTCGCGATCCAGCTGTGGCATACGGGCAGCTGGTGTCCCCTGCCGGGGGGAGTACGGGAAAACATGCAAATACGACAGGTCGCACGCGCTCACGAGTGAAACAGAGTTTTCAAACATTTCTTCAGTTTCCGTCGGGAAACCGGCAATAATATCTGCACCAAACGCCATTTCCGGGCGGCACGCGCTGATTTTGCGACAGAACTCGATCGCCTGCTCACGCGTATGCCGTCGTTTCATGCGTTTAAGGATCATATTATCGCCGGATTGCAGCGACAGGTGAAGATATGGTGTGATGCGTTCTTCAGTCACGAGCAGCTCAAAAAGTCGCTCGTCTATTTCTGCCTCATCAATGGAGGAGAGCCGCAAGCGCGGCAGATCCGGAACGGCTGCCAGCAGGCGTGCAACAAGCGTGCCGAGATCTGGTTCTCCCGGCAGGTCTGGCCCATAAGAGGTTATATCCACGCCTGTGAGTACCACTTCTCGAGTGCCAGCCTGAGTGAGCTGGCGCACCTCTGAAATCACCTCTTCAATCGGTACAGAACGGCTGTTGCCGCGCCCATATGGAATAATGCAGAAAGTGCAGCGGTGATCGCAGCCATTTTGAATCTGGACATATGCACGGGTGCGTTTCGATGCTGAAGGGTCAGGTTGTGCGGTGGTTAGTGTGGTTTCTGCCATAATGTCAGAAACCAGAGAAGTTTCAGCAGGCTTGTGGCCGAGTGTTTTCCATATATCGGCCTGCATTTTTTGGGCATTTCCGATTACAGCACTTACTTCCGGCATCAGTTCAAAACTGCCAGGATCAATCTGCGCAGCACACCCTGTGACGATAATTTTTTTATCAGGGGTGTTTCTTTTGGCTTGCCTGATTTTCTGCCGGGTCTGACGCACCGCTTCATTGGTGACAGCGCAGCTGTTGATAATGACAGCATCCTGTAACCCGGCATTTTTTGCGTGAGCGGCCATTTTCTCGGACTCATAACCATTCAGCCGACAGCCCATGCTGACGACTTCGGTTGCTGCTCCGTGATTGCTGGTTGGTCGATCACTCATCGGGGATACATGCGGTATCAGATTGCAGTGTGCAAGTCTTGGCGGGTGGACAGTTTAACGACTGAGAGTCCCCTGATGCTCCAACTCTACCGGCCCGGCCATGATGACATGATCGTCGCTCTCCCGCCATTCAATCGCCAGTGTGCCGCCATCAAGTTCCACGCTAGCCTTGCGCGCTGTAAGGCGTCGCCTGTTTGCAGCAACAAGAGCGGCACATGCTGCCGTGCCGCATGCTCTGGTGATGCCAGCGCCACGCTCCCAAACACGCAGACGGATATCATATTGTCCGCGCACCTGTGCGATTGAAATATTGGCCCGCTCCGGGAAAAGCGGATGATGCTCAATCATGGGCCCGAATTTATCGAGTTGATGGGCGCTCACATCATCTACAAAGAAGATGCAGTGCGGATTACCCATGTTGACCGCAGACGGCCCCCAGAGAACCGGGTTATCGATAGGCCCCAGCTTGATATCAATGAAACGTGTATCATCCATTTGTTCTGCCAGGGGAATATCCTGCCACTTCAGGCGTGGCTCGCCCATATCAACGCTGATACGTTCGTTGCCAATCCATTGCGCTTCAACCTCACCTGCCGGGGTCAGGAAGGCTACACCCTGGGCGCCACTCTCTTTCATCAACAGCCAGCCAATGCAGCGTGCAGCATTGCCGCAGGCACCTGCCTCCGAACCATCAGCATTCCAGATACCCATGTAAGGCTCACCGGCGCGACTCTCCAGCGTAATGATCTGATCGCATCCATAGGCGCCGTCACGCGCGCCAAGGGTGATCGCCGCTTCCTCGGTCATCCTGTGGCTGGTACGGCGCAGGTCTACAATGACGAAATCATTACCAAGACCATTCATTTTCCAGAATGGGAGGCCAGTGAGATCAAATAACGCGTCGGTCATGGGGTATAATACCAGATAGCAAGATAGCTCCCTAGCCATGAAACATAGTGTCCGGCAAGAGCGTGGTAAGGCTTCAGCACGCCGGACATCCAGATATGTGCTGTGGCCAGCATCGCCAGATGAGGAAGGGGCGTTGGGAGTGCATGAAAATCACTTCCGATTGCGGCGCCCAATACAGGTATGAGAACAAGGCAGCCACAAAGCCTTTTCTTCAAGGCCGATGGTGCCTGAAACAGGCCAAGCACAACAAGGGGGCATATCAGCAACGCCCAGCACGCCATCTCTGCCATGGCTGAGGCGAAGCGGCCTTCATGGCGTATCTCCCAGATTGTGCTGGTATCGCGGACGTTGGTGAAGAAGCGCCACAGATCAGATGCCTCGCCTGTACTCCAGAACCAGTAATAAAAGCCAGCACCAGCGAAAATCAACGGCATCATGATAATCAGGAAGGGTGTCAGTTGATGTTTTATCAGAAGGCGCGGTGAGATCAGGACTGTAAGACTGGCAAGTACTGGCAGTACAAGCCAGAAAAAAGGCATTGCAGCAGAAAACAATACCAACAGTGAGAGGCCGACAATGACGGCGTTGCGTGAGAATGTGCGTTGCTGAAGTGACGCGCATAATGACCACAGGATCATCGACAGGCAGGGTATCAGATAAGTTTCAGAACTTGTGAAGCACCATAATAACAACGGGTTCGTCAGACATAAGGCTAACATGACCATGTTCGATAAGGACAGTCGCACTAAAGGTTGCCTTGTGTAAGTAATGGTAACAGCCGTGCTTATACTGAAAAAAGTGAGCAGCAGAATGGTCGACACAGCGATCGGTATGGTTGATTGCAGGTATGTCAGCAAACTGATGGCCCAACCATACCCAGAAGGCTGCTCTTGGGATAATGGCGAGAACCCGAATAGCAGTATGGCCATTGCAACGAGCAAGCTTGCTGAACCCATAACGAGGGCTGACGGAAATTTACTTTCAATAGGGCGCATCAGTCGGGATTTCTGTTGTCGGGTTGTGATGCGTTTTTTCCCAATAGAAGGGATTTCGGCATAGCTGCCACAGTGCCATATATCCGGCGATGCTTTGCAACAGCCAGTAAAGCGGCAACAGCAGGGCATAAGGCGTATGCTGAAGCCACCGTCTGTTCAGGGGAGCAATCATGTAGAGATATACCAGCAGGAAATTCCCGAGCAGAAAGCTTGTGACGGCCAGACCGCCGAGAGGTTCAGGAAAGAAGCTGGACTCAATTCCCTGGAAGCCTGCAAGCCACAGCACGAACAGCAGCCAGAATATCGGGTTAATCAAAGCAGCAACAATAACGGATGCGACGACGAAGTGGAGGGTGACCTGTTTGCGCCAGAATTGACCACTCATCAGGGATCCGCCTGGCTGGCGCAAATGTACCAGCCATTTCTGTATATAGCCCTTGATCCAGCGTGACCGCTGGCGCAGCCAGCCTCTCATGTCTGGGGTCGCTTCTTCCCATGTCGTAGAATTCAGCATTGTAGTCCGATAGCTGGAATCGCTCAGTCTCAGACCAATATCAGCATCTTCGGTCACATTATAAGGATCCCAGCCACCTATTTCCTGAAGCACGTGTGTGCGGAAGAAATTTGATGTTCCCCCCAACGGTATCGGCATGTTGTGGCGGCAGAAAACAGGCAGCAGCGTATCAAACAGGAAAGTGTATTCCAGAGTAAACAGTCGTGTGAGGCCGTTACGTTCCGGGTTATAATAATTCAGACGTGCCTGTGCGCAGGCAACCTGCTCTGGTGCAGTGGCAAATAATTTTGCTGCTATGCGGAGTTGGTCAGGGTCCGGTCTGTCTTCCGCGTCGTAAACGACAACAAGGTCACCACGTGCAAGCCACAGACCATAGTTACAGGCTTTAGGTTTAGTCTGTGGCGCGCTATCGGGCACAACTATCAGATGATACTGCGTATCGAGAAAATATTGTCTTGCAGCTTTTTCTGTGCCTAGATCATTTTCTTCGAGAAGAATTTTTATATCCAGCTTGTCCTGCGGATAATCCAGCGCGGACAGGGCTTCATGTATATAGGGAACGCTTGCAGCTTCTTGATATAGTGGAACCAGTATGGTGATGACGGGCAGCTCATAGTCTGCTTTATGCTCAGGGGGCGCCGCCCGGGCTTCCGGCACTCTGACGGATTCCAGCAAAAGCCAGCAGCGCAGAAGTGCAAGCACCAGACAGTAAGTTATATAAGCAGTACTGATCATTGGAGGCAATATCTCGGGTGAAAGATATGCCATCACAGCCAACCATACCGCGATTGCAATAAAGCTGTATGTTTGGGGCCTCGTCAGAATGTTTGAAGCGCTTTGGATTGGATATGTCGCCTGAAAATATGACACAGCTTTTTCCAGGAGGTGCATTTCATATTTCGCGGTAATTTCTTGAAGTCTGGACTGGCGTTCGCGTGGCTCAATGCCGTCTTCATTGAGTTCAAGAATGAGGGGTGAAATTTCCGCAGACAGGTCTGGTGTGGCAGTCACTTTCGCCTCCGGTGACGCAAAAACTTTATATAGAAAAAGGGAAACAGGACAAAAAGCAGGAGCCAGAGGGCACCCGGCTCCGTGTAGGTTATTTTCTCCAGCAACGACGGATCAGGTAATGGCGCACTGATATTTTCCTGGTTAAATAAAAACATTCAGACCGTTAGAACCTGTTCCATATACTGAAAAAAATACTATTCCCAGTTTGGAGGTTGCGCCCGTAAATATCGTAACTACCGCCAATAGCATATGAGGCGCGATCATTGCGGTGATAGACAATAGTTGGCTCCAGCCTGGCTATATCATAATCAACGCCACCTGAATCATTTTGCAGACTGATAGAATTGAGTGATTTGGCAAGAATCATCCATCGCGCCAGTGGCTTTATACCTGCGGTAAATTCAAAGTTCACCAGGTCGGCATCATCGCCAAGTGCGTGTCTGACACCGGTCTGGGTGGTGAAAAACACAGTGCCTTCATTATTGAAGCTCCTGCCTGTCAGGATGGAAATCTCAACAGCATTACCGTAGGTAATAGGAGCGAACCTCACATTGTCGGACTGTTGAATACGATCCATGTTTGTTTTGGCAGCGTAAGATATCTGGCCTGAAAAAACTGATCTGTCAGTGCGTTTGAATTGCTGCTGCAGTGAGATTTCCGCGGCGGTCAGTCCTTGCGTCGCAGCCGGGAACTGCCCACCATATTCTTGTGTTGCATATGCCAGTTTGCCCGTAAGGGTTGCTGTGGGGGTTAAGCCATATTCCGTGTACATGCTAGTGGTGAGTTGTCTGAATGTGGGTGAGGTGAAGCTTTCAGTTCTGGTTATCGTCTGGCCTTCCCCCTCTGGCATTGGCCAAGGGGATGCTTTCGCGGCCATCGGGTTTGCGATGGCCACAAAACATACCAGAAAAAAAGTGCCGCAGCATTGCGCTGATTTTATATACCCCATGAAACCCGCCCCATCATGCAGGCAGGTTAGTCTTCAAGTAGTATTATTTCAACATAAGCTGGCGAAGTTGAAGCTTTTAGCAGTCTTTCTCAATGCGATTCAGGGAGTCGGTAATACCCAGTAATGAGAACGTATAATTTGTCGCTGTTCCGCGTTCTGAAATGGCTGAGACATGCATGTCGCTGCCCCGTTTCATTGCCGATACGAGACGGCGTTCATCGGTGTCCCGTTCAACAAAGCCTTCCTGCTCTGAAGTGTACATTTCCCACTTGTCAGAGCCGATACGCACCACAGGTTCAGGTGCATCACGCAGTTCATATCCGGCGATAAAACTTGGTTGCCCCTCCGCAACGCCTGATGACCAGGTTGAGACCATAAAGAAAACATCGCCATGATTGACTGAGCGGGGCGATTTGTCAGTCGGCTCTGTAACGGCATAACACACAGTATCGCCGCCCAGATCCAGCTTGTAGACAATCCAGTCTTTATAGGTCGCAATGACTGTGGGCTGTTGTGCAGCAGCGGGCAGGGCAGCTGACAGGATAAAGGCAAGAATACTGGTCGAAATTACTTTGTTCATTGTCACTTCCGAAAGTCCGGGCAAATCATTTGCCTATCACGCTACGCTTGGAAGGTTAACTAGGCATAACCATTTGTCAGAAATACGACAAGACAGCTGGAAATTAAAGCTATTCCATATTTTGTCTGATGGCGGCTGCCGCAATGAAAGGGCAGGTGGCAACGGCAATCAGGCTGAAGGCCGAGAGGAACATGAACGCAGAGAGCATGTCGTCTCCGCCTGTCGCGGCTCTGGCGCCGAAAATCAGGGCTGGGGCAAAGAAAGGCAGAGCAAGGAAAATGACAAGGCCCGTTCCTCTTGGCAGGCCGGCGCATATGGCAGCCAGGCAGGCACCGATAAAAGCCAGGGATGGTGTGCCTAACGCAAGTGACAGAGACAGCCGCAGGGTGGTCGACATATCAGCGCCGAGCAGGAAGCCAAGCGGTACCGCAGCCAGCAGGACCGGCGCGCAGACGACAAGCCAGTAAGCGACCATCATGACCAGCAAGACCAGCCAAAGCGGCTGTGACGTTAGTCTCAGGACAGCGAAACGCCCTTCCGAAAGATCATCCTGAAACAGGCCTTCAAGGCCAAGCAACGCGGCAAGGCAGGCAAATATCCATAATAGGCCAGGAGCAATGGTGCTCAGCAAAATGTCATCAGTCCCCAGTGACAGGGGGGCAAGGGCACCTGCAAGGATGAACAACCCTAATGCTGCTGGCCCGGCACTGCCGCGAGTCCTCAGCATTATTTCCTGTCGAAGAAGCGTCAGAGCGTTTGTCATGCGGGGATCCCAACAGCCAGATGGAGCCCTTGGGCATTTGGCAGGGTGAAGCCTTCGTGAGCGGTCAGGACGATAATACCACCTTTTGCCCGGTGCTGCTGGCAGACGTCTTTGAGCAGTTCCTGTCCTGCGGCATCCAGCGCTGTGGCTGGTTCGTCCATCAGCCAGACAGCCCTTGGCGCGATCAGCAGGCGGGCTAAAGCCAGCCGCCTTTTCTGCCCGGCGGACAAGCGGCTGGCGCGCTCGCTTGCCATCAGAGAAAGACCAACCTGCGCAATGATATCGGCGGCACGATGGCGGTTGCGTGGTGCCAGTAACTGAGACCAGGAGATGATATTCTCCAGAACGGTGAGTTTGAGGGAAACGCCATTTTCGTGCCCCAGATAGTGCATGTGGGTCGCGGCAATATCTTCCCGATGGATGATATCCGGGCCATCCAGAAACCGGATTTCACCTTCCTGCACACGGGCGAACCCGGCAAGCGCCCGCAATAGACTTGTTTTGCCAGCGCCGTTTGTGCCGCGCAAAACCAGCGCATCGCCGGGCACAACGCTGAAATTGACCCCCGCAAGAATGTGCCGCCCGGCGCGTTCAACGCCAAGGTCATGTATTTGCAAGGAAATCTGGAATGTCTCTGTCCCCATCCCGGTTTCATAAAACAATTTTTGCCACCACTGCCAGTGTAGATTGTTGGTAAAAGCGTCATGAAGAATTTTTGCTGCACAGCCCGATTGATTGCGGCCTCTGGTTCGGTCATAACGGCCCAAAATTATGCCGGTATGGCCTTTCGGCTCGCCCCTCCGGCTAGTCCCAGTAGTCATTTTCAGAGGAGAGACCCATGATCCCAGGTCAGGACAGTCTTGGCACAAAATCCAAGCTTAACGTCAACGGCAAAAGCTACAGCTATTACAGCCTCAAAAAAGCGACTGAAAAAATTGGGGATGTTTCACGTCTGCCTTTCTCTTTGAAAGTGCTTCTGGAAAATCTTCTCCGATTTGAAGATGGCCGTTCTGTCACGACAGAGGACGTGAAGGGTTTCTCTGACTGGTTGACCAATAATGGTGACAACAAAAAAGAGATCGCTTATCGCCCTGCGCGCGTATTGATGCAGGATTTTACAGGCGTGCCGGCGGTTGTTGACCTTGCCGCCATGCGTGACGCCATGAAAAATCTCGGGCAGGATGCCGAGAAGATCAATCCACTGGCACCTGTAGATCTGGTTATCGATCACTCGGTTATGGTCGATTATTTCGGGGCGGATGATTCCTTCGCCAAGAATGTGGCGGTGGAATATGAGCGTAATAACGAGCGCTACACTTTCCTTAAATGGGGCCAGGGTGCTTTTGACAACTTCCGCGTTGTTCCTCCTGGCACGGGTATCTGCCATCAGGTTAATCTTGAAAACCTGGCGCAAACGATCTGGACGGCTGACGCCGGGGGCGAGACATACGCTTATCCTGACACGCTGGTGGGTACGGACAGTCACACGACCATGGTCAATGGCCTGTCTGTTCTTGGTTGGGGTGTTGGTGGCATTGAGGCCGAAGCTGCAATGCTTGGCCAGCCGGTTTCCATGCTTATCCCGGAGGTTATCGGTTTCCGGTTTACAGGCAAAATGCCTGAGGGCGCGACTGCGACCGACCTTGTGCTGACAGTTGTACAAATGCTGCGCGAGAAAGTCGTTGTTGGCAAGTTTGTGGAGTTTTATGGCCCGGGCCTGGACAACCTGACCCTGGAAGACCAGGCAACGATCGCAAACATGGCGCCGGAATATGGTGCGACCTGTGGGTTCTTCCCGATTGATGAAGAAACACTGCGTTATCTCAGAGCTACCGGCCGGCCGGAAGACCGCGTTGCCCTGGTTGAAGCCTATGCCAAGGAGCAGGGCATGTGGCGGGAAACAGGTACACCCGATCCGGTCTTTACCGACACGCTTGAGCTTGACCTGTCATCAGTTAAACCATCTATCGCTGGCCCCAAAAGACCACAAGACCGGATTCTGCTTGAAAATGGTCCAGAAGGGTTCGCTATTGCTCTGGATAAGGAGTATGGAAAAGCGGATGAAGCCGGCAAACGTGTAGCTGTTGAAGGGGAGGATTTCGACATCGGGCATGGCGACGTGACAGTTGCTGCGATTACGTCCTGTACGAACACATCCAACCCTTCCGTTCTCATCGCAGCGGGTCTTGTGGCCCAAAAAGCCAACGCTCTAGGCCTCAAGGTCAAGCCATGGGTGAAAACATCCCTCGCGCCCGGCTCGCAGGTTGTAACCGATTATCTAGAAAAAGCAGGCCTGCAGGATGAACTCGATAACCTCGGCTTCAATCTTGTTGGATATGGCTGCACAACGTGTATCGGTAACTCCGGTCCACTGCCACCTCCGATTTCCAAGGCAATCAATGAACACGATCTGGCCGTGGCCTCTGTTCTGTCAGGTAATCGCAACTTCGAGGGCCGTATTTCGCAGGATGTGCGCGCGAATTTCCTGGCCTCCCCGCCGCTGGTCGTTGCTTATGCCATCGCCGGGTCCATGAATGTCAATCTTGCATCCGATCCGATTGCTCAGGATAAGGATGGCAATGACGTTTTCCTGAAGGACATCTGGCCGTCCAATCAGGAAATTGCTGATATTGTGCGTGGTAGTGTGACACCAGCAATGTTTGAAGCACGTTACGCCAATGCCTTTGATGGTGATGAGCAATGGCGGGCGATCAATACCGGTAATGACGAGACTTATTCCTGGCCGCATTCAACCTACATCGCCAACCCACCATACTTTGACGGTATGGAGATGGAGCCGTCAGAGACAAAACCTATTGAGAGCGCGCGCGTCCTCGGTCTGTTTGCTGACTCGATCACAACGGATCACATCTCTCCGGCCGGTGCAATCAAGGCGGATGGTCCGGCGGGTGAATATCTGCAGGACCATCAGGTTGCGATTGCCGATTTCAACTCCTATGGCTCGCGCCGGGGAAATCACGAAGTAATGATGCGTGGCACTTTCGCCAATATCCGTATCAAGAACGAAATGGTGCCTGGTACAGAAGGTGGCGTGACCAAATACGCCCCGACCGGCGAAGAAATGTCGATCTATGACGCGGCTATGAGATACAAAGCCGATGATGTTCCGCTTGTCGTTTTCGCTGGCGAACAATATGGCACGGGGTCTTCTCGCGACTGGGCTGCCAAGGGCACAAGATTGCTCGGTGTGCGTGCTGTTGTGGCTGGGTCATTTGAACGTATTCACCGTTCAAACCTTGTTGGCATGGGTGTTCTGCCATTGCAGTTTACCGGTGATGACAGCTGGAAATCTCTTGGTATGACCGGGACTGAGCAGGTCACAATCCACGGCCTCGAGGATATGGGGCCGCGCGATACACTCAAGGCAACGATCACTTTTGCTGACGGTGCCGTGAAAGAGATCGACCTTCTCTCGCGCATCGATACAGGCGATGAACTGGATTATTTCCGCCATGGCGGCATCCTGCATTATGTGATCCGCAAGCTGGCTGCCTGAACCGGGCAACCAGATTATTCAGCGCTTTTTAGGGCCGGGGTTGTTGTCAATCCCGGCTTTTTTTATGTTGGGGCGTGAATAAGGCATATTTCTCACGCGCGTTTGATATGTTTTCAGTCAGTTGCTGTGCAATATAAACACTATGAACAAAACTGTATTGCGTATCCTTGCTGTCGTTCCAGCCCTTGCCTTGACCTTCGCTGCTCTGGCGCACCCGGTGCGAGCGCAGGATCAGTCTGCCTTGTTGACCGTCGTTGAGCTATTTACCAGTCAGGCTTGTCCTCGGTCTCCTGCCGGAGATCATAACCTCTCGGCCATTGCGCAGCGGCCGGATGTTCTCGCGCTTACGTTTCCTGTGACATACTGGGACTATCTTGGCTGGGCAGATACCTTTGCTCTGGAAGAGTTTACGCAGCGCCAGAAATTCTACATTGAGCGGCTGAAGGACCAGTGGCTCTATACGCCGCAGGCTGTGGTACAGGGACAACAGGGTGTGTCTGCCGAAGATGCCGAGGCGCTTGAAGTGGCAATCGCCAATACAAGGCAGTTATCGCAATCCCTGCCAACGCCGCGCCTGTCTGATGACAGATCAACACTTACCATTATGCAGGACAGATTGACTGAGCAGGCTAATACTGTTTTGCAGGTTGTTTTCTTTGAGCGTGGACCCATTACGGTGGAAGTCACCTCCGGAAAGAATGCCGGCAAGACTTTATCTTATGTGAACGTGGTTCGTTCGCTGGCGGAAATGAACTCTGATATGCTGGCTGTACCAGAGAGCCTGCGGGACCTTTCCTGCGCTGTTCTACTGCAGGATCAACGTGATGGCACCATTTTGGGGGCAAGTGTCTGCCCTCCGGCTGACATCAATTAAAATATTAACAACTCCTTTCCCTGCACCGAATCTGTGATAGCGGACTGCTATTATAGACAAGCGATGTCGCGTTTTCCCGTTTGTCTGGGCACATTGAAAGGGAACAAACATGTTGAATGAATTCAAGGAATTTGCCGTTAAGGGTAACATGGTCGATATGGCTGTCGGCATTATTTTAGGTGGTGCTTTTGGTACTATTGTCAAGTCACTGGTAGATGACATCCTCATGCCGCCAATCGGATTGCTTATGGGCGGAGTAGATTTTGCAGACATCAAATTGACTTTGAAGCCGGGTGACGCGGCGGCAGAGATTGATCCTGTGACTATGAACTTTGGCCTGTTTTTTAATGCCTTTATTGCTTTCCTGATCGTTGCAATTGCACTGTTTTTTGTGATCAAGGCCATCAATGAGCTGAAGAAGAAGGAAGAAGAAGCACCAGCAGCGCCAGCTGAGCCGCCACGTCAGGAAGTCCTGCTTGAAGAAATCCGCGATGCGTTGAAAAAATAAACAGGATTTACATCTTCGCGACAAACCCGGCCCTTATGGCCGGGTTTTTTGTAGCCCGGTTTTTTGTGGCCAAGAGGCGATAATGTAATTGCCGCAGCCAGCTCTCACCTCTATATCGCCAAGACTTATGAGCACATTATCCAGAATTCGAAATTTCTCCATCGTCGCGCATATTGACCATGGCAAGTCAACGCTGGCTGACCGGTTGATTCAGGTGACAGGCGGCTTGACCGACAGGGAGATGAAGGAGCAGGTGCTCGACAATATGGAGCTGGAGCGTGAGCGCGGGATCACGATCAAGGCGCAGACTGTTCGTCTTGAATACAAGGCACTCGATGGCGAGACCTACATCCTCAACCTGATCGACACGCCGGGCCATGTGGATTTCGCCTATGAGGTTAACCGCTCGCTTTCTGCTTGTGAGGGGTCCCTGCTGGTTGTGGATGCCAGTCAGGGCGTTGAGGCGCAGACGCTGGCAAATGTCTATCAGGCGATTGAAGTAGATCATGAAATTGTGCCTGTACTGAACAAGGTAGACCTTCCTGCAGCAGAGCCGGACCGTGTCCGTGAGCAGATCGAAGATGTGATCGGGCTTGATGCAAGCGACGCAGTGGAAATATCTGCGAAGACGGGCCTTGGTATTGGCGATGTGTTGGAGGCGATTGTGACCCGGCTGCCAGCTCCCGAGGGAGATGAAGCAGCGCCGCTGAAAGCGCTGCTCGTAGACAGCTGGTATGACAGCTATCTGGGAGTGGTTGTTCTGGTACGCATCATTGATGGCACCCTTAAAAAAGGCATGAAAGTCAAGATGATGCGCGCCGGTGCAACATACACCATAGACCAGGTCGGCGTTTTCACACCCAAACGTATCAATCTTGATCAGCTGGTGCCCGGTGAGATTGGTTTTTTGACAGCATCCATCAAGGAAGTGGCGGATACCCGCGTGGGTGATACGGTTACGGAGGAACGGCGCCCGACAGATGCACCGCTCGAAGGCTTCAAGCCCGCGCAACCGGTTGTATTCTGTGGCTTGTTTCCAGTAGACAGTGCCGAATTTGAAGATTTGCGCGAAGCCATCGCCAAGCTGCGGCTGAATGATGCATCCTTCGAATTCGAAATGGAAACGTCTGCTGCCCTCGGTTTTGGATTCAGATGCGGGTTTCTCGGTCTGTTGCACCTGGAAATTATCCGGGAGCGACTGGAGCGTGAGTTCAACATTGACCTGATCACGACGGCACCCTCAGTTGTTTATCATATGTATCTGACTGATGGCTCCATGCAGGAGCTGCACAATCCCGCAGATATGCCTGACCCGGTTAAAATTGACCACCTTGAAGAGCCATGGATCAAAGCCACCATTCTGGTTCCAGATGAGTTTCTGGGGGGTGTGCTGAAGTTATGCGAAGAGCGTCGTGGTATCCAGCAGGATCTCACCTATGCTGGTTCACGCGCAATGGTGGTGTACGAATTGCCACTGAACGAAGTTGTGTTTGATTTCTATGACCGCCTCAAATCAATCACCAAAGGGTACGCCAGTTTTGATTACAGCATAATTGGCTATCGCCAGGACAATCTGGTGAAGATGCAGATTCTTGTGAATGAAGAGCCTGTCGATGCCTTGTCAATCATCGTCCACCGGGACAAGGCAGAGGCGCGGGGGCGCTCCATGTGTGAGAAGCTGAAAGACCTAATTCCGCGTCATCTGTTCAAAATACCGATTCAGGCTGCAATCGGCGGACGTGTCATCGCGCGCGAAACGATTGGGGCCATGCGCAAGGATGTGACAGCAAAATGCTATGGTGGTGACATTACACGTAAGCGTAAGTTGTTGGAGAAGCAGAAGGCGGGTAAGAAGAAGATGCGCCAGTTTGGCCGCGTCGAAATACCGCAGGAAGCCTTCATCAAAGCGCTAAAAATGGACGACTGATTGTCAGTCAGACAAAGCTGTAAGAGGTGTATTGTTGATATATTCTTCAATACGGACGATTTTTGTTTTCTCTACCCTGACGATGCAACAGGCATATGCTGTCAGTTCCTGTCCACTCAACGTAGTCAGCTTCAGTGTATGTTGCTGGAGATAGCCTCCAGTAATCGCCTCTAGTCGGGTAATTTCATATTGCCGTTTCTTTGTTTTAGAGACGAGCCAGAAGAACAGGGCCATGTTCTCATCAGCAGTCTGTGTCTTGTTATCAAAGTCATGCCAAATCTCTGCGTTGGCGTCCAGGCACCCCCGTGCACCATCAATGCTCCCATCTTCCAGCTGCCTTACAAAATGCCGTGCGAGTTCCAGTGTTTCCATGGTCGTTTCCTAAATCCTCAGATATGCTCTGTAACGATTTCCTCACGAGCCAGTTCGTGTTCCACCAAAGTTGCAAAATCTTGCAGCGCATTGATCTCGTCATTACTCAGAGTTCTGGCTTCTGTGTCATAGATGCAGATAGTCCCGACGGCATTGCCACTTGGCAGGTAAACCGGCGCACCAGCATAGAATCGCAGATGATGCTTCCCCGTTACCAGAGGGTTTTTGGCAAAGCGTGCATCTTCCAGCGCGTCCGGTATGTGTAACACTTCACTTTTGAGAATGTTATGGGCACAGAAGGACTGATCGCGCGGTGTTTCGTCAAAGTCCAGGCCAACATTCGACAGGAACACCTGCTTATCAGCATTCACGATTGTGATCAGACAAATTGGCGCACGAAAATATGTGCCAACCAGTCTGGTAAGCCGGTCATATTTGGCTTGCCCCTTTTTATCTATCAGGCCATAGCGCTGAATGTCGGCGAGCCTTGCACTTTCCCCGGGTATGCGCGGGGCACGCGCAGATTTTCCAGCTTCCTGCAGGAGGGTTGACCTGATCCGGGTGCGGAGATATTCATTTGAGAAGGGCTTGATGATCCAGTCTTTCAGTTCCGGATAATCTGCATCTTGTGGCATTTCCTGCGAAGATACTGCAATGAGCGGCAGAGGAGCTGCTCCTTCTTCTGCGCGTGTGGGGATGGCGTCTATCAGCGAGGGCAGGTCAAATAGATCAAGGTCCATGTCAACGACGAGCAGCGAGATGGGCCGTTCCTTGATGGCGAGTAAGATCTCCTCTTTGGTATCTGCAACCATGATCTTGATCGCATCGGTCTTCATGATGTCGGTCACATTTACCACCTCCAAGGAGGAGCCAAATGTCAGCAGTACCGCATATGTGATTATATCAGAAAGTGGTTTTGAAAGTGCGTCGATCTGACTGTCGCTGACAGGTTTTACGGAGACTGGCGCTATCTTGTAAGTATCAGAGTTGCCGGTAAGGTCGATGACAGAGCCTTCCGAAGCGGCCCGACATTCAAGTTTACCGTTCGCCTGTCTTTTTTGCATATCGCCCACAATCGTATTGATCTGGTCATCCGAGCGCGTTGGGTCATGATGCGTAAAGAGGAGTTGCTTTACATCCGCATAGGCACAGATTCTGTGTGCATATTCATAGGTGCTATGGCCCCAGCCAATCTTGGACTCATATTCTTCCGCGATATATTGCGAATCATGAATGACAAGGTCAGCTTCGCCCAGAAATTCAGCGTGATCATGGTCGTTCCCGGTGATATGGCCGTGACCCATCGCACATTCATGAGAGAAAGGTTCATGGTCGCAGGCATAAACCAGCGACACGCCATCTGCCTCAAGCCGATATCCCAGTGTCAGGGCGGGATGGTTCAGATACTTGGCTTTCACCGTGATGTCACCAATCCTGAAGGTACCTTCGGTCAGGTCATGGAATTTCAGTTGTGCCCCAAGATAATTCATGGAAATCGGAAAGTATGTATACTGCATTTGTCCCGACAGAGCCTGATTTAATGTCGGCCCAAACCCGCTCGGGCCATAGATATGCCATTCATTGGAAGGAACGAAATAGGGCGCAAAGAACGGAAAGCCCTGTATATGATCCCAATGCGTATGTGTGATGAGCATATGGCCGTTTACCTGACCATTGAATTCACCCATCAATTTGCGCCCAATCCTGTATGAGCCGGTGCCGCAGTCGATAACGATCAGGGTGCCGCTTTTGGAGCGTACCTCAACGCAGGAAGTGTTACCGCCATATTTGACTGTTTCTGGTGTGGAAGCGGAAATGGACCCTCGTGTGCCCCAGAATTTCACCTGCATCTTATTCTTCTTTTCGTGTTGCTGTGTTCGTGCGTAAAAGCATTCTAGCCTGCCGCGCTTCGATCGTCACGGGCAGAGTGTGATGATTATGTTTGCCTGGTTTTGTTGACCTACAGCAAGTGTTGTAGCAACCTCAAACTCATGACGCGCGACTCAAAACGGTATGGCTTTTGGCCGCAGATCGGCAGGCCGGTTGCTTCATGGCTTCTTGCCTGTCTGGCAACAGGCTTCCTGACGGGTGGGTCGCTTGCTGAAAATGCATTCAAGAGCGAGTGGAAGCACCTTCATAAGATCAGCTGGGGAGAATTGCTTACCGGCGAGAAGGGGTTTCTGCTTGAATGGTGGCTTGCGTCCACAGCGGTGATTGCTATCGTATCAGCAATTCCGGCGTTGCTGATAACACTCACTGTTCGTGCCTTGCATCTGCCTCGAGGATGGACGGATATTGGCATAATGGCACTCCTGCCCTTCTTCATCGTCACCTTACTGATTAAGCCGGAAAATATTTCAGATGCGACGGCGCAATTTCCGGTCATGGTTGATCTGATCCCTGTCGGTGCCATTGGCGGACTTCTGTACTGGCTGGGTGTCGGCACGCCGAAAGTGTCTGACTATGGCCGCTAGGCGTCAACGGCATTTGTGGCGCAGCCTGTTCAAGCCATTTGCAGCCTGGTTTGCGGCATGTTGCGGGGCAAGCCTCATTCTTTTGTTGACCTATCTTGTTGCAGATCAAGGTGTGGGACACGGACTGGCAAAGAGCGATCTGCGCCTGATTGATATTGTCTTGGCGATGATATTACTCTTGCCTTTCGTGTTGGTCGTGACAGCTTTGCCCGTGATGTTGCTGGTGTTTCTGGCGCGCCGTCATAACTGGCATCGACCACAAGCAGAACTTCTTGCCGCTTTTCTTCTTTGGTTTGTTCTTTGCGTCTCAATACAATTTCTGGGCAACAGCCTATCGCGGCGTTCTGACGGCGCTCACGTTCGTTCCGGCGGGGTTGGTCGGTGGAGCAATTTACTGGTATATCACTGGTCGATTAAAACAGACCTGTGATAATGAGGCGATACAAGAATGAGAGTTGTGCGCTATACTGATGAAGAGCTTGTTATTTCAACATTCTCACGTTGGACGTGGGCAGTTGTCATCCTCTTGGGCACAGTCACTTTAACCGGTTTCTGGTACGTGTTGGTGACGGAAACAAAACCTGCTCTGTATGCTATGATACCGCTCACTCTGCTATGGGGGGGGGTCTGTTCTCGCAGCTCTGTTAATGAACAGCCGTGCATATTTCTCCACTGTTACCGGAGAGGTTACACTGAAGAGCCGAAACTTCCTGTCAGAAAGCTATCGCACATATAATCTCGACTTTTTTCGATACGCAAAAATTCACACATTGCAAAAACCGGATCCGGTTTTTGAAGTCGTCCTGGTCTTCAGTGAGCAGATTTTATATGATCAGGATCAGTTTGATGCCGATGCTTTGGTCCGTCACAGGCAGCAATCACGCAAAGCCGGCCGTGAAGCATATGAGATATCCATGACCTCAGGTGCCGACAGCATCTTCAGTTTCCGTCGCAAGCAGGAGATCGTTACGGTTATCAATGATTGGCGAGGCGTGTCAGTGCCACAGGCTTAGATGGCGCCTTTTCAGGTCAATGGCCGGAAAATCAGCGTCATGATCAGGCCAATGCCACCGATAATTGCCCAGAAAGCTGACCGCAGGAAAAAGTTTGCCACAGTTGCTACACCGCCGTCACTTTCCAGGGGCGACACGCCGATGCCAAGCAGGTTCATAACCTCGGCAGTGGACCGCATGACCGGCTCGCCCTGTTCAAGTGTAGAAACACCATCAGCCCCGAGAAGCATCAGGCCCAATGCCACAAAAACCCAAGCCAGAAGACGAAAAAACCCCATTATCATGCCCCGTATATAAGCCGTCGTTACTAAAATCATGCAGTGATCAGGCCGGGGCTATCCCCACACGAGACCTGCAAGACAAATACCAGACTATCCAAAAGCGGCAGCGCTCGCAACAATCTGTTTGCTCTTGTATTGCAGGCAAGCATCGCTATAATCCCGCCTTCCTTGGTAAGGGCAGGTGGCCGAGTGGTCGAAGGCGCACGCCTGGAACGCGTGTAGGCGGGCAACCGTCTCGAGGGTTCGAATCCCTCTCTGTCCGCCATGCTATTGAATTAAAGTCCTGAAATCAAAGAGAAAATGAATGGCGGATTTTTGGCGTACCCACACTCATCCCCACATTTTTTAGGTCTTTGCCAGATGACAGCTCCACCTCAACCTGCCGCAGCACCTTCAATATATCTTCGTCTGAAAACCGTTTCCGAGCCATCACCAAAACCTCCAATTCAAGCAAAAATGCTAAACAGATTCTGGCCGCATATTAGGGGGCTAGGACAGACGTGGTTGTGAAGAACAGGTTCTTGCAGTTCTTGCGCTAAGTCAGAGCAATAAGGTCTTTCACATTATATGGCATGGTCCAGTTGCGAACTCCAAACTCACTCAATAAGCATATTTAATCAGTTTAAGACGGAGTCGTCGAAACTGAATGGATGATGCCAATCGAAAGAAGCCGTTCTTCACAAAAACTTTACTTTTGCAAGCTGGCCATTTTAGCAGAATGCTCCATTTCAATGCATATAAATGCTACGGAGATTTTATATGCAAACTGCAGTCAGTAACCTTGTTGTGACAATCGTAACAGCGTCTTTCGTGTTATCTGTTGGCCAAATCGTTTAGCCAATGGTGTTAGGTTTTCTTCGGTCGGTATGCGGCCGGAGTTCACCATATCGCGTATGGGAAATGGCGGGGTCCAAATTGCAATATCGCAAGCTTCCAGATTGCTTTGCGCCTCCATGCAACTCGGTTTTGGCGCTTGAGGGCGTTCAGGCCGGGTCCGCTGACAGCTTTCTCAAAAACTCCGCTGAGATAGTAAAATGAGCATCACGTTTCGCTCCGTCCATTCGAGCCAATGTCTTAGGCATCATTGAAAGTCGGTGATTTTTTTGAAAGACTTCTTGGTGGTCATGAACGAAACGCCAATACAGCGCTGTCCAGACGTTTTCCCACTCACCACCAGGAAAGTCAGACATTTTCCTGATGTAGTTTGAGCCACTGATATAGGGTTTTGTTGCAAAAGTCCCTCCGTCAGCAAACTGGCTCATTCCGTATACGTTTGGCACCATCACCCAATCATATGCGTCTAAATACATGCCCATAAACCATCTATAAACGTCATGTGGGGAGATACGAGACAATAACATAAAGTTGCCCATTATCATGAGGCGCTCAATGTGATGGGAGTATCCAAAGTCAAGCGCTGTTTTTATGACATGGTCAACAGGGGCTATACCCGTTCCTGCGGTCCAGAAAGATTTAGGCAATCGGTTATGATTCTTCCAAAAGTTACTGGTGCGCATGTGAGAACCATCAACCTCATAACTCGCGCGAATAAATTCACGCCAACCCAAGATCTGCCTTACAAAACCTTCGAGAGAGTTGAGCGGTATTTGGTGTCTGTCAGCGTGTGTAATTGCCGTTTCCAGCACTTGTGACGGGGTTAGCAGTCCATTGTTTAGAAGAGATGATAACCCGGAATGCCAAAGGCGGATATGGTGATTTGCCATTGCATCTTCAAATGGGCCAAAATCACGAAATCGAACAATTAGGAATTCCTCGAGATACCGTGCTGCCTCATAATGCGTGTACGGTGCCCAGCACATAGCTCTTCCATAAGTATTTGGCGCAATGTTTTCAGACCAAGAAGCGGCGGCATGCGTTTCTGCATTCTCGTAGACAGTCAAGTCTTGCGGAAATGAAACTCCCTTTGGGACTTTTTTCCGGTTTTCCTTATCAAAACTCCACTGACCTCCAACCGGTTTTCCTGTACCCTCAATAAGGATATCTTTGTCTCTCCGCATATTCCTATAGAAGGCTGCCATAAGCTTTCTACTGTCGACAAAACGGTTCTTTGCATCATCTTTAGAGAGCAAGAACAATGGAGTTTCGTACCATACTCGATCGATCCCACAATTTCGAATTTCTCTTTCCAGGTAGTTGTCTACAGTGTCGATAATATGCACTTTCTCGACACCGAAATCCTTTAGCGCGTCAAAGATATCAGATGATCGCGGGTGCTTACTAATCGTCAATCGAGTAATCAAATACCCTTCTTGCTCGAGCATACCTTGGTATGCATCCATCGTAAGCTTGTGAAACATCAGCTTACCGCGGTGGATCGGGTTGTAGGTAAGGATGAGAGGTTCTTCCACCAAATACAAACGCATTCGTTTAAATGGTGCCGGAAGCTGCTTGAATAGTTGGTGGGGATAGATCACCGCAACTTCGGTCAAAATTTCGGTCCTCCTTATTTTATTTTTCAGTATCCCAAGAGAACTTAGGACAAAGCCTTGGATCGCAAAATTCGAGCAAATTTTTGAATTGTCCCAACTGGCTGATGAACTAGTTTTGCTGGATCAAAGGTCAAATTTAATCCCTTGTTGCCTAGGGTGTGGACTCAATTGATCCAGCATTTTGCTGCGAAGAGATATATCATGTTGATGAAGTTCCTTCGAGATTTCTCGAACCGTGTAGCCAGCCGTCTCATGTCTTTCATTTTGCAGAAGAACCGCTCGACAATATTACGCATGGCGTAAAGGCTGGTGTCATGCGGGACCGGATTGCGCGCATTGGACTTGGCGGGAATAACCGCCAACGCACCTTCATCGGCGATATCGCGCCTGATCTTCGCACTGCCATAGGCTTTGTCCAGGACCATCGCCAGAGGCGGCATCTCCCAGTCGAGGAAGACATTCATCACCTGGCTGTCATGAACATGGCCGCCAGTGACCTCAATGCGCAATGGCCTGCCATTTTCATCTACGGCCACGTGAACTTTGCTTGTGCGACCGCCCCGTGAGCGTCCAATATCTTCCGCCAGTTCCCCCTTTTTGAGCCACTCGCTGCGCGGTGAGCTTTGACAATCGAGGCGTCTATGAAGATCAGACTGTCCTCACATTCTTCAGCGAGCGCATCGAATATGCCCTTCCAGACGCCGCGCTCGCCCCACCTGTTATACCGATTGTAAGCAGTCGTGTACGGTCCATATCGTTCCGGCAAGTCCCGCCATGGCGCGCCTGTGCGCAAAATGTAAAAGATGCCGTTCAGGATCGTACGATCATCTTTGCGCTTCGGGCCGCGGCTAACCTTTGGCAACAACGGTTCAATCACCGCCCATTCTTCATCCGACAAATCAAACCGCGCCATTTAAGACTCCCTTTCGGAAATCCCTGAATCACGCTTTGCACAAACAAATCAATCAGTTAAATTGGGTACAGACCCTAATTGACGTTGGAGGTGATTTAAATGGAGACGGGTTTGCCGATCTGATTTTCGAAGAGTACTACAATGGTACTAGAGTTGTGTTTGGTACACAGATAGAAAATGATGTTCAGAATCAGCGGTTGGTAGATGATCTATACTCATCGGGGATATATTATTCAGTTGGTGCTCGATTTGTTGGTGACGTTAATGGTGATGGTTTTGATGATGTTCTAGTAACTGATTATGAGAACAATGAGTATGTTGTGTTCGGTTCTTCTGAGGGTGCTTCGGTAACATCATTAAGTGAATTCAACCAATTCAGTAATGAGAATGGGTTCAATCTAGATGCAAATAAACTCGTTGAATCGGGTTTTGATTTTAATGGAGATCAATTTGATGATTTATCTCTCGTAGATGGGGGCAATCACTACGTAATATTTGGATCTTCTGATATTCAGGCGCGATCTTTAGAAATCTCTGAACTAAACGGTATTAACGGCTTTCATCTTGATACGGAAGTTGTCAATAGTGGCGATTTAAATGGGGACGGCTACGATGACCTTGTCTTTGAGAAAGACGATCAAACAATAATCTTGTTTGGCACTAGCAGTGCTCTGCCTATGGAGGTGAATGTATTAGAGGCTTCCTCACTGAATTTAGGCTCAATAGACTCCGTCTTTGATGTGTTCGACCAAAATGGGGATGGGGTTGATGATGTCATTTTTGAGAATGGTTTAGTTTTTCGTGGCGGTGGTGAAATCGACCAATTATCGTTTTCATCCGCAGAAATACGAATTACAATTGTGGGTGAGAATGACGCACCGATTGCTGTTATGGATCGTTTATTCATTTGTAGGGAGCAGATCTCCCCATTGACTTCGAACTTGCTATCCAATGATTCAGATGCAGACTTGTCCGATACATTGACTGTAAATCAACTAAATGGAAATATGTTCGAAGGCGAAATTTCCGAGACCTTGGCGTCTGGCGCAAGCATTACAGTTTCATCCGACGGAATACTTTCTTACGAATTAAATGATGCGTTTGGTGGTTTGACAGATACTGGACGTGGGCGGGATGTAGTCGATTACGCAATCATAGATTCTCAGGGCGACACCAGTGAAAGCCAAGTGGAAGTCATTGTTGTATCCGGCGCAATAAACAACGGAGTGATTGATCAAATTACTGAATTCTCGGATGCAATATTCGGTATTAGTGGCCGTGTGAATATCTCGGCTTTAGGTGGTGACGACTTTGTTGATTCTGGATCGGGTAGAGATAAAGTTTTTGGTGATGGCGGTGACGATTTGATACTTGGTCGTGGCGGCAATGACATTTTGAGTGGGGGAGAGGGTTCAGATGAAATCGATGGCGGCGGCGGTCGAGATTTCATTGACGGTGGCATCGGTAATGACGAATTGATTGGCGGAGATGGTGCTGACGTTATTTCAGGTGGGGATGGTGCTGATACGATTTCTGGCCGACGGGGATCAGATACAATTGATGCTGGAGCTGGAAACGATGTTGTCTCTGGTAGGGGGCTGTCCGACGTAATCTCTGGTGGTAAAGGGATGATGAATTGCGAGGGAATGGTGGCAACGACACCCTAAATGGCGATGAAGGGAATGATCTGCTTGTAGGTGGTCAAGGCGGCGATATTCTCAAAGGCGGTGACGGTAATGACGTTCTTGATGGGCGAAAGGGGGATGACTTACTACACGGTGGTGCAGGAACAGATATTCTTTCAGGTAAAGCTGGGGCAGATACATTCATTTTTGCGGTGGGTGATGAAGATGATACCATCACTGATTTTCAAGATGATCAGGATAAGATCGATCTAACGAGTTTTGGTTTTGCTGCAGTTTCCGAGGCTACGGCACTGATGGGCGAGATTGATGGTGATGTCACTTTCGCAATTGGAAGCGATATCCTCACTATTCGGAGCACCACAATTTCTGCATTGGAAAACGACATTTTGATTTAGTGGTTGGATTGAAATCCTTCTTTCTGATAGATATGCGCTATGCTGCGTTAGGCATCTATAACTGGTTAATTGCAGCTGCAATCCAGCAATGAGTGTCAATTGAAATTCCACAATTCCTACTGTTCAGCAAGCGAATCAGTGCCTGGAGCGAGGGTGTCTGGGAGCTCTAATTGAGTATGAAGTTAATCATCAATTTGCTACTAAATGTGCTACCAATTATCTCATCTAATGCAGGTCATGATTGCATAAGCCATTGATTATAAGGTTAAATAATTTGGCTGACGAAGTTGGTGGGGAGTTCAAATCTCTTCAGCGGCACCAGACTTTGATGTGCACAGTGTGCAGGCGTCTTTCAGGACGTGCGTCGGCGATAAAAGTATCTCGCTATACGGAAGAAGTAAGCAAGCTTGACCCTAGTCTGAAGCAGATTGTCTGTCACTGTTTAGTCAGTTTGCTGCGGGGAGCGGGTTGGCAGTCGATGGTGAATGAGTAAAGCGCCAGTGAGGCCTGCAATGATCCAGGCGATTGCGCCCGCGGTAAAAACGCCGACCGGGCCAGTGAGGCTGTCCAGAACTGCGCCTGAGGAAAACAGCCAGGCAAGACCAGCGTACAGAACAATATAACGAAAGAAAGAGAGGCCAGCACCGAGATTTGGAAAGCCAAGGGGATTCAGAACGCCAATGCTCAGATGAAACACGCCTGCAAAAATATATCCGAATGAAACAATGAAAAGATACTGGTCTGTCAGGGCAATGATTTCCGGATCGTCCGTGAACAGGCTGCCAAGGGCACCACCAAAACTGATCAACAGGACAGCGCTGATGACCCCCCAGAATAGTGCAAATTTCCATATCCAGTTTTCAGCCTGTGCCAGCCGGTCCGGCAGGTTCGCCCCCACATTCTGACCGATAAAGGGGCTGATCCCCACCTGAAAGGCAAAGAAGGGGACGAGCGAGAGCGTTTCAATCCGAGCACCAACGGTAAAGCCCGCGACGGCATCCTGTCCGTATCCGGCCAGCAGGATCACAATCAGGGCAGTTGCAAGCGGGGTAACCATCTGGGCCAGCGCCGCAGGCACCGCAAAGCGCATGATTTCCTGGATATGCCGTGGCAAGACTTGAACAGCCCGCAGGGAAACTTCCATCATGTTGTGACGAAAGCCGAGATAATAAATGGCACTCACGGCAATTGTTCCCCGGGCAATAATGGTCGCGAGGGCGGCACCGCTTATGCCCATTTCAGGAAAGCCGAGCAGGCCAAACACCAGCAAGGGAGAGAGCACAGCATTGATCGCGGCTGCCCCCAGCATCAGTACGGAGGACGCGATTGCTTCCCCATTGGCGCGGATGAGATAATTTGCAGCAACAGGCGTGATAAGGAACCAGAGACCTGCATACCAGACATCCATATACTGATCGACATATGGCATCAGGTGATCTGGCGTTCGCAGCAGGGAGAATATTTCATCCGAGAAGATATACATAAAACCGGTCAAAACGAAGCTCAGCAGACTGACCAGAACCATGGTATTGGTTACCAGACGGCGCGCCCTGTCAGGGCGCCCTTCGCCGATTGCCCGGGAAAGGATCGAGAGGCTGCCATTCCCCAGGCCGATAGCCATTGAACCCATGATGAAGATGACGGGAAAACAGAAGCCCATGGCGGCAAGTTGATCAGCACCGAGCTGACCGATGTAGAATGTATCGACAATATTGAAGGCGATGACCGAAATCAGCCCCATGCTCATGGGCCAGCTGTTCTGCCACAGGGTGCGGCCTACAGGACCTGTGGTCAGCTTTGCCTGAGAGGTGACAGCAGTTGGGGAAGGGGCTCGCATGAACCGGGTATAAGTGCTGTTCCCGGGCATGGCCAGCGCTGTTGATCTGCCTTATTGTCCGGTAAAACAGGGAGACAGTCTATGACAGGCATTAACGCATGGGCAGCGAAAAAAGCGGGCGGGAAGTTGGAGCCGTTTTCCTATGAGGTGGCTGAACTTGCAGCAGACGAAGTCGAGATCGAAGTAACCAGCTGTGGTATATGCCATTCAGATCTGTCGATCCTGAATAATGACTGGGGTGTTACGCGCTATCCGGTTGTGCCCGGGCACGAGGTGATTGGCAAAATTGCCGCCGTCGGTGCTTCTGTCATTCACCTTGAGGTAGGGCAGACCGTGGGGATTGGCTGGAATGTGCGCTCCTGCCTGACATGTCATCAGTGTATGTCGGGAGCACATCATCATTGTGCGAAAACACAGGCAACTATCGTTGGCCATCATGGGGGGTTTGCTGATCGCTTGAGAGCGCAGGCGGCGTGGGCTGTGCCTGTGCCGGACGGTATTTCTGCTGAGGAAGCGGGACCACTGTTTTGCGGTGGCATAACGGTTTTCTCTCCGATTGAGGAGTATGACATCAAGCCAACGGACAGGGTTGGCGTGATTGGTATCGGTGGTCTTGGCCACCTGGCACTTCAGTTTCTGCGCGCCTGGGGGTGCGAGACCTGGGCGTTTACAACGAGTCCGGACAAGTCAGAAGAATTGAAGAAGCTGGGTGCGCATCATGTGGCTGATACGCGCGATGATGCAGGGCTGAAAGCCTTGCGGGGAAAGTTTGATGCGATCATCTCTACGGTCAATGTTTCCTTGCCGTGGGGGCGTTACATCGCAGCCCTTGCGCCGGAAGGAAAGTTCATTTCTGTCGGGGCGATTACCGAGCCTATGGACCTGCCGCCACAGGCGCTGATATCCGGACAGAAATCCATAGGGGGGTCTGATATTGGCCCACCAGCACGTGTTGCCAGAATGCTCAACTTCTGCGCGCGTCACGGCATCGCGCCGCAGGTTGAAACCTTTCCGATGGACGAGGTGAATGAAGCAATCGCTCACTTGGAGAGCGGCAAGGCACGTTACCGGGTGGTGTTGACGCGATAGGTTGACAGCAAGCGGCCCTGTTTTGCACCCTGTATGAAAATATAAGAGGAGGTTGCGATGTCCGGACTGCTAAAAGGACTGACGGGTGCATTATTGCTGGCTGTTGTTGTAGCCGCTTACGTGGTTTTCTGGCACCTGCCGGTTACAGCTGATCGTGACATGAATGTCGTCAAGCGCGACGCGCCGATTGAAGTATCAGATACAGTCACTTCCTTTCACGATGACCTGCGGGTTGCTGATCTGCATTCCGACATGCTTTTATGGATGCGCGACCCGACAAAACGGCATGACCGTGGGCATACGGATTTGCCGCGTCTGCGCGAAGGCCGCGTGGCTGTGCAGGTTTTTGCCAGTGTTACCAAAACGCCAGCCGGTCAGAACTATGAAAAAAATACGGCGGAGTCGGATCAGATCACACTGCTTGCAATTGCCCAGCGTTGGCCACGCAGAACCTGGAATTCCCTGTTCGAACGGGCACGCTACCATGCTGAGCGTCTAACGGACCTCGAGGCAGAATCAGATGGTCGTTTTGTGGTTGCTCGCACGAAACGTGATCTGGAAAAGGCGCTGGTTGAGCGGCAGCAGGACAAATCCGTATTAGTGGGTATTCTGGCAACGGAGGGGGCACATCCACTAGAGGGAGATATTGCGAATCTTGAAGAGCTTTATGATGCCGGGTACAGAATGGTCGGCTTGCAGCATTTCTTTGATAATGAGCTCGGTGGATCCCTTCATGGCACCAGCGGCGCAGGGCTGACGCCATTTGGCCGAGAGGTTGTGCGCAAACTGGTTGAGATGGATATCATGATTGATGTGGCGCATTCCTCGCACCAGGTTGTGCGTGATGTGCTGGAGATGACTGATGAACCGCTAGTGGTCTCACATACTGGTATCTATTCGGCCTGTAACGCGACACGGAATATCCCTGATGAGTTGATGGCGGAGATCGCTGCGCGTGGAGGCTTGATAGGGATAGGCTTTTGGGCTGATGTTACCTGCGAAGATGCACCCATAGGGATTGCCAATGTTATCAAATATGCCGCCGATACATTTGGAGTAGAGCATATTGCACTCGGCTCGGATTATGATGGTACCGTGACAACCACGTTTGATGCCTCGGAGCTGTCGGTCCTGACCGAAGCCCTACTCGAAAAGGACATGAGCGAGCAGGAAGTGCGCCAGGTGATGGGGGAAAATGCCATCCGTTTTTTTGCAGCACATCTGCCGGATTAAAAAGATCGCTCCAAGCCATTCTCACATTAGCCTTATTAGAGTAGTCTTTATCAGCACAAAGGGCAGGAGGCTTCGGATGGGTAAGAATATCAGCGTTATTATCGGTATCGTGCTGATCGCCTTTGGAATACTTATGCCGGTGGGGCTAATTGTCGTTGCAGAATCCGTTATTGCGTTTGCTTCGCTTATCGGTGGTGAGCAGAGTGGCAGTACATGGGTCTATTTTCTCTATGGTATACCGTTTCTTCTAATTGGTGCCTTCATTCTGTTCCGGGGTAGAAAGTGATGCACTGTTGAATTGCATTCTTGCTGTTGCCTTTGTGGCCTGCCACGATGGTAAAAAATGGAGAAGCAACGCATGGCAGTATCAGATCAGGTGCCTGTAGAATCAGGCCTTCATGCAAAATCAACTGCACTGGATGTGATCGAGGGAGTCGATCTCAGCGGTAAGATTGCGATTGTTACCGGTGGATATTCAGGTATTGGCACGGAAACGACACGGGCGCTTGTCAGTGCGGGGGCAACTGTTGTTGTGCCGGCGCGGCGCAAGGAAGCTGCCGAAGCAGAGTTGAAGGATATGGCTGGCCAGACCATCGTCATGGAAATGGACCTGGCAGACATTGCCAGTGTGCGCCGCTTTGCTGACGCTTTTCTGGAAACCAACCGGCAGCTTGACCTGTTAATCAATAATGCCGGCATTATGGCCTGCCCCTTAACGCGCATAGGACCGGGATGGGAAAGCCAGTTCGGGGTCAATCATCTGGCGCATATGGAACTGGCGCGATTGCTGGCACCAGCGCTTGTGCGGGCGGAGCGCGCGCGCGTTGTAGCGCTCTCTTCAACGGCGCACGCCATGTCAGACATTTTGTGGGATGATCCGCACTTCAATCATCAAGAGTATAATAAGTGGGTTGCCTATGGGCAGGCGAAGACAGCGAATAGTCTTTTTGCGGTTGGCTTTGACGCAAAATACAAGGCTGAGGGCGTGCGAGCCTTTGCTGTACACCCCGGCGGCATTTTTACCCCCCTGCAACGTCATTTGCCGGAAGAGGAAATGGTGGCGCTTGGCTGGAAGAATGCTGATGGCACTATTCCGGATGCCGTGCAGGCGATGTTCAAAACGCCAGAGCAGGGCGCTTCAACAACAATCTGGGCGGCAACATCGCCTCAACTGGCAGGGCGGGGCGGCGTATATTGTGAAGACTGTGACATTGGCAGGCTGGCCGATGAAAACTCTCAGCGGTGGGAGCATGTGCGCCCTTGGGCCTGTGATGATGAAGCGGCCCAACGCCTGTGGGAAGTGAGTGAGAAGATGCTGGCTGAAGCCTGACCTGAACCGAATATGTTGGCTTGGGGATGATAAGAAAATTGTCGGCGTGACGAGGCTTGTATAGCCACCATCACGCCGACAAAATTTGATGTCTTAGATGCTCCGGTTATTCACCATAACCTTCTGGCAGGGTGAGGCCTGTATGATGGGCGATGAAGCCCCACATATCCGCATATTCTTCAATGATCTTCTCTGTTGGCTTGCCGGAACCATGCCCCGCCCTTGTCTCGATGCGGATCAGTTTTGGTGCGCTACCTGTTTCGGCTTCTTGCAGCGCAGCAATATATTTGAACGAGTGTCCAGGCACAACACGGTCATCCGTATCGGCTGTGGTCACGAGCACAGCAGGATAATCAGTGCCATTCTGTATGTTGTGATATGGTGAGTAGCTATAATTGTTCCTGAAATCCGCCTCGTTCTCGGAAGGCTTGCCATAGTCATCTGTCCAGAAACGACCTGCTGTGAATTTGTCAAAGCGCAACATATCCATCACGCCCACAGCAGGCAGGGCGGCAGCGAACAGGTCCGGTCGCTGATTAACGACAGTCCCCACCAGAAGGCCTCCGTTTGAGCGACCGTAGATCGAAAGTTGGTCGTTGGAGGTGTAACCCTCAGCGATCAGATATTCACCTGCGGTTATAAAGTCATCAAACACATTCTGCTTTTCCAGCAGGCGCCCGGCATCATGCCACTCCTTGCCGTATTCACCGCCGCCCCGAAGGTTGGCAAGTGCGAAGACGCCGCCCATTTCCATCCAGGCAAAGTTGGTGATGGAAAAGGAAGGGCGCAGGGAGATGTTGAACCCGCCATAACCATAGAGCAATGTCGGTGCGCCATTGGAAATGTCCAGCCCTTCCTTATGGGCGATGAACATGGGGATTTGTGTGCCGTCTCTGGATGGATAAAAAACCTGACTGACCACATACGCAGATGGATCAAATGGTGTTTCGGGTTGTTTGAAGACGGTACTTTCACCAGTTTCCACATCAAAGCGGTAGATGGTGGTCGGACGATTATAGCTTGAGAACGAATAGAAAGTCTCTGATTCGTCTTGTGCAGCTTCAAAACCGCTGGCGCTGCCGAGGCCTGGCAGGTCCACAACGCCGGCTGGTGTGCCGTCCAGTTCGTACATGCGCACGACTGACTTCACATCTTCCATATATTCAGCGACCAGTTTGCCGCCAACAATGGACGCATCAACAAGCACATTGTCTGATTGCGGTATAATTTCCTGCCAGTTTTCCTCAGCAAAATTATCGAGATCTATGGCGATAATGCGGCCACGCGGCGCGTTGCGATCCGTCTGGACAAACAATGTGCGGTCTGAGGCTCCCACGAAGATGTAATCGTTCTCGAAGCCTTCAATAATCATCACCGGCTCAGAGGCTGGATCATTCAGATCCTTAACGGCAATCTCGTAGACATCGTCTGTCCCCTTGGACATGGCGATAATGAGAAAGCGCTGGGCGGCGACATAGGCCCTGACGGAAATTTCCGGATTGTCCAGGCGCTCAAAAACTAGCGTATCGGCAGCCTGCGCATCGCCGATCTTGTGAAAATACAGCTTCTGGTCGAAGTTCAGGGACTGGAAGGTTTCACCTTCTTCCGGTGCTGGATAGCGTGAATAGAAAAAGCCTGATCCATCGGGTGCCCAGGCAAGGCCGGAAAACTTGACCCATTCTATTGTGTCTTCGAGTGTTTCCCCGGTTTCCACATTCAGGACCTTGAGCGTACGCCAGTCCGTGCCGCCATCCTGAATGGCGTAAAGCACATGGCTGCCATCCGGGCTTGGCACAGTGGAGGAGAGGGCCGTAGCGCCGTCTTCAGACCAGTCATTAGGGTCTATCAGTACACGCGGTTCCTCATCCAGGGCGTCCTGCACGTAATAGACATACTGATTTTGTAACCCGTCATTACGGCGGAAGAAATACTTGCCCCCTTCCCGGTTTGGCAGGGTGAACTTCTCATAATCCCAGAGCTGGCCGAGGCGCGTTTCAATCGCTGCCCGGTTGGGCAATGTGCCAAGATATTCGTCGGTTACAGCATTCTGTGCATCGACCCAGGTGGCGACGTCTTCATTCACGCGTACATCATCTTCAAGCCAGCGATACGGGTCAGCAACGCTGACACCGAAAAAGTCATCAGTTTGATCCACAGTAACAGTTTCCGGATAATCAAGGGTTGTGGTGATGGCGGTTTCAGCCGCTTCTGGGGCTGCCGCAGCAGTAGGCGTTTGTGTGTCAGCAGTGTTGTCAGCACAGGCAGCAAGTGCCAGCACAGCGGCGCTCATCATCAGTTTCTTCATTTTGCACTCCTCACGCGTAAATTTTGCGACACCCTAACGGACCTGCCAGTGCCCTGCAAATTTATACGGTTGGAATATGCCTCAGGCGGACAGCTCAACCAGTGGCTGAAAGCCACCAAAAATCATACGTTTGCCGTCAAATGGCATCTTGCTTCCCTCTTCTTCCATGCGGGGGTCGGCCATCATTTTTTCAATGGCACCATCGCGCACTTCTTTCGAGGGCCAGATGACCCAGGAAAAGCAGATGGCTTCACCTTCCTGCCGCTTTACAGCAAGCGGAAAGGATGTAACTTCGCCTTCGGGCACATCATCTTCCCAGCACTCGACGACTTTGAGTGCACCATATTCGATGAAAAGCGGGTCGATTTGCAGCGCGTGTTCGCGCAGTTTTTCCTTGTTGGCGGTTGGTACAGCGAACACAAAACCATCTACATATGTCATGGGTTTCTCCTGAGTTGACGCTTTTGCAGCCTGGGCCCTCTGGCTCTGATTGGCAAGAGGCCGTATATTGATATGAATGGCAAGTGAAGGAACAGTCGATGCGATATGACGTGCATTTCCGGCGCAACAAGGACGCGCTGATGTATCAGGATGTCGAAGTACAGACGATCAGTTACAAGGGTGAAGGGGCGGTTTGGGTCGATTTCCAGCAGGACCCTGACTTTTCCAACGACAAGTTCCTGCGCATTGTGCAGGAGGGCGGCGCGTTCTCTTTCGTCAACATTGATTATGTCTCGGAAATTATTCCGTGTGACTGAGAAGGTTTGGCTGTCGGAAATCCTGACCAAAAGGTAATGCGCGCGCGGTGATCCTCTTTGCCAGCGGGTACGTATCTGGGGACGTAACTAAGTTGCTCGCTTCGCGGGCTTCACTGGCGTTATTTTAAGGAGGTATCCCATGAAACGCGTACTCAAACTCACGGCAGCAGCCATTGCTGCGGCCGGCCCGACGACTGTTGCCTATGCTGGCAATTATGAAAGCAAATCTGAAATGTCTGCCAAGGCCGACATTGTTGACACAGCTGTGGCCAATGGGTCGTTCAATACACTGGTTGCTGCCGTGCAGGCTGCAGGCCTTGAGGCGACATTGCGTTCAGAAGGGCCGTTCACCGTGTTCGCGCCAACTGATGCTGCCTTTGCCGCGCTGCCATCTGGCACTGTTGAAACGCTGCTGAAACCTGAAAACAAGGATCAGCTTGTTTCTATACTGACGTATCATGTCGTTGCCGGAAAAGTGCTGTCAACGGACTTGCAGGATGATATGCAGGCGGCAACCGTGAACGGCGCAAAAATCAATATTGATCTCGACAACGGCGTGACCATCAATGATGCGGATGTCGTGATCGCTGATGTAAAGACGTCCAACGGCGTTATCCACGTGATCGACAAGGTGCTGTTGCCTCCAAAGCATCACTAATATTGCCAGCGCGGGCAGTCGGCAATGTCGGCTGCCCGTTTCTTCCTGATCTCTGATTATCAGGACTGTTAAAGCCGAGACTATGCCTGCGGTAAATTTATGTGTACTATCAAAGAGTATTGAATTTATCGATAACGATGTTGCGCAGGAATAGAGTTGGATAGTGAGTAATCTTGGCCTTCTCGTAAATTTGAGAGCCGATGCCAAACAGGAAACCGGGCGCTTTGCCTGGGTCACATTCTGGCTTGGGGTCGGTACCCTGCTAGTGATCATCACAGCCACGGCGCTGGCTTTGTCCGGCGTTATGCCGTTATGGCTTGCTGGAATGATCAACCTGGCAGCTTTTGTTGCGGGTTATACTGTGGGACATGAAATCATCCATGACAGTCTCATTGGTCGTCACACGCATCTTTCATGGCTGAATGTTTTTTTTGGAACCCTGTTTTTTTCTGTACCATTCCATTCGCTTACCATGCACCGTTATATTCACCTGCGCCATCATTCCCATACAAATGATCCGGAAAAGGATCCGGATGCCTGGATATCAGGTCGTAATTCTTTTGCGCTTTTGTTACGCCTGCTGACGCATTATCCGCATTATCAATACCATGTTATCAAGTGGACACGAGACATGCCGGCGCGCGCAGCTTTTCTCACCCGCTGTCTGCTTGAGCAAACCGTGCCTATGGCCATCGCGGCAGTGTTGATACTGAGCGGCTATGGCGCTGAGGTGTTCTGGATGTGGATACTGCCCTCGTTTCTTGTGTATCCTGTATTGGCATTCATCCTCGACTGGGCGCCACATCATGACCTAGAGGTGGGCACGCCGCTGGATAATTCACGCCTGCTGGGTACGCCGCAAGGGGTGCGCGGTCAGTTGTTTACCTGGCTGTATCTGTTTCAGAACTATCATCTGATTCATCATCTCTACCCCAAAGTGCCCTTCTACCGATACAAAAGCCTGTATGAGCGGCATTCCGAAGAACTAATAGCTGCGGGCGCAGCCATTTATCCGGGCTTTGATCAGAAATCATGATCTCGCAGGTAATGGCTTTTGCCACAGGCTGGGGTAATCTTTGCTGATACAAAAAGGGAGTGAACACCATGATGGCATTTCGTGGTTTACTGATCGTTCTGTTTCTGACCATACTGGTCTATACGGGAAGCGTTATTTCCAATCATGGTATTGGGCTTATTCCCGTTTTCTTTGGCGATATGGCAAAGATGGCCTGGCCGGGCCAGTTCAATCTGGATTTCATGTGCTTTCTTGTTCTGTCGGCGACATGGCTTGCTTGGCGTCATCATTTCTCTGCGATTGGTTTGCTGCTTGCCGTGATGGGTGCATTTGGTGGAATGCTGTTCCTGAGCGCCTATCTTTTGTGGCTGACATTCCAGACCAACGGAAACATACGGGAAATCATGCTTGGTGCACAGCGCGCGTGAACGTCCTTACAGATACTGACTGGCAATGCTGTTGACATCCACCCGGGCTTTCAAGCGACTGGCCAGCAGATAAGTACCGCCAAATTTACGGTGTAGATAAAGCGAATCGATTGGCGGTAAGTGCGCAAAATCCCGGTCCTTGCGCACTTCCAGGCCTTTCTCGCGTAATCGCTCTGCAAGGTCTGTGCTGCCGAAATCGAAAGGGCCAGTCTGACGCTGTGGCTCAAGGCCAATCTCGAAAACTTCTGCCATCAGTTGTTGATGTGCCAAATCTGTTGCTTCATCGAAAAAACCGATATCAATGGCAGCCCTTTTGATGGCTTCATGGTCACGATCGTGACCTGCGACCATAAGCTGCCGATATTTCCCGGCAAAAGCAGGATCAATCTCGCGTGTTGCGCCAAAATCCAGAAGGACAAGTTGTCTTGACTCCCGGTCATAACGGTAATTGGCAAAATTCGGATCAGTCTGCATCAGGTTGAAGTCGAACATCTCCCGGAAGACCAGGTTGATCAGTAGTGTGACGACATGGTCGCGCTCTTCTTGCGGGGCGTCAGTCAGGCTTTCCACGGGCACTCCCCCAACATAGTCCATGGACAAAACGTTTTGTGTTGTGAGATCTGCGTGGAAGGTTGGCACCTGATAATCCTGCGCGCCTTCCAGAAGGTCGCCATATCGTTTCAGGTATGCGCCTTCGCAAATATAATCCGCCTCTTCTTTCAACTGGCGTTTTGCCTCCGTCAGGAGCGGTGCAACATTTACGCCCTGTGGCAGAACACCAGCCATCCGGATAAGGGTTGCCAGGTTGTCCACATCGCTGTCGATGCTTTCACGAACCCCCGGATATTGAACTTTTACGGCCAGATCGCGGCCATCGCGGGTCTTGGCCCTGTGTACCTGGCCAATGGATGCAGCAGCAACGGGCTTCACATCAAACCGCGAAAAATTTCGTAACCAGTCCCGGCCCCAACTGTCGCTCATCACGCGGCGCAGCTGCGCGGCGGGCATTGGTTCAGCAGAGGCGCGCAGGCGAGACAGGACGTCCGCAAGTTCTGGCGGTAGCAGCTCACCGGCATCCATAGAGAGAAGCTGGCCAACTTTCATCGCGGCCCCGCGCAAATTTGCCAGCTGGTCGGCGACCTTTCGGGCATTTGCAGGTGTGAGCAACAGATCGGACATGGCAGGGCGGTCCCCGCGGGCCAGTTGCTTCGCCCCTTCAACAGCCATGTTGCCAGCTATGCTGCCGGCAAGGCCGGTAAACCGGGCAAGACGTGACAACCGGTGGCTGGGCACTGCACTGCCGTTATCTTCATCATGCTCTGCCATGGGGAAATATCCTGCTCTGCTTCAAGGATGATATAGTTATGGACGCGAATAATGACAGCCTGGCGTCAAACCCGGGGCCTGACCCTAGCCAACGGGGCAAACTGTCGTAAAATGGAAAAATTCAACAGGGAGAGTTTAATGATCCGTTTTTGCGTGATTATGGCCAGTGCACTGATGGCATTTTGTCATGTTGCTGCAGCGCAGGTTGCCCGACCGCTGAGCGACGCTGACGCACAAGCCTATTCCCGTATCTTTGAGGTGCAGGAAACCGGGCAGTGGCTGGAAGCGGATCGGTTGATCGGGCAGCTCTCTGACAAGAGCTTGATGGGGCATGTACTCTATCAACGCTATATGCATCCCACGGCCTATCGTTCTTCCTTTGCAGAGCTCAAGCGCTGGCTTGATGCTTATGCTGACCACCCGGGGGCTGACGCGATTTACACGCTGGCGACAAAACGTCGCCCGTCCGGCGCAGCGCGTCCTTTGCGCCCGACACCGCGCCGCTGGCGCACGCAGGATGATGAAGAGCGCTGGCTCCACCCGACAGTGAAGCAGGATTATGCGACAGCAGCAAATCTGGCGGAGGTCAGGCGGATAGAAAATTATATCCGCTTCCTGAACAAGGATGACAGGCCAACACAAGCGCTGAATTATATCAATGCGGGCAGATACAGGAGCCAGCTTTCCACAGCACAATATGATCGTATCCGCTCATGGATTGCAGCATCCTATTTCTACAATGAAAAAACCGGCAAGGCGAAACAGATTGCCACCGATGTTGCACAGCGCAATGGCGATGTCGCTGTTCTAGCCTACTGGATTGCAGGCCTTACCCATTGGCGTGATGGCGATCATGCCGTTGCTGCAGACTTTTTCGCGCGCATGGCATCCGTACCATATCAGGAGCCGGAACTGCGCTCTGCTGCAGGTTTTTGGGCAGCGCGCGGGGCGTTGAAAACAGGGCAGGTTGATAGCGTTATACCGAATTTGGAGATCGCAGCACAATATCCGTACACATTCTATGGACAGCTTGCCCTGGCTCAACTCGGCCGGAAGGCCAGTATCAACTGGGCCTCACCAGCATTGACACCGTCTGACTGGGCAGACCTCTCGCGGCGAAATGATCGTGTAAGACGGGCTGCTGCGCTAGCGCAGGCCGGGCAATACAGCAAGGCGCAGGAGGAGTTGCGCTGGGCCCATGGTGAGTTGAGTGATACGGATGATGTCGCGCTGATGGCTGTCGCATTCGATTTGAACTTATGGGCGGCACAAGTTACAATGGCATTGGCTTCGGATGCTGAACGGCCTGAAAATTTCCAACTACAACCAGGGCTTTATCCAGTACCTGATTTTGTCCCCAATGGCGGTTTTACCATTGACCGGGCTTTGCTGTTTGGTTTGATCCGCCAGGAAAGCAAATTCATGACAGATGCGCGCAGTCGCGTTGGGGCCGTTGGTCTGATGCAGTTGATGCCACGTACAGCAAGCTATGTTTCCGGTGATCAATCGTTGCAATATCGATCAGGGCGCAGCCGCCTGGCAGATCCCGGCTATAATATGCAGCTGGGTCAATCCTATGTGGAGAGCTTGCTGACGCGGTACACGGACGGGGATCTTTTCGATATGGCACTTTCCTATAACTGGGGCCCGGGAAATCTGCGTCGGTTCAAAGCGTCTTCCGGTATTACGGATCAACTCCTGCTGCTTGAATCAATCCCCAACCCTGAAGCGCGTGACTTCGTCGAGCATGTCATGACCAATATGTGGATTTACCGGGATCGTTTCGGTCAGCCAGCACCCAGCCGGGATGCGGCGGCGGCTGGACAACAGCCATTCTATCAGCGTCTGGATTAGTATAATTCCATTGTGAAGCTGATGAAACTCATAGCAGGGCTTCAATGGCGCCGGTCAGCGTTTCTGACATGGGTTCGACTGAAGAAGTGAAAGCCTCTACCGGATGACCATCACGCCCGATCAGATATTTGTGGAAGTTCCAGCGCGGGGCACCCTTTTGTGAGCTGATCCATTGATAGAACGGGTGTGCGTTGCTGCCAGTGACGACGGTCTTCTCGGTCATTGGGAAATTGATGCCGAAGTTTGCTTCACAGAATTTTTTGATTTCCTGTTCTGAGCCTGGTTCCTGCCCGCCGAAATCATTCGAGGGTATGCCGATGACGACCAATCCATCATCTTGATATGTTTCCCAAAGTGTTTGCAGCGCGTCATACTGATGCGTGAAGCCGCAACGTGAGGCGGTGTTGACAAGCAGCAATACTTTGCCTTCGTATTGAGCCAGGGGCATATCTTCCCCATACAGACTGACAAAGGAAAAGCCATAGGCGTTGCTTTCGCTTTCAGCTGAAACAGGACCGACTGTCACCGGGATCACGCAGGCCATCATGATAGCGATCCATTTTCTCAGCATGGTCAATCTCCTTTGGTTGGGTATGAGTATAGGCGGTTGTCCTGCCCTCGGCTATCCCGCTTTCGGTTTCTCCGGACTGCGATTTGTGCATGACATTGCGCCGGGCACAGCCCAGTCTGATAATCAAACAAGGTATGTCTGAGTGAACCCACGTCTTTATATCCTGCCGCTGGCACCTTTCGCTTTTGGGACCAGCGCATATGTTTTTACTGGTCTGTTGGAGCCGATGGCGTCAGACTTGGATGTCAGTATCGCTGCTGCCGGGCAGTTGCAGACCGCTTTTGCCGTGGCCTGTGCCATCGGTGGGCCGATGCTGGCAAGAATGACAGGTCAATATGATCGGCGCCTGTTGCTGGTGACGGTCATGGGCATTGTCTTGTTGACAAATATCGCTTCGGCGCTGGCGCCCGGGTTTTCCTTTCTTGTTGCCGCTCGCATTGCTGCCGGCTTTCTGGGGGCGTTAACGGTGCCGTTGGCGTCGATGATTGCCGTCGGGCTCGTCGCGCCAGAAAAACGGGCGAGCGCTCTTGCGATTATTTTTGCGGGCAACACGATGGCGTTCCTTTTAGGCGTACCACTGGGCAGTGTGATTGGTGATCTGTTTGGCTGGCGTGGTTCATTTTGGTTTGCGGCCTGCATATCGGCGATTGTTCTGGCAGCTATAGCGGCTTTTGCCCCGAGGGTGCCGTTACCGCCGCCGCCGCCTGCGGGTGCTTTCAGGATGGCACTCTCTGGTGCCAATTCGAAACTGATGCTTCTGACCCTTCTTGCTTTTATTGCGACTTTTACAACTGTTGCCTTTGTTGGGCCGGTTGTGACCCTGAGTACAGGGCTGACAGGTGGGGCGATTGCGGCAATGCAGGTGTTTGTTGGGCTCGGTAGTATCGCTGGCCTTGCCTTGGGCGCGCGGCTTGCCGGGATGGCAGCCCGGAAGACCATCGCCGTTCTTGCAGCTGTTATAATCGCGACACAGATGATTTATGTCATGGGGATGAGGGCAGATTTGGGTGTCATCGACATCCCGCTTTTCGCACTGGTTACCGTGTTCAGCGCCGGGGCGCTGTTTGCCATGGCGCCAATCACGCAGGTTCGCCTTGCCGCGGCGGCCGGCCCGGCGGCAACTGTCGCCTTTGCGCTAAATGGTTCAATGATTTTCCTCGGCCAGGGACTGGGAGCAGCCCTTGGCGGTAGCGTCATCGCCTTCTCGAGTCTGCCAGCAGTAGGATATGCTGGTGCGCTGGTTGCGTTTTCGGCCCTTTGTCTGGCGCTGACATTATCGAATGACGCTGATCGTACCTAAAAAACTTGCCCGCATGTATCGGGAGAAATTGGCTCACAACAGGAATGAGGAATGACCAGAACAGCTTTATCCCAACAACAGGAAAAATTCTTCACCGCTTTGCGCAACGGCCAGTGGGAGATGCCACCGCGGTTGAAAAATCTCGGTATTCGACCGGATTTGTGGCTCAAGGAAGTAAGTTACGGACGTACACTGTATGAATGGCCCAATGAGGGGCAACGCGATATTGAAGGCGCGCGTGTTTTTGGTGGCTGGATCGCAGGCTTCTCTGACCATATTGTATCCATGACCATGGCAAGTGCCCTGGAAGATGGGGAATGGTTCACAACAACAGAACTAACAACACGGATGTTTCGCCCCATGAAGCGCGGATTGATCCGCATCGAAGGGCGGCTCATCAGTCGTGGGCGCACGACCGGGTTTGTTGAGGCGGACTGGATAGACGAGGAAGGGCGCTTGGTGGCAAAAGCGGCTGCCGCAAAGGCCATCCGCAAGATGGAAGAATTGGGTGCGGATCAGTTCCTGAAGCAGTAAAATGCCATGATCTGAATACCAACATGAAGAGTTGAATATGAGTGACGACATGAAAGATGCTTTTAACCAGATGGCGCCGCCTTTCGCGAAATTGCTTGGAATGAAAGTGACCAACGCAACCAGGGAAAGGGTAGTGGCAGAATTGTTCGTCTCTGACGAGCTGACGACCGCAACGCCGATTCTTCATGGTGGTGCGATTATGGCGCTTGCGGATAACCTGGGCGCAATGGGCACGATCCTGAATCTGCCAAGTGGTGCCACGACAACCACGATCGAAAGTAAAACGAATTTAATGGGAAGTGTGCCTGCCGGTGAAATCGCTTATGCTGACGCTACGCCTTTACATATTGGGCGCTCGACCCAAGTATGGCAGACCCGGGTTACGCGTGAAAACGGTAAGCTCGCTGCTATTGTCACTCAGACCCAGATGGTTAAGTTGCTGGGGTAGTCAATTGGTTTGGCCAAGCGTTGCCAAGGCACCCGACAAAAGCACTTTATAATTTTCATTGCTGCTTACATCCGCATTCACATAGATTGCCATGGCAAAGCCGCGTAGGTTATGTCTCTTGGCAAGACCCTCCTGAGAAAAGAAGACATCCCCCCAACTGTCGAACGGCGCAGGTGCTGTAATAGTTTCAAACCATGCCGTCCATTCTGTTTCGGTGATCAGTCCGCGGCGTGCGGCAAAAAGGATTGGCCGCGCCAGTCGTTCCGGCTCCCCGTATAGGTAAAAATGCTCGTTTGAAGCCATAATCTGGGCACCGATAGTATCGCGTATCTGCAGAATCTGTTTCCGGTCCAGCGCGTCATTGAGGGTCAGTTGCATCAACAGGTCTGCGCCGTGGGCGACACCATGTCGCCAGCCTTCGTCTTCATCAAACCCGCGATAGTCTGTGATGTCACTGATATAGGCAGTGGCCTCATCAATCAGAACCTGGCGCTGACCCGCTGTCAGGATATCGTCTATTCGGTCTGCACGAGCCACTTCAGATAATACCAGTGCGGCGAATGGTCGTAAAAATCCGTCTGTATCCGGCTCATTTATCTTCTCGATCAGTGTCTTGCCGACATCAACAATCTGCGCAGCTGAAATGCGTTTTTCGCGCATGAGCTTTGACAGTCCTTCATATCCGATCTTGTCACGCAGATCAGGGTCCGGGTGGCCAAGGCAGGCGATGAGATCCATAGCCAGAGTTTGATATTTCGCTTCATTCTCAAGGGTGAATTCGGCTTCACGCAATGCCATCACGGATGTTTTATCCATCCCCAGAGGAGAGCAGGCAGGCGCTTCTGTGGCCATTGCGGGTGAAAATGTGCAGGCAGCCAGCGTTATGGAGGCGAGATATTTTTTCATTTTTTCCCTCATTTCCTCATCAGTTTAGCTGAGGGGGGTGAAGCCGCGTAGTTACAGAGAGGCAAGGCTTATTGTTGACAAAGAAACAGTTGCTAGGTAAACAAAATATATGGGAATTGAAAAAAGCGACTGGATGCAAGCGTGGGTCAACCTTATCCATGCCGGGACCTATCTGCGTCAGGGGCTTGAGAGAGCCTTCAGAGAGGAACTCGGTATCAGTCTCTCCGAGCAGGATTTGCTCAAGCAACTGAGTGTCAATGACGGAGTGTTGATGTTGTCTGAGCTTGGCGACCGGATCTATTTTTCCAAAGCTGGCATCACGCGAATGCTCGACAGACTGGAGAAAAGAGGTCTGGTCAGACGCCAGGAAGTGCCCGGCAACAGGCGTTCATTAAGTGCGGTGCTGACGCCAGCGGGCAGGAAAACATTCGAACAGTCCAGAGAAATACTGTCTGTCTACGTAGAGAAGTCTCTATATGATAAGCTGGACGATGAGGAGATTATTTCTCTGAAAAATAACCTCACAAGTTTGCTGAAAGCACATGGCGTTTTTGATGGGCAACAACGTCACCTGAAAGGTGAGAAGCAGAACAAGCCATGAGCATACGTATTTTAACGCTGACTTTTGCGCTGTTACTCGTGATGGTAGGGCTCCTGCGGTTATCTGCATACGCACCTTCAATTCTGAGTGCTTATGCAGAGTATGCCACTTTCCTCTACATCGCCGGCACCATTTTCTTTGCCGTTGCGTTGGGTCGGCCAGGTGTTTCCATGCAGCGGGTCGGGTTTTTTCGCCCACCTGAACTGCGTGATATTGGATTGGCGGTACTTGGCGTCCTCATATTACAGGCCAGCGGCGCATGGCTGGGGCCTGTATGGGGGGAGCTTTTTGGCGCAGGGCGTGATCTGGGCCGCTTTGATACTGTGAGTGGAGACCTCGGGGTATTGCTGTCTGTATTGTTGCTAAGCTGGACTGTCGCAGCTTTTGGGGAAGAAATTACCTTTCGTGTGGTGCTTATGCGGGGCATAGCGGCGTCGCTTGGGAAAGGGCGCGTGGCGATGCTGCTGGCGCTTGTCCTGCAGGCAGTCGTGTTCGGATTCGTGCACATCTATCAGGGCCCCGCAGGTGTTGCGAGTTCAACCATCAGTGGTTTGGTCTTCGGTGCATTGGTGCTTGCGCCACGCGGCGCGATCTGGCCGGCTGCGCTGGCACATGGGTTTAATAACACAATCGGCCTGCTTGCCCTTTACCACGCGCCGTAAGGTCGGCCTGTAACCTGAGTAGAGCCAGACTCTACTCAGTGACATCGACCCGACGCAGATTGTCATCGGAGTTCCGTTCCACCAGCTTGTTGTAAGGGTCAACACCAGCATAAAGCGGCCTTTCCGATACGGTAAACCTGAACTCGTTGGTGCCTGAGACGATACGCTGTTTCTCGAAGGTCAGAATGTGATCTGTGCCGTCATAGACGTCACGCAGGTTTTCTGAGAACAAGCCAACATCAATCATCATGTCGAGCGGGACTTCTTCTTCCTGACCCTGATCATCGGCTTCAAGTTTGCGCGCTTCGATTGTCAGTATCACGTCCCAGTTGCCATCAGCTTTTTGCGTTGCACTGGCTGCATCAACGCGCATGTCCCATAGCATGATTTTCTCAAAAAGGTCTGTGATGAGCTGTTCATGCTCAGGCCCTGCTTCCTCGCGCAGGATTTTCAGATAATCGACAGATCGGGGGTAGGGATCGGATTTGTAGGCCCATTCCTCAAGCATCCGGGCGAGAGAACGATTGACCACGTCTTCGCCGATATAGTCTTTCAGAGCATACATCACCAGCGAGCCCTTGCGGTAATGGATATAGCCCTGATTTTCGACACGATAGAGCGGCAGTTCGGCGCGTGCTTCTACACCACGGTTGCGCAGATAGGAATCCAGCTCCCATTTCAGGAATCGGCGCATATGTTCTTCGCCATAAGCCTTTTCCATCACCATCAGGGCTGAATACTGAGCAAATGTCTCAATGAGCATGGTAATGCCCTGCACATTTGCACCAGACAGCTGATGCCCCCACCATTGGTGAGCCATTTCGTGTGACGTGACATAATAAACATAATCTATGTTTCGCGGGTCACGCAGATCGGCGATGAAGCCGATACTCTCTGAATACGGTACAGTATTCGGGAATGATTGTGCAAAGGTGGCGTATGCTGGAAATTCCAGAATGCGCATCTGTTTGTACTGATAATCGGAGAACGCGTCGGTGAAGTAGTCGAAGGAGTCCTTCATGGATTCCATCATACGCTCGACATTATAGCCATGTTCCGGGTGATACAGTACCTGCAGGTCTACATCGCGCCAACTGTCCTCGGCAACCTCATATCGTGCGGATAGGAACGAATAGAAATTCTGTATTGGCGCATCCATGACATAACGGAAATAGCGACGACCATTTTCCGTCCACTCTCGCTCAAGATAGCCGGGGGCCATCGCGATCTGGTCCGGCACAGTGGAAACTGTTGCCGCAAAGCTCACCCAGTCACTGTCGCCGCGCAAGGCATTGGTTGACCATTGGCTTTCATCCTCAAGTTTCGGAATCCGGTCCTGATCCGGTAAGCCGCGCTGGCGACGCTGTTGCCGGTTACCCAGAAACTTGCCCGGATTGATGCCAATGCCTGGCAGGCTCTCCCCGCTGGGGATGAAGGTGCCATTATAGTTTGTTGTCGTCTGGTTGCCAGCATTACGGAAACCCGGATTGCGATTCTGGATTTCTGCCATAAAGGTCAGCTGCTCGCCGAGTTGCATTGGCCTGTCGGTTGTGAACACATAATGGTTCATACCGCGATCATCTGTCGTCAGGCGCGCACCCTGCATCTCCTGCGAGATAACTCTTGCGCCCCAGGCATAATCAATATGGATTTCATTGATCGGTGCGTCGGTTTTGTTCTCAAGCACATATTCCATGCGGACATCATATCCGCGCTGATACGGGAAGATATCTAGCGCCACATCCACATCTGTGATCTTTGGCTGTGCTGATGTATCAACACTGCCCCAGGCTCGTTCATAGGCTTCTGCCCGGTCTCGACCCATCTCCGATGTGACATACGCGTTTCTGATATGCGTGTTGTTGTAAATCCAGGCACCTGTAGCAACAAATCCGACCAGCGCCAGTCCACCGAAAATTGCTGCACCGCCCCGGAACTGACCGGGCAAACCGGCAACGCGCTTGCCGATGGTTTCAAGGGCACCGCGACTCCACAACATGTAAGTCAGCACAATGAGAAAGACCGAAAAGAAACCCCAATAGAGGGTCCACCACGCTGTGATGCCGAGGTAATGACCATAGGCATTCATATCGGAGTAAGGCCCACCGGGGATCGCACCCGGAATGTAGAGATTGTCCTCGAATCCGAGATTGAACAGAACCAGCGTACCGATGAGATATACCAGCATGGCGATCATACCGGCCCAGCGATTGTTGAAAAACACCTGTGCAAAAATGGCGATGACCGCAAGAATGGTGAAGCCAGCCATGAAGTCCACGCCAAGGCGCAGGGCATACTGACCAATCTCAAGATTATCATACCCCATGCTGAGTTGCACCAGAATGGCCGTCAGCATACTGGTGATGACCAGCGCTGCGAGCACGAGTACCATTGCCAGAAATTTGGACAGAACGAAGACCCAGTTGGGGGCCGGGGTTGCGTCTATGATTTCCGAAAATTTGACAGAACGCTCGCGCCATACCAGTTCGGCTGCATAGTAAATGGCGATAATCAGGGGCACGATGGAAAAAGCGCCCAGCAGTACATCGACCATTACCCGGGTGATCGGATAGGAGGGGGTACCGTAAATAGCGCTTAGGTTCATCAGGCCGCCCAGGCTGTTGAAAATGCCAAGGGCCAGCAGCACCCAGAACGCAATGTTCCGCACAACGCCCATCGTTTCGAAGCGGGTCCGTCGCCAGAACTGGTAGCGTGAGGTGCCAGCGGAAAAAGCAGGTGTCAGGGTCGGTAGATGGACGGCAGTCGGTACAAACAGTTCCTCTGCACTGCCGGGCTTGCCCTTGCGCTTGATCAGGGAGCCGGAAAAGCCATTGGGAAAGGCAAAGACATTCAGCAGTAAAAGCGCAATGCCGACTGTTATCCACAGCAGGCGGTTCTCCAGCATGATGCCTTCAAGAGCAGGCACCTGTGTGTTCCGCTCAAACGCCGTCCAGTAGCGCGTTACTTCGCCGAATGCCTGAAGTCCCAGCGGGTCCAGCAGGGCGGTGATGCGCACCAGTTCCGGATCATTCACCAGAGCATTGCCGACAAAGTAAACGATCAGAACACCGACCAGTGCCACATAAGTGGCGATGGTTGAGCGCGTGAAATTCGCCACAGAAAACAGGATCATGCCGACAATCAGCATATTCGGCACACCGAAGAGCAGGAAGATATAGAAGACCTGACCCGGATTGAACGGGCCGACTGTTTCTGGGTCAAGCCAGGGCATGACTGAGCCGAGCAGAAAGAAGACCGGGACGGCAGCAAAGGCGAGCATTGTCACAATGTAGCCGCCGACAAACCGTGCCAGCATGAAAGTGCGCCGGTTCACGGGAGTGGCACCAAACATTTCCTCTGTCACGAAACCCTTGTCACGCAAGATGCCTGAGGAAAGGAACGCGGTTGGAATAATCATCCCGAACAGGCTCCAGATGAGCATGTTCAGTGAAGCCGCATAAGGCGAGTTGACATTGACTGCCCCGGTGCCGCCGACAGAGACATTATCCAGCGTCACGCCACCGAATGTCAGCAGGCCGAAGATCAGAAAGATTGCGATGAAAACCGGGCCACGCATCTGGTAGCCCAGTTCGAAGCGGAGGATGGATCCAAACATGGTTGCGCCCCCCGACCTAACGGCCCGCCGGGGCAACAGGCTCTATCGCACCGCGGATGATCGCGAAATAAACATCTTCCAGTGTCGCGGGAACCTGTTCGAAGCCGTCACCGGGGTCACCCTCTGCAAAGACATGGATCACGGTATTGCCGGACATGAGCCTGGTGGAGATCACGGCATACCGCTCCTGATAGGACGGCAGGTCAGCTTTCTTGATGACCTTGCGCCAGATGTTTCCATCCACGTCGGCAATCCACTCTGCCGGTGTCCCTTCAATCATGATACGGCCCTTGTTCATGATCGCCATGCGCTGACACAGGTCCGCCACATCTTCAACAATATGGGTAGAGAGAATAACAACAACATTCTCACCGATTTCCGACAGAAGATTGTGGAAGCGATTGCGCTCTTCCGGGTCGAGACCGGCTGTGGGTTCGTCTACAATAATCAGCTTGGGGTCACCGATCAGTGCCTGCGCAATACCGAAGCGCTGGCGCATACCGCCGGAATAGCTGGACGGCGCTTTCTTGCGCACATCATAAAGGTTGGTCTGCCGCAGCAGCTCCAGCACAAGTTCTTTGCGCTCTTTGGCGTTTGTAATGCCTTTGAGGGCGGCCAGATGGTCGAGCAGCGCCACTGCTGAAATACGCGGATAGACACCGAAATCCTGTGGTAGATAGCCGAGTTTCTGCCGCAGGCCTTCCGGGTTTTGCAGCACGTTCAAGCTATCGAACCCGATAGCGCCGCTATCAGGTTTCTGAAGGGTGGCGATTGTACGCATCAGGGTAGACTTGCCGGCGCCGTTCGGTCCCAGGAGGCCATACATGCCTTTCGGGATGGACAGATTGACACCATCCAGCGCCCGCACACCATTGCCATACGTCTTCGTCAGTCCGGAAATTTCAAGCATCCCGCCAGCCCCTCAACAATTCTTAAACGCCCCAAGTAGCTGATTACGATATAGTGTCGGCTCCCGGGTGACAAGCAGGAAGCCGTCTGGACAGCCAAAAGTTAATGTTTGCGAGGGTTTTGCAGGGCTTTGTCATCGAATATGCGCCAGCAAACGACATTTCATCGCAGTGCAGCAAACGGCAGTTGCCCCTTGTGATAACCCGTGCTAGACCCCGCGGAAATTCAGGCGCGGCGTTGCTGACAGGCAAGGCCGCGTTTTTGAAAGATGTGAAGTTTCAGTGGGTTAGCTCTTTTTGGGGGCGATGCATTGAAGCGGATATTCAGATAGCCCAGTGCGCTTTATTCTGGCGCACACCACACTAAATAAGACGATACGGCCACCCCGGCTGTGATTGGACGAACAAAAGATGGCAGGCAAAACAAGTTCAGCCGGAGCGGAGATAGGCGGGCGATACGCTGCAGCCCTGTTTGATCTGGCTGCTGACGAAAAAGCCCTCGACACAGTCGAGAAAGACCTTGTTGATCTCTCCACTGCGATAGATCAGTCAGACGATCTGCAGAACCTCATCAGCAATCCGCTATTTGCGCGTGAAGACAAGCAGAAAGCAATCATGAGCCTTCTGGACGCCGGCAAGGCGCACGCCTTCATCAGGAATGTGGCAGGGCTGATGGCTTATAATGGGCGCCTTTTCGCGTTGCCGGCCATGATCAAGGCTTTTCGCAAACTGGCAGCTGATGCCCGCGGTGAGGTCAGTGCCGAAGCGATAACGGCAGTGCCTCTCTCTGATGAGCAGGTGAAGCGCCTGCGCAGCGAAATTGAGGCCAGTATCGGCAAGGGCGTCAATCTTGAAACCAGAACTGACGAAAGCCTGCTCGGCGGTCTTGTCGTCAAAGTCGGGTCGCGCATGGTGGACACATCCCTGCGCACCAAACTCACACAACTCAAAATGTCCATGAAAGAGGCGTAGAAACAAATGGAACTCGCAGCAGCAGAAATTTCCTCGATCCTGAAGCAGCAGATCAAGAATTTTGATCAGGATGCGCAGGTTTCAGAAATCGGTCAGGTGCTCTCCGTCGGTGACGGTATTGCCCGTGTATATGGCCTTGATAATGTTCAGGCCGGTGAAATGGTCGAGTTCGCCAATGGCGTAAAAGGCATGGCGCTGAACCTCGAGACAGATAATGTCGGTGTCGTGATCTTCGGTGAAGACCGGGATATTAAAGAAGGCGATACAGTCAAGCGGACTGAAACCATTGTGGAAGTGCCGGTTGGCAAGGGCCTGCTTGGCCGCGTGGTTGACCCGCTGGGTAATCCGATTGATGGCAAGGGGCCGATTGAGGCTGCTGAGCGCCGTCTCGTGGATGTGAAGGCGCCTGGCATCCTGCCGCGTAAATCAGTGCACGAGCCTGTTCAGACAGGCATTAAGGCGATTGACGGCATGATCCCTGTGGGTCGTGGGCAGCGGGAATTGGTTATTGGTGACCGTCAGACAGGCAAAACAGCCATCTGTGTCGATACTATCCTGAACCAGAAAGATGTGAATGCGTCTGCTGCAGATGACTCAGGCAAGCTGTTCTGTGTTTATGTGGCGATCGGCCAGAAGCGTTCCACGGTTGCCCAGATTGTGAAAACGCTGGAAGACAATGGCGCGCTGGAATATACCATCGTTGTAGCGGCGACGGCTTCCGAGCCTGCACCTTTGCAGTTCCTCGCCCCTTTTGCCGGTTGTGCCATGGGTGAATTCTTCCGCGATAATGGCATGCACTCACTGATCATCTATGATGATCTCTCGAAGCAGGCTGTGTCTTATCGTCAGATGTCCCTCTTGTTGCGTCGTCCTCCAGGGCGTGAAGCTTATCCGGGTGACGTTTTCTATCTGCATTCCCGCTTGCTGGAGCGTGCAGCGAAACTGAACGAGGATAATGGTCTTGGCTCAATGACGGCTTTGCCGATCATTGAGACGCAGGCGAACGATGTGTCTGCCTATATTCCAACCAACGTGATCTCTATTACAGACGGTCAGATATTCCTCGAAACCGATCTGTTCTATCAGGGCATCCGCCCGGCTGTGAATGTTGGCCTTTCCGTGTCGCGTGTTGGTTCTGCCGCGCAAACAAAGGCGATGAAACAAGTGGCTGGCAAGATTAAGGGTGAGCTTGCCCAGTATCGTGAGCTTGCGGCTTTCGCCCAGTTTGGCTCGGATCTTGATGCCGCGACCCAGGCGACATTGAACCGTGGTGCTCGCCTGACGGAACTGCTTAAGCAACCGCAATATTCTCCGTTGCAAATGGAAGAGCAGGTCGTTGTCATTTATGCCGGCACGGCAGGTTATCTGGATGGTATTGCTGTAAAGAACGTAGGACGTTTCGAAGAGGAACTGCTGCGTCACGTACATGGCGACCACGCCGACTTGCTCGCAACAATCCGTGATGAGAAGAAAATGTCAGATGAGTCTGAAGCCAAGCTGAAGGACATCCTGACCAACTTCACGAAGAACTTTGCGTAAGGAAGCCAGATGGCGAACCTCAACGAACTGAAAATCCGGATCCGGTCGGTCAAGTCGACGCAGAAGATCACCAAAGCCAAGCAAATGGTTGCCGCAGCCAAGCTGCGCAAGGCAGAGGAAGCGGCCACCATGGCGCGTCCCTATGCTGAGCGTATGGAGGCGGTGCTGGCTAATCTTGCCAGTGGAGTTGGTGACCTTTCAAATGCGCCAAAGCTTCTGGCAGGTAATGGGTCAGACAAAGTCAATCTCTTGATCGTGGCAACAGCTGACCGTGGTCTTTGTGGTGCCTTCAACACCAATATTGTGCGCAAGGCGCGTGAAGCGATTGTGCGCCTTCAGGGTGAAGGCAAACAGGTCAAAGTCATCTGTATCGGGAAAAAAGGTCGGGACCAGCTGAAGCGACTCTACGGTGAATTGATTATCAAGACCGTTGAACTTTCCGAGGTCAAGAAAGTCGGCTTTGCGAATGCCAAGGAAATTGCAGACGATATTCTGTCGCGTTTTGATGAAGGCGAATTCGATATTGCGCATCTGTTTTTTGGCAAGTTCAAGAATGTGTTGACCCAGGTGCCAACTGAACTCCAGATCATCCCGGCAAAAGCACCAGAAGATGCGGATATGCCTGATCTCGCTGGTGCTGTGTACGAGTATGAGCCGGATGAGGAGGAAATCCTCAAAACATTGTTGCCGCGGTATGTTGCTATACAGATGTTCCGGGCACTGCTTGAAAATGCGGCCTCTGAGCAGGCAGCCTCCATGACAGCCATGGACAATGCGACGCGCAATGCTGGTGAAATGATTGATGATCTCACATTGCAGTTCAACCGGGCGCGTCAGGCCAAGATTACGACCGAGCTGATTGAGATCATTGCCGGTGCAGAGAGTGTTTAGGAATTTGAGCGGCTGTTTCGGCAGCCACGAAATGTAAGGAAGAAAAAGAATGAGTGGACAACAAGGACGTATCTCCCAGGTCATCGGGGCGGTCGTGGACGTTGAGTTCGACGAGAATCTGCCAGCCATCCTGAATGCGCTGGAAGCTGATAACAACGGCAACCGTCTGGTGCTTGAAGTGGCCCAGCATCTTGGTGAAAATACTGTGCGGACCATCGCGATGGACTCGACCGAGGGTCTGGTGCGCGGGCAGAAAGTAACAGATACCGGCTCAGCGATTTCCGTGCCAGTTGGTGAGGGCACGCTTGGCCGCATCATGAACGTGATTGGCGAACCTGTGGATGAAGCAGGACCCATTGCGCACGATACCAAACGTGAAATTCACCAGCTCGCACCTGAGTTTGTTGAGCAATCTACAGAATCCGAAGTTCTGGTAACGGGCATCAAGGTTGTTGATCTGCTTTGTCCATATGCCAAGGGCGGCAAGATTGGCCTGTTTGGCGGTGCCGGTGTTGGCAAGACAGTTCTGATTATGGAGCTCATCAACAACATCGCCAAAACGCATGGTGGGTATTCCGTGTTTGCTGGTGTCGGCGAGCGGACCCGTGAAGGCAATGACCTTTACTGGGAGATGATCGAATCGAATGTGAACAAGGACCCGAAAGCCAATGGTGGGTCACCTGAAGGTTCAAAAGCTGCACTGGTCTATGGCCAGATGAATGAGCCTCCAGGCGCGCGTGCCCGTGTGGCCCTGACAGGTCTCACCGTTGCCGAGCACTTCCGTGATCAGGGTCAGGACGTTCTGTTCTTCGTGGACAATATCTTCCGCTTTACCCAGGCCGGTTCCGAAGTATCGGCGCTGTTGGGCCGCATTCCATCTGCTGTGGGCTATCAGCCGACACTGGCAACGGATATGGGTGGTTTGCAGGAGCGTATTACAACGACAACCAAAGGGTCGATTACATCCGTACAGGCTGTTTACGTGCCAGCCGATGACCTGACTGACCCGGCACCGGCCACATCTTTTGCGCACCTTGATGCGACAACCGTTCTTAACCGGGCGATTGCGGAGAAAGGGATTTATCCAGCGGTTGATCCGCTTGACTCAACGTCCCGTATTCTTGACCCGCGTGTGATTGGTGAAGATCACTATCAGGTTGCCCGTGACGTACAGGGTATTCTGCAGCGTTATAAATCCCTGCAGGACATCATTGCCATTCTCGGCATGGATGAGCTGTCTGAAGAGGACAAGCTGGTTGTTGCCCGTGCACGGAAGGTTGAACGCTTCCTGTCGCAGCCATTTGACGTGGCTGAGGTGTTCACTGGCTCACCGGGCGTTCAGGTGCCGCTGGAAGATACTATTCGGGGCTTCAAAGGGCTTGTGGCCGGTGATTACGACCACATGCCGGAAGGTGCTTTCTACATGGTTGGCTCGATTGATGAAGCCATCAAGAAAGCCGAGAAAATGGCAGCAGAGGCCGCCTGATGATGTATTGGCGGCAGACTTTCCTTATTGTGCTGGCTGCCGCCATGCTTTCCGCCTGTGGCACAGGTGGGTTCGCCTATCGCGCCAAGCCGCCTGCGTTACCGGCGATACCGCCGCAGGAAGTTTTTGTAACCGCCGTGAGGGATATCTGTTTCAGTTCACTTGAGCGTAACATTTCCCATGCTGCGTTGGCGGAAATGCGCGGGTTTCAGGCTTTTAGCGGGGCTGGAGAGCAATACCGCAAAAGCCCGGATGAAGTTTTTTACAACGCGGTCTTTACGTCAGCGCCTGTACTGGTTGCCATCAACGAGAAAGCGTCAGAATGCTCTGTCATTGCGGTGCGTGGTAATTACAGTGAATTGAAGTATCTGGCTGAGGTCGAGATTGCGGATTTCAGCGATAAATACGGTGCAAATGCGCCGGATCATATTGCGTTCGTTGGTAATGATATAAAGCAGACTTATGCGCTGAAATTTACGCTGCTTTCTGACAGTGCTGTGGATGCTGAGGAATAGATAAGATCATGGTAGAAAAGTTGAAATTCAGTCTAGTCAGTCCTGAGCGGGAGCTTGTTGCACGAGAAGTGGAGCAGGTCGTTGTACCGGGCGCTGATGGTGACTTTGAAGTCTTTGCAAAGCACGCCCCGATGATGTCTACCATGCTGCCAGGTATCGTCGTTGTGAAGGACGGTTCTTCAGAAGATCGTATTTTTGTGCGCGGTGGTTTTGCTGATGTCACTCCAGAAGGGCTTACCGTGCTTGCTGAACAGGCGATCCGTGTGGAAGACCTGAAAGGTGACCTGCTGGGTGAGCAGAAAAATGCAGCCAACAATGATCTGCAAGCTGCACAAACGCCAGAGGAAAACCTCGCCGCGCAGCGCGCTATAGAAGTTCTTGGCCGCCTGTAATTGGCGCGCAGAATAGCTACTCAGTTGGTTGCTTTCAGCCAGTCTGACAGTGGCTGAAAAGATTCAGCCACTTCGGCATATACACCAGCCTTGAACGGGATAATCAGCCCCGGCGTTTCCTGCAGTTCACCCCAGCGCCAGTCAGAAAATTCCTTTTCTTCGTGTGCATCAAGATTGATTTCGCTGTTCTTGCCTTCAAACAGCATGGCGAACCATTTTTGACGTTGGCCCATCCAGTTTCTCTTTTTCCGGCTGCGATAGTCTTCAGGAAATGAGTAGACCAGCCAACCCGGCGTACAGGCAAGAAGCCGGACCGATTTAACGCCCGTTTCTTCATATAATTCTCTAAAGGCTGCTTCGCGCGGATGCTCACCTTCATCCATGCCGCCTTGGGGCATCTGCCAGGCATATTGGCTGTCGGTGTCATTGCGATGGCCAAGCCAGACCTGACCTTTTCGGTTGAACAGGCAAATGCCCACATTGGGTCTGTACTGGTCGAGATAGTCAGGCTGCTTCATATCTTTGCTATTGCAGCATCGAGGAGGCCGGAGCAAGCATGATCCCGCGTTCCGGTAATGATTTCGCCCAGCGGCTGATCTGCGCCAGAGATTGCTCTGTAGCGTAAATCTTGACCAGCGCCGCGCCTGTCTCTGTCGCCGTGGCTTCGATGACCTCAAAGTTGATGCGGTCGGCTGCCTGATCCGGGCTGACGAGAAAGTCCGCTCGTGCCCGTGTGAGGCCACTTGACGTGAAGGTGCCGGCGTCAATTTCGCTGTCCCCGAACATGGCCAGACCGGCTTGTTGCAGTTGCGTGTAAACAGGATTGATGGCTGTGCGGTTGGCGGAGAAGGATCCACCGAGATAATTTGTGACAGCAAAATAGCCCTGAAAACGGGACAGGATCCAGTCGAGGCGCTGCTGGTTCTCAGCGGCGCTGCGGGAGCTGAGCAAAGCTGCAGGACCGAGCGCTTCGATGGGCACGCCGGTTGCCTCCATGGGCAGTTCCAGTACCAGTTCATGGCCCGCATCACGGGCCTGTTGCGACCATTGTGGCAGGTCCCTCGCGTAAGGTGCGAAGGCCAGGGTAATTTCCGGCGGCAGGTCGTTGATTGCCTGCGCTGTCAGGCTGGTAGAAAGGCCAAGGCCCGCGACGATCAGAGCTACGCGCGGACGTTTTTCCGGGTCATTGAAACTGCGGCGATAATATCGTGAGGCTTCTCGCCCATCAGGCGCAACAGCCGGATAAAGGCCGTTGGCGCGGGTGACACTGAGGGCAGGGTCAGGCTCTGGCGGTGCTGCCCCTGTTGGGGCGGGAATGACTGGTTTTGCAATCTGCACCGTCCTGGCCGTGGAGGTTTCTGGCAGGTCTTCCAGCATGATCACCGTGGCGCTGTCTCCTTCAAGAGCGACCGCATCCTCAGGCGTGGCGACGCTGGTGGTGATTATCGGCGGCGGCGAAGAAGCCGCTGTTGGTTCAGCGCTGGCGTTGTCTGTAGCTGTCGGTGTGACACCGATCGGTTCCTGCAACAGGCTTGCGGTGCCTGTTTCCAGGCGGTCAATGCGCGCGAATGTCTCCGGCTCTCCGTCAAGGGAAAGCACGGTTTCAGGTGGCTGGGTGAGGCTGTCACCAAACACCATCACCGCACCGACAATGCCAAAGATTGCGGCAAAAAGACCAATCCAGGCCCAGGTAAGACGGCTCAAGCCATTTTTTTTGCGTGTTTTCATCTGCGTTCTGCCAAATCATCCGTCGCACAGAGTTTATTGGGGAATGGTTAACGATCACAAATTCTCTGTCCTGGTCTTGAGACTCATCTCGACAGACATAAGTTTTGCAGGGTAACCTGTTGAAAAAGCATAGAAACAAAAAATGACAGAAGAAACGAACCAGACCGAAGTTGACCTCGCAGATCCGCAAAGCACCGCCGGTCTGAAGCCTGAAAAAACCCCTGAAGCAGTTAATGCTGGCGGATTGACGGAAACGGCTGAGCGCCGCGAAGAAGAGGCCGCTGAAGAGCGCCGCGCCCTGGAGGCGCGTAAATCACAGCGCAAGATTCGGGCAAAATCGAGGACCACCGTTCTGGCGCGCCTTCTCAAGACACGCAGTCGGGTCAACAAGAACACGATTGCCATTGAGGAAGCTGACGGCAACACCGTGACCTATGAGAAACTGCTGCAGGGTGTCTTTGCCCTTGGCAGTGCTTTCCGGCGTCATACGGCAAAGGGGGAAAATGTCGGGGTGCTGATGCCAACCAGTGCAGGCGGTATCATCGCATTCCTCGCCTGTCAGGTCTATGGCCGTGTGCCCGCGATGTTGAATTTCAGTGCGGGGACAAAAAATCTTTTTTCTGCTCTGCGCACGGGAAAAATAAAAACGATCATTACAGCTCACAAGTTTATTGAACTGGCTGAGTTGCAGGACCTGGTCGAGGAATTAAAGACCAAGGCAGAGATTATCTATCTCGAAGACATACGCGAAAACCTTTCCACGCTGGACAAAATTTGCGCTGTGGTCGGACCGATATTCCCGGCTCTTGTGCGCAGGCCGCTGGACCCCGAGCAACCGGGTGTCGTTCTCTTCACATCAGGCACGGAAGGGGAGCCAAAAGGTGTTGTCCTCAGCCAGCAAAATCTGGTGGCCAATGTCGAACAGATCAAAGAACATGTGGAGCTTGATCCAGGCGACATCATTTTCAATCCCTTGCCGATCTTCCATTCCTATGGATTGACTGCAGGAGCTTTATTCCCGTTGCTCGATGGCAAAAAGCTTGTGCCGTATCCATCGCCCCTGCATGTGAAAATCGTGCCGGAAGTCATCCGTAAAACCGGCGCGACAATTATTTTTGCGACAGACACTTTCCTGCACCGCTATCTAAAATCTGCGCAGGAAGGCGCGTTGTCTTCCCTGCGCTATGCCGTGTGTGGCGCAGAGCATGTGAAGGATGAAACACGGGCGCTGGCCCGCTCCCGTTTCGGTTTCAATGTGCTGGAAGGGTACGGCATGACCGAAGCGGCGCCGGTTGTCGCTGCCAACCAGCCAGGCGACATCCGCCCTGGCACGGTGGGCAAACTGCTGCCGGGTATTGAAACAAAACTTGAGCCTGTAGACGGGCTGACAAGTGGTGGCCGCCTGTTTTTGCGCGGCCCCAACGTCATGAAAGGCTATCTGAAGCCGGATAACCCGGGGGTGATCGTGCCTTTGGAAGATGGCTGGCATGATACGGGTGATATCGTACATATTGATGGCGGCGGCTACATGTCTATCCGTGGCCGGGTCAAGCGCTTTGCCAAACTTGGCGGCGAAATGGTCTCGCTCGCCGTTGTTGAAAATTGCGCCTCCGTGGTCTGGCCAGACTTCCTACATGCAGCAGTCATCCTGCCTGACCCGAAAAAAGGTGAGCAGATCATCCTGATGACCGAATGTCAGGACCCGGACAGGTCACTTCTTCTGTCATGGGCACAATCACATGGCGTGCCGGAACTGGCAGTGCCGCGTAAAATCCTGAGTGTCGAAGACATTCCAACCCTTGGCTCAGGCAAGGTTGACTATGTGCTGCTTACGAGCATGGCGAAAAAGAAGCTGGCTGAAAGCCAGAAGTAACGACGACCTGACCTGTCAGCTATCAACCTGTAGCAGGACCCGCCATATTCTAGCTATTGTTCGTTTCCCTCCTGCGCGCACAAGGTTGCCTGTCGCGCATGGATGAACACCTGCCAGCATCATTCAGGGGTATAATTTACCGCTGGATTGAACTTGCATCCGCCAGATACTGTGTGAATTCTGTGCCATCGGCGAGGATATCAAGTGCGCGTTGCAGCTGGCAATCTTCCTCTTCCTCACACAGGATCGGCTCAACAAAGAGAGATGTGTCATTTTCATCCGTCTCTGTCGTCACGTCTGCATCGCCGCGAATTTCTGCAGCGAGTGCGCCTTGAAGATCACTTTCACTGCGGGCTTCAAGAGGCTCTTCCTGATCCGGGCGCGTTATTTCCAGCACAATGTCTGGCATGATGCCAAGTGCCTGAATGGAGCGACCGGATGGCGTATAATAACGCGCCGTTGTCAGGCGCAGCGCCCCGCTAAGGCCGTTTTGCAGAGGCAATACAGTCTGTACAGACCCTTTGCCGAAAGTCTTTGTGCCGACAACCAGACCACGATTGCGGTCTTGTACAGCGCCTGAGACAATTTCAGAGGCTGAGGCTGATCCTGCATTGACGAGGACAATCAGCGGGCGCCCGTCAAGGATATCGCCGGGTGTGCCAAGCTCGCGCATGGTGTTCTTGGCGCGGCGGCCACGGGTGGAGACAATTTCACCACCTTCTAGGAAGGCATCGGAAACTGCGACTGCCTGATCCAGCAACCCGCCGGGATTACTGCGCAGGTCAAGCACCAGGCCGCGCATGCCACCCGGAATTTCCTTGTCCAATGCTTCGATGGCATCGACCATTTTCGGGTAGGTTTGCTCTGTAAACTGAGCGAGTCGGACATAGCCGAAATTGTCGCGCTCGACGCGGGAGACTACCGGGTTGACGGTGACTGTATCGCGCACCAGTGTCAGATCAATCGGCTCGCGCACATCTTCGCGCAGCAGCTTCAGGTCAACGGAAGTGCCACGTGGCCCTTTCATCAGGGCGATGGCATCGGTCAGGGTCATGCCGAAAACGGCCTGTCCATCAATTTCATAGATCAGATCATTGGTCTGCATACCGGCGCGGTCAGCTGGCGTATCGTCAATCGGAGAAACAACGCGCACCAGACCACGGCCACGGCCTTCATTGTCCATGGTTACCTGAATGCCCAGACCGGCAAATTCGCCGCGTGTCTGTTCCTGCATGGTTTGCAGGTCTTCAGCGTTGAGATAGCTGGAATGCGGATCAAGGCTGTTCAGCATCCCGTCAATGGCCCCTTCAATGAGATCGCCATTATCGGGCTCCACTACATAATTCTGGTTCACCTGGGTGATGACATCGCCAAACAGATCAAGCTGGCGAAAGATGTCCGGGCCAACGGTCGACCGGGCAAAGCCACTTGTCATCAGAATGGCGGTGATGGCACTGCCGGTCAGGGCAGAAGCAGCGATAACGGAAAGCGATGTCTTTCTGTTCGGTGACTTCCTGTTTGTCGTCTGGCGTGCGTGCCGGGCTGATTTCTGATGACGGGCTTTTTGATCGACCATACGAACGGACCTTTTCTCGATTTTTCAGACTGGAATACTTGCATGACCTTCCGGCTTCTGCAAATGCCCAATCCCGCTATTGTGTTGAGGATGGACATTAAATTTTGGGTAAATTCGGTTAGAATTCAGCCGGTAAGACTCCCCGTGAACCATTTGGCCGGATCCAGCGGCTCGCGATTGCGCCTGATCTCGAAATGTAACTCTTCACGCTCATTGGCATCGGACATGTAACCAATCGGCTCACCGGCATTTATCTGCTCTCCGGCTGACACTTCCAGACTGGCGATGCCCATCATGATGACATGGTAGTTTTCCCCCACATCAAGGATGAAAACATTGCCAAGGCGGCCAAGGCTCTCGGCAAAAACGACCTTGCCGTTGAAGGGGGAGGTGACAATGGCGCCGCCGCGGGTTTCGATGCGCAGCCCTTCCAGGGCTTCGCCATCTGCCTGACTGCCGAATTTGCGGGTCATGCGACCTGAAACGGGCAGAGGCAGCTTGCCCCGTGCCGCGCTGAACTGGCGCGGCAGTTCATTATAGATGTTGAGATCAGGACGGCGCGCCAGACTTTCGCCGGAGATGGCAGGTGTGTTTGCCGAGGGGCGCAGGCGCGGCACGGGCAGGGCGTCTTCAGCGTTTGCGCGTTCGTTCAGGCGCAGCAGCAACTCGCGGATCGATGTCGCTTCCCGGGCAAGACGTGTGTTCTCTTCTTCAAGCCGGGCGAGAGTGTCATTGACTTCCTGAAACTCGCGCTGCTTCTGCTGGAACTGGTCTTCAAGTATCTGGCTGCGGGCATCCAGTTCGTCGTAAGATTGTAACAGCGTGGTGCGCTCATCGCGCATCTGGCGTTGCAGCAAGGCATTCCTGTCGATAACGGACTGCAACTCGTCAACTTTGACCTGAAGGTCCGGTACTGTACCGGAAAGGGTCATGGCAGCACGGGCAGCTTTTGCCGCATCGCCGGGCGAGACTGCAAGAGCAGGCGGTTTTGAGCGCTCAAGTGATTGCAGCGCTGCCAGAATGTCACTGATTTCGCGCTGGCGCGTATCCAGATCCTGCTGCACCAACAGGGCTTCAGTTTCCAGGTCTTCCAGTCGGCGTTCGATGCGGGTCGCGCTGGTTTCCGCTTCTTTCAGGGAGTCTGCGCTTTCGATAAGTCGGGCGCGCAGACCGGCAAGTTCCTGCTCGCGTAAGGGAACGATCTGCTTCATCTCCTCAGCGTTGCGCGTGTTGTTTTCCAGCTGCGCTTCAATTTCTTTCAGGCGCTGCTCCTGATCTATCTGTTGAGGCAGGGCCAGGGCATGAGCCGGCGCGGCGACAAGAAGGCTCAGGGCATATGGCAGGAGTGATTTCATTATCTCATCATTGGTCAGATTCTCAGTCTCTGTGATAGGGATGTTTTCCCAGAATGGTGGCGGCGCGATATAATTGTTCCGCCAGCATTACCCGCACCAGCATATGTGGCCAGGTTGCCTTGCCAAATGAGATGGCTCGTGCCTTCGAGCTACTGACCAGATCAGAGACGGCAGGGCCATGCCCGTCAGCCCCGCCAATCAGGAACCATGTGGTACTGGCACCATTGTCTCTTTCAATAGCGATCATCTGTGCCAGATCCCGGCTGCCGATGGTCTTGCCGCGTTCATCCAGACAGATGAGCGTATCGCTGGGGGTAACCGGGGTCAGAAGATGTTCAGCTTCCAGCGCCTGACGCTTTGTGCGGGGCAATGATTTGCCAACTTCTATTTCGTTTATCCGGATGCCTTTCAGGCCAAGCTGCGCGCCGATGCCGTTGAAGCGGCGAGAATATTCGGACACAACTCATGCTCCGGCCCCTTTTTCAGGTAGCCGACAGCCCCGATCGAAACCTGCATATGCCCTAATGACTTGCCGGCTTGGTGACTTTACCCGGTTCAGCGAAGGCCTCTGGCGACCAGATTCGCTCAAGGTTGTAAAAGTCGCGCACTTCCGGACGGAACAGATGGACGATAAGGTCGCCTGTGTCGATGAGGACCCAGTCACAGGCAGGCATCCCTTCAACAGAAGGGCTGCCATGTCCCTTGTCCTTGATTTCCCGCGCGATGTGATCGGCAAGCGCACCCACATGGCGTTGTGATCTGCCTGAAGCGATAATCATCGCGTCAGCCACATCCGACTTTCCATCAAGGTTGATTGAGATGATGTTTTCGGCCTTGTCGTCTTCCAGCTGTTTAAGGACCATATCCCGTATTTTAGCTGCATTTTTTTTGGCCGCCAGGTCGTCATATGAACCAGCAATGTTCGACCCTGTTGAAACTTTGCCATTACTGGCTGTTGCTTCGCTGGACTGAGAATTCAGCGCCATCCTCCATTTACAACGCGGACACAAAATCGCCGCCGATAACAGATAACACTTTTCGCAGCAAAAGTGAACGGTTGTTGCGTCGTCATGGTCAAACAGATCGTGCGCGATTTTAGCGGCTGGCAAGCAGTGCCTTCCAGTCCTGATTGGATTGCCGGATCGCTGTTGAACTCATCTCATTATAGATATGGGGGAAGTATATCCAGGCAGGTGCTGACAAGTGCGCCAGCCGGGCCGCCGCCTCCACGGGATGCCGATACTGATCCATGGTCTGGGCCGCAGGGGAGCGCAGGCAAGCTATGGTGTGGCCCGGGCGATTGAAAACCGCTAGTGGCACATTGGCGGCAATCAGTCGCCAGTCTTGCCAGGTATGAAAACCGGCCAGATTATCTGCGCCCATCATCCAGACAAAACGGGTCTTCGGGAAACGGCTTTTCAGAGACCGGATGGTATTGGCCGTATAGGTCAGGCCGTGGCGGGCTTCGTAATCACTGATGAGGATGCGCGGATGGCTGGCGCAGTTGCGGGCCGCCACCATGCGGGCCTCAAGGCTGGCATAGTCTGCCCCCCGCTTTTGCGGGTTGCCGGGGGTGACAAGCCACCAGACATAATCCAGATTCATGCGTTGCAGGCCTGTCAGGGAGATTTGCCGATGGCCGTCATGGGGCGGGTTGAAGGAGCCACCCAGAAGGCCGATGGTCAGGCCATCAAACAGGTTGCGTGTCGCCCGCATGCAAAAACCCTTCATCGCAAGACAGCGACTTATCATGTAAGATTCTGAAAAGACAACGCTTTGCCAGGCGCGTGTTTGACGGCGTTTGCAGGATCAGTCACAAGGCCCTGAATTGATCAGGCCCAAAACGAGGTGGAGTAACAGATGGTCGTTTTACTGACGGGTGCTGCCGGGTTCATCGGCTTTCACACCGCGAAAGGGCTGTTGGCGCGCGGCGACAAGGTTGTCGGTATCGACAATCTGAACGCCTATTACTCTACAGACCTCAAGCAGGGACGCCTCAAACAGCTTGAAAGTCATCCTGATTTCACCTTTGTTCAGGCAGAGCTCGCTGAGGCAGATGCGCTTGCCAAGGCTGTGGATGGCAAGGGCATCAGCCGCATTGTGCATCTGGCGGCACAGGCGGGGGTGCGGTATTCAATCGAGAATCCGGCCGCCTATGTGGCCTCCAATCTGGTTGGTCATGCCAATATGCTTGCGCTCGCGCAGAAGCTGGAAGTGCGGCATATGGTCTATGCTTCCTCGTCTTCAGTTTATGGTGGCAACCGCAAGACACCGTTCAGTGAAGGCGACATGACGGACGACCCGGTGTCTTTTTACGGGGCCACAAAAAAATCCAATGAGTTGTTGGCCAACTCTTACGCCCGGCTGTACGGCCTGCCGTTAACGGGCCTGCGGTTTTTCACCGTTTACGGCCCGTGGGGGCGGCCCGACATGGCCTACTGGATTTTTTCAGAGAAAATCCGGCGACAGGAGCCCATCAGAATTTTCAACAATGGCCGCATGGGGCGTGACTTTACTTATGTTGATGATGTGGTGAGCGGTGTTCTCGCTGCGCTCGACAAATCGGCCGTGCTCTCTGGCATGGCTGTCCCCCATCGAGTTTACAATATCGGCAATGATCACCCGGAAGAGTTGATGAGCCTTGTGCATCTGGTGGAAAAGGGGATGGGCCGGGAGGCCGAAAAAGAGTACACTGAAATGCAGAAAGGTGATGTGGTTCATACGTGGGCAGATATTTCACGCGCCCGTTCAGAGCTGCGCTATTCGCCGACAGTGCCCCTTGAAGAGGGTATTGAAGAATTTGTGAAATGGTACAGGGCGAGCAGTTTTTGCCCATAAAATTACCCGTTGCCTGTTGTATTCACGGGAGCATCCTGCAAAGACCACCGGCAGGAGATATCAAGTGGCTGAAAATTCACCAGCTCAGAAATTGTCCCATTTACAGGACGCGTACCTGCGTATCAGAAATGAGACATCCTGCCTGGCAGAGGGCCTGACAGACGCAGATGCGACAGCCCAATCCATGCCGGATGCAAGTCCGTCAAAATGGCATCTGGCCCATACAAGCTGGTTCTTTGAAACTTTTGTCCTTGTACCACATATCCGCAATTACACTTTGTTTAATCCGGATTACAATTTTCTGTTCAATTCCTATTATGAAGCGGTTGGCGCACGACACCCGCGCCCGTCACGTGGTTTGCTGACCCGTCCCTCACTGGATGACATAAAAGCCTATCGCAATCATGTGGATGAAGCTGTGATGGCCATCTCTGGCGAGGCTGTCAGTAGCCAGATAAGTACGCTGCTTGAGCTTGGCCTGCACCATGAACAGCAGCACCAGGAACTTTTCCTGACGGATATTTTGCATCTCTTCGCGCAAAACCCCCTGAAGCCCGCATATCGTAACCCGGTGCCACTTGAAGTTATCAGGGAAGATGGCCCGCCAGATATTGTCTGGCATCAGTTCGCTGGCGGCGTGGTTGAGACGGGCGATCGCGGTGACGCATTTGCGTTTGACTGCGAGCGCCCGCGCCATGAAGCGCTGCTGCGGCCTTTCGCTCTGGCAGGGCGAGCCGTCACGAACGGCGAATGGCTAACCTTTATGCAGGACGGTGGATATGCGACTGCCAGTTTATGGCTGGCGGATGGCTGGGACGCTGCCCGGAATAGCAACTGGTCTGCACCTTTATACTGGCATGATGCTGATGGGCAGTGGCAGCAAATGACATTGCGCGGCTTACAGCCAGTGGACCTAAATGCACCGGTTGCGCATATCAGCTATTATGAGGCTGATGCTTTTGCGACATGGTTTGGCGCGCGGTTGCCAACAGAACATGAATGGGAACATGCCAGCCATTCAGTTGAGAGTGACGGCAATTTTGCTGACAGTGAGCGCTACAGGCCTCGTCCGCAAACGCGGCAGGGGTTGGCCGGTATGTTCGGGGATGTGTGGGAATGGACGCAAAGTCCGTTTACTCCCTATCCGGGTTTCAGGGTTTCGGGTGGGGCCGTCGGGGAATATAATGGCAAATTCATGAGTGGCCAGATGGTGCTGCGCGGTGGCTCCTGCGTGACGCCACAAGGGCATGTTCGGCCCACATACAGAAATTTCTTTCACCCAGACAAAAGGTGGCAATTCTCCGGGCTGCGGCTCGCCAAAGATTGCTAATTCATTATGCTGAAGAAAAAACAGCTTGCCGACTCGGCCAGTGATGACTTTGCCGAGGATGTGTTGCGCAGTCTCAAAGCTGATCCGCCATCCATATCAAGCAAATGGTTGTATGATACACAGGGTTCTGCCCTGTTTGAGGACATCACGCAGGTCGAGGATTATTATCTTACGCGGACGGAAGCGGCCATTTTTGATGAGGCTTTTCCAGCGCTGGCAGCGATGTTTGGTCCCGGTATGGCCGTGACAGAATTTGGCAGCGGGGCAAGTATCAAAACGCGGCGCCTGCTCAGTGCCCTGGCACCGGATATTTATGTGCCCATTGATGTGGCTGAGGAATTTCTACAGGACGCTGCAGAAGATTTGCATACGCTATTTCCGGAACTGGAAATCATTCCGCTTGTCGCTGACCTGACAGCCCCCTACGAATTACCGGCTGCGTTTACCCGCAAAAAACGTCGGCTTGGATTCTTTCCCGGGTCAACGATTGGCAATTTTCCTGAAGATGTTGCTGCCCGGTTCCTGCGCGGTGCCCGGGAAGCTCTGGGTGATGGAGCACATCTCTTGATCAGCGCTGATCTTGTCAAGAAGACAGAGTATCTCGAGCGCGCTTATGATGACAGCGAGGGGGTGACGCAGAAATTCACCCTCAACCTGCTGGAACGCATGAACAAAGAGTTGGCAGCAGACTTTGACATTGCCAAATTCCGCCATGTCTCAATGTTCAATACTCAAAAGAGCCGCATAGAAATTTATATTGAATCGCTGGCAGATCAGGCGGTTGAAGTCGCCGGAGAAACATTCGCCTTTGTAAAAGGCGATCGTGTGCGCACAGAGTATTCCTATAAATATACACCCGGCAGCTTTGCGCAGCTGCTTGAGAAATCCGGGTGGCATCTCAAGCAGACATGGATGGATCCAAAGGGCTGGTTCGGCGTCTTTCTGGCCAGCGCCTGACCCTTATTCTGCCTTACCGGCACAAGTTAGCGAAGTTACGCGAAAATCACGCAATGCGACGCGCGTAGGCATTCAGCCTTCAACTGCCACAGATGGTCGGCCGATAGAGTGATAATCAAAGCCGTTTTCCGCCATATAGTCCGGTTTGTAGACATTGCGCAGGTCCACAAGGATCGGGCTTGAAAGGAGTGATTTCAGTCGCGCCATATCAAGTGCTCTGTAGGCATCCCATTCTGTGATGATGGTGGCAAGGTCGGCACCTTCAAGGGCATGGTAGGGCCCGTCACAATACATGATCGTGTCGCCAAAATGTTTCCTGGCCTCTTCCATCCCAGCCGGGTCATGGGCCCTGATTTCTGCACCAGCTTCAATCAGGGCAGGGATAATATCCAGAGAGGGGCTGTCACGCATGTCGTCCGTATTAGGCTTGAAGGTCAGGCCGAGCACCGCGATTGTCTTGCCTTTAAGGTCACCACCAGCAGCTGTCTTGATGCGCTCTGCCATGGCTTTTTTACGACGATCATTGATTTCAACAACGGCCTCGACAATTTTCGTTGGCGCCTCGAATTGTTGCGCTGTGCGCACGAGGGCCAGCGTATCCTTTGGAAAGCAGGAGCCGCCATAGCCTGGACCCGCATGAAGGAACTTACCACCGATGCGACCGTCAAGGCCGATACCTTTGGCGACTTCCTGCACATTTGCGCCCACTTTTTCGCAAAGGTCAGCCATTTCATTGATGAAGGTGATCTTGGTCGCGAGGAAGGCGTTGGCCGCATATTTGATCAGCTCAGACGTCACGCGGTTGGTAATGACCATGGGCGTTTCATTGATGAACAGGGGGCGATACAATTCACGCATCACGGCAGCGGCGTGATCATCTTCTACGCCGCAGACCACGCGGTCCGGGCGCTTGAAGTCTTCAATGGCAGCGCCTTCGCGCAAGAATTCTGGATTGGAGGCGACGGAGAAATCGATCCCTGCCTTCAGGTCCTTGCGTTCAAGGGTGATAATGTCCTCAACCTCGGCCCCGGTGCCGACAGGCACGGTCGATTTGGTGATGACCACTGTGTAGCCCTGCAGCAATGTCGCAATTTCTTCTGCTGCCGCATGGACATAGGACAGGTCCGCGAAACCGTCGCCGCGACGTGACGGTGTGCCAACGGCGATGAAGACGGCATCGGCACCGGGCACAGCCGCCCCGAGATCCGTGGTAAAGGATAGCCGTTCAGCTGCGACATTGTCTGCCACCAGTTTTTCCAGACCCGGCTCATAAATCGGGATCTCGCCTTTTTGCAGGCGGTCAATCTTGCTTTCGTCTTTGTCGACGCAGATGACCGTGTGGCCAAAATCAGAAAAACATGCGCCGGAGACCAATCCAACATATCCGGTTCCGATCATCGCAACACGCATGGGCTTACTCCTTCATTCTGAGCCATTTAAGTGAGGGGTTCCTTACGCGCTTGTTTTCCGTTTGACCAGCGTTGCTGTCGTGCAGATGGCCATGAAAAAGCAGCAAAAAACACGTGTGAAAGTTTGCAGTGCTGCCGGGCAACCTGTAAAGGGACGCGCAACTTTGAAAAAATAAAAAAGTGTGGTTTGGAGGATAATAATGGATGGAGCGGCGCTAGGTGCCGAGCCCTTGCTCGGTGATATCGGTTTCCGGAATCTCAAAAAGACATATCTCAACTTGAAAGAGCCCGCGCTTTACGAGCTGTCCGTTCAACGCGGAGAAGGCGAAATTGCCCTGCATGGGCCTCTTGTCGTGAAGACAGGCAAACATACCGGACGCTCCGCCAAGGATAAATTCATCGTTCGTCACTATGCGTCTGAAGGCAATATCTGGTGGGACAATGCAGCGGAGATATCGCCAGAGCAGTTTGACGCGCTGAAAGAAGACATGATTGCCTATGCTGAAGGCAAGGAACTGTTCGTGCAGGACCTTTTTGGTGGGGCCGACCCGCGCCATCGCCTGAGTGTCAGGGTGGTGACCGAACTTGCCTGGCATTCCCTGTTCATTCGCCATTTGCTGCGCCGACCTGATGTAGGAGAACTCGAGCAATTCCAGTCCGGTTTCACAATCGTGAATCTGCCGGGTTTTCAGGCCAACCCGGACCGTCATGGCACTAACGGGGATACCGTGATCGCCTGTGATTTTGACCGACGGACAATCCTGATTGGTGGTACGTCCTATGCGGGCGAAACAAAAAAATCCGTCTTCACCATTTTGAATTATCTGTTGCCGGAAAAAGGCATCATGCCGATGCATTGTTCGGTCAATGTGGGCAAGCAGGGCGATTCAGCGATTTTCTTCGGCCTTTCAGGCACGGGTAAAACGACCCTCTCGGCAGACCCGAATCGTGAACTGATCGGTGATGATGAACATGGCTGGTCACCATATGGTCTGTTCAATTTTGAGGGGGGCTGTTACGCCAAGATGATCCGTCTGTCAGCTACGGCAGAACCGGAAATCTTTGCGACGACACAGCGTTTCGGGACAGTGCTGGAAAATGTGGTGATGGACCCGGTCACACGCACGCTGGATCTTGATGACCCGTCACTGGCGGAAAATTCGCGCGGGGCCTATCCGATTGAGTTTATTCCAAATGCCAATCTTGACGGCGTGGCGGGGCATCCCAAAAACGTCATTATGCTGACGGCAGATGCTTTCGGGGTCATGCCACCGATTGCCCGGCTCACCTCCGCGCAGGCAATGTATCATTTTCTTTCCGGCTTCACGGCCAAGGTTGCGGGAACAGAAAAGGGACTTGGCAATGAGCCTCAGCCAACATTCTCAACCTGTTTCGGCGCGCCGTTCATGCCGCGTCATCCCTCTGTCTATGGCGACTTGCTGGGCAGGCTGATTGAGGAGCATGACGTAACCTGCTGGCTGGTCAACACTGGCTGGACAGGTGGGCCTTTTGGCGAAGGTGAGCGGATGCCAATCCGGGTGACGCGGCTTCTGTTAAACGCCGCACTGGATGGTTCCCTCAATAACAAAGAGTTTCGCACTGACGAGACATTCGGCTTTGAAGTGCCGCTTGAGGCGAACGAAGTGCTCGCCAAGACACTGAACCCGCGCGAGACGTGGAAAGATCCGTCCGCCTATGATGCGCAGGCGGCGAAACTGGCCGGCATGTTCGTCGAGAATTTCGGCAAATTTGAAGCCTATGTCAGCGACGAGGTAAAAGCCGCCGCACCGCGCGTCTGAATTTGATGCGCGGCATCAAACTGCCATTAGGGCCGGGAGCACTTGTTGCTGCTGCGTTTATTGGACCGGGTACAGTCACGGCCTGCACAGTAGCAGGGGCGAGTTTTGGTTTCGCCCTCGTCTGGGCGCTCGTTTTCGCAACGGTTTCTGCCATAATTCTGCAGGAAATGTCTGCCCGGCTGGGTGTTGTCTCTGGCAAGGGGCTGGGTGCCGTCCTGATACAGACATTTCCATCGCCTGCATTCAGATATGCGGCCATTGGGCTGGTGCTATCGGCGCTTTATATCGGCAATGCAGCTTATGAGTCCGGTAACATTGCGGGCTCAGCGCTTGGTCTGGCAACGTTGCTGGAACAAACGGGCCTCCCGTTTGAGGTCTATGTCGCGGTTACGGCCTTGATCGCAGGCATTCTGCTCTGGCGGGGTACGTATCGTGTGCTGGAGCAATGCCTGATAGGCTTGGTGCTGATTATGGCCCTGTCTTTTCTGATTGCGGTCTTTGTCGTCAGGCCCGATCCTGGGCCGTTCCTCGCCGGCTTGAGGCCCTCGATACCAGCGGGCAGCCTCACCCTTGTGCTCGCCCTAATCGGTACAACGGTTGTGCCTTATAATCTGTTTCTGCACGCCGCTGCGTCACGCGGGCGCTGGCAGGGCGAAGATGCTGTGGGGCAGGCCCGGCGTGACACATTTGTATCTGTGGGCCTTGGAGGGCTCGTCTCCATTCTGATCCTGTCCACAGCGGCGGCGACTGTCTTTGGCAGCGGTCTTGTGGTTGAAAATGCCGGTGACATGTCTCGTCAGCTGGAGCCAGGCTTTGGATCGGCTGCGGCTGGACTGGTCGCTATTGGTCTTTTTGCTGCCGGCCTATCATCTGCAATCACAGCGCCGCTGGCGACAGCTTACGCGGTAAGCGAATGTTTCGACCTGAAAGGCGGCAGCAAGGCACGGACTTTCCGGTTGGTGGCCCTCAGTGTTCTGATTGTTGGCACGGTGGTTGCCCTTTCCGGCATCAGGCCAGTTGCCGTGATTCTTTTTGCACAGCTCGCCAACGGCTTGCTGTTGCCAATCATCGCGGTCTTTCTGCTCTATGCCATGAACCAGAGGACAATCCTTGGCGAGAAGGTAAACTCTCTGACGGCCAATATATTGGGCGGACTGGTGGTTCTCGTGACATTCCTGATTGGCGCACGACTCATCTGGCTTGTGATCGCGCGCCTGACAGGGGGGTAGGGGATTATCCCCGGCTATCTTGCATTCATAACAGGACGGATATTCTGCTGTACTGTCCGGGCGTCATAGGCATTGGGAGAGTTTGGCTTGTCGCCTTCGCCCATGATGATCTCGAGGATCCGGACGCTCTCCGTAGAGGATTGCCCGCCGCCAAGTCCGATCCCGATTCCAACGCCAACACCGCTGCCATAACTGCCGGTGGAGCCACCGACCCTGACGGAAGATCCGGTACCGTTTCGCCTGGCACTGTTTTCTGTATCGGCACTGACAATCTCAAACCAGTCATAGCCATTGGAAAGTGTCAGCTCTGCGGCCCGCAACAAGGCGTAATCACTGGCAACGCTGGAATTTTTCGCGCGATAGCTGATCCGGTAGCGGTTGCTTTCAATCGCTGTGTCACGATAGCCGTAACTTCTGTCAGAACCGGCCTGCTGATAGGCTGGCACCGTGCTGGCACACGCCGCCAGGGCCAGGGCGGCAAAGCCTGCGATAAAGGGACGAGGGATGGGCATAATGAAAACTCCTCTTCAAATGTCTGGGTCCTATAGCACGAATAACGCGATAAGTCGAAATCACGTGCCGTTGTGTGTGTCCTGTCAGGTGCCGAAGACGCGCGGCGCGATGAAATAAACGGCCAGTGTTATCAGAATAATCCCGATGGCATTCAGACGCAAACCAACAGCGGCCATCTTGCGGATAGGGACATGGCCCGTCGCGAAGACGATTGCGTTGGGCCCGGTCGCGATGGGCAGCATAAAGGCACAGCTTGCCGCCATGGCAGCCGGGGCTGCGAGTAGTAACGGGTTCATCTCGCCGCCTGTGGCAATGGCACCGATGACGGGCAGCAGGGCGGAAACAGTCGCCACATTACTGGTCAGTTCTGTGGCAAAGATCACGAATATCACCAGTGTGAGCATGATGAGGATCAGGGGCAGCGTGGCGACGCCGCCCATCTGGTCACCCAGCCATGCCGCAAGGCCCGTACCGCTAATCGCGCTCGCCAGGCTGAGACCGCCGCCGAACAACAGCAAGACGCCCCAGGGAATCTGCTCGGCTGTTTGCCAGTCCAGCAATGCGCCGCGCCTTTTCCTGTCGCCGGATGGCACGAGAAACATCAGGATGGCGCCTGCAATCGCGATGACATGATCCGTGAACCCCGCAAGCGGCTGTACGCCAAATAGCTCAAGGCTGTTCAGCGGGCGCCGGAACATCCAGAACAGGGCGATGGTCAGAAAACAGACAAGAACCCGGAATTCAGGTGTGCTCATGCGCCCAAGGCTGCTGAGCCGCTCACGCACAGCTGCTGCGCCAGCAGCCCCTGAGCGCACTTCCAGTTTCAGTCCCCAGCGGGTCAAGACCAGCCATGCGGCCGGCAACATAAGGGCGACAACCGGGAGGCCAAGCATCATCCACTGGTCAAAACTGATAGACAGGCCAAACTGGTCTTCAAGGTAGGAGATAACAATCAGGTTGGTTGGCGTGCCCACCGGCGTGCCAAGCCCGCCGATTGATGCGCTATAAGGAATGGCCAGCAGGATCGCGAGGGTGAATGGCGCATCCATGTCATCGCCCAGAACCGAGCGGGCGACTGACAGCGCAATCGGGGCCAGCATAATGGTGGTGGCCGTATTGGAAATCCACATGGACAAGAGGGCTGAGGCCAGCATGAAACCGCCGATCAGGGCTGCCGGATTGCTGCCCGCGCGTGCCACAATATTGAGGGCAATGCGCGTATGCAGGTTCCAGCGCTCGACCGATTTGGCAATGATGAAGCCCCCCATCAGCAGGATCACAACACGGTTGGCATAACCGACAGCAGCTTCGCTGATCGGCATCACGCCTGTGGCCGGCAGCACAACAAGCGGTAGCAATGCCGTGACAGGGATCGGGATCGCCTCGCTTACCCACCAGACAGCCATCAGGACAGTCAGGCAGGCCACGACCCATCCGGCCTGTGACAGGCCTTCGGGGGCGCCCAGCGCATATAATCCAACGGCCAGCAAGGGCCCCAGAAAAAGCCCGATACGCTGTGTCAAACCCTGCGGGACTCCCTCACGCTGATCTGCTGACATTCAAACCCTCCTCTTTATTGGACCCTAACATATTCCGTTACATTGAGAATGTTCGGAAATGTGTTTCCGGTTCAGGCTGAGCGGGTGAGGCTCGACATCGGGCGGGAGGGCGGCTAGGGAGATGCCTGTTCATGCGCCCTCTCTGAAAAGGAATTCCTCATGCGACCATCTGGCCGGGCTTTTAATGAAATGCGTTCCGTGACGCTGGAACCGGGATATGCCAAACATGCCGAAGGTTCCTGCCTGGTCAAATTTGGCGACACGCATGTGCTGTGCACTGCAAGCTGGGACGAGAGCACGCCCCCATGGTTGCGTGGCGAAGGGCGCGGCTGGGTGACGGCGGAATATGGCATGTTGCCGCGTTCGACCCATTCACGGATGCGCCGTGAAGCAAAATCCATCAGCCAGTCCGGTCGCACTCAGGAAATTCAGCGTCTTATCGGGCGCTCCCTGCGTGCGGTCGTTGATCTCAAAAAACTGGGCGAGCGGCAGATCATGCTTGATTGCGATGTGATACAAGCTGATGGCGGTACGCGGACAGCCTCAATTACCGGGGCATTTGTGGCGCTGAAACAGTGCCTGAACTGGGGTGTTGAGCAGGGCATCATCAAAGAGCTGCCGTTGACGGACAGTGTTGCGGCTATTTCCTGTGGCCTGGTTGGAGGCGCACCTGTCTGCGACCTTGATTATGCAGAAGATTCAACAGCTCAGGCAGATGCCAATTTCGTTCTGACTGGTTCAGGTGGCATTGTTGAAATTCAGGGGACGGCAGAAGGCGATCCGTTTACGGAAGAGCAATTCATGGCATTGCTGACACTCGCCAAAAATGCCTGCACGGACCTGAAAACCATCCAGGCAGAAGCGCTCTGACCTGCGTGTTGCCGGTGCTGGCATTGAGGCTGAAACGGCTTTAGGATCGTCCAATGACTGAGACAGAACAGCTGAGCAAGGCAGAAATCCGGCGACGTGGCCGGGTCGTTGCCCATGCGAAGAAATACAATCACATCGTGGATCAGTTGATCCTGGAGCGTGCCAAGAAGTTGAGCCGCAGCCGCTGGTGGCCGGTATACCGGATCGTGCTGAATAAATTGCTAGGCTATAAGCGCGCTGTACAGATGGTGGATGAGGCGGGTAATTACCCGGCGATTGATGCTTTTGAATATGTCAGCGAGATGCTGGACATGAACCTCGATATAAGCGGTCTGGAACATGTGCCGGAAGATGGCGCTTTCCTGATGGCACTGAATCATCCCTCGGGCATTGCGGATGGTGTCGCGATTTACGACGTGCTCAAACAGAAACGTCCTGATATGACGTTCTTTGCCAATGAAGATGCGGTGCGTTTGAATCAGCACCTGAAAGACATGATTATCGCTGTGCCCTGGCGCCAGACAGACAAGTCACGGGCCAAATCGCGCGAGACGCTGGTCAATACGGCCAAAGCATTCAGGGCCGGTATGGCGGTTGTTCTGTTTCCGTCCGGACGGATTGCGTTCATGGATGAAAACAAGGTGCTCACGGAGCAACCCTGGATGAATACTGTCGCGCAGTTACCGAAAAAGTATGAGTGTCCGATCCTGCCTGCACACATGGTCAGCCGGAATTCCTGGCTTTATTACTGGTTCTGGAATGTAAATGAAGAATTGCGTGACATGACGCTGTTCCACGAATTGCTGAATAAAAAAGGCAGAACCTTCAAGATCACGATTGGCCCGCCTATCCAGCCTGACGATCTGCCGGAAGATAATGACGTGGCTGCGGCTGCCTTGCGTGAATACATCTCCAAAGGCCTGCCTGAAGGCAAGGTCTGTGCAGATTACAAGGATTTCAAGGCCGGGTAGAAAATCTTCCTAGCGTGGGAGAACCTGCCCGCGGCCCGTGATGTCCTGACGCACGCGCGGGGCACCGCCATAGGTCACGATGCCATTGCCCAGCACATTTGCTGTCAACGTCGTTGTCGCGGTGACGTTAATAGTGCCGCCACCACGGATCGTTGCCTCAATATCCGCCGCTTGCAGATCAAAGGCATTTATCGTGCCGCCAGCTGTTACGGCGGCAGTCAGTTTCTGCTGTGCCTGAAAGCCGGCGGAAACATTGATAACACCGCCATTTTCAATTTTCAGGTCCGTCGCATACGGCACGCGCACTTCAATGATGCGGCGTGCATTGCCACGACAGGGGCGTTTGCATTCTATCAATAGATTGCCATCATCAGTGTACATGGCAACAAGATCACCTCCCTGAACAACAGTGGCTGACCAGGCGGTTGAGGGGCGGACTGTAACTTCGCCGCCGCCGCGCAGAACAAGCGTTGAGAAGGGAGAGAGCTGGATCGGTGATCCCTGCCGGAATGGAAGGTTATCCTTGGCGACAACTGCTGTCATGGCCATCATCAGTATCAGGCCGACCAGTCCACCTGCGATCCGTGCAAAAACCATGTTTCCCCTGCCTCTCGTTGTTTACCGCGGGCCGATAGAGCCGCCGCCGATTGTGCTGCGGCTGATATCTGCCGGCGTACCGTCATAGACGATGCTGCCGCCTCCGACGATCGCGGCGCTCAGATCACCTGACACATTTACCTGAATTGACCCGCCACCTGTAACTGCAGCATTCACGTCAGTTGCGCGAAGGTCGAAAGCCTGTAGCGCGCCGCCACCGACGACTGCTGCGTTCAGTTCGGACACACTGTCAAAGCCATCCGCGATCGTGATCGAGCCGCCGCCCGCAACAGCGAGGTTGGTCATAACGCCACCGCTGGGTGCTGTGACTTCAATAATGCGGGTGATGTTGCCGCGGCAGGGACGGGCGCATTCAATCTGCAAGGCATTACCATCCCTGAAAAGAACGACTTTCTCGCCCCCTTCAACCACCGTGACGGAATAACCGTCCCCGGGAGAAACAGTGACTTTGCCACCGCCTTTGACGGCAAGGCCGGTCAGAGTTGGCAGTGAGACGGCTGTACCTTCGGTGAAATTCAATCGGTCTTTGGCTGTTGCGGCCGGTGCCAGCATCAGAACCAACATTGCTGCCAGGGCAGCAGAAAAACGCATTAACATGACTCGTCATCCCTCAAGGTTTCAGGTTGCCCAACTCCGCTGAGGGATGGAAACAGGAATTAACCATCTTGTCAAAGGACGGTTTGGAGAGGTTCAGCCCCCGTCACTCCCATAGGTCATTTCCATGAAGACATCTTCGAGGTCCGCCTCAACGGTGGAAAGGTCTTTTACGCTGATACCTGCATCATTGATGCCGTTCAGGATATCTGAAACCGCCACGCAGCTGGGCTTGTAAGACACATAAAGATTGCCGTCATCGCGCAATTCTGCGGTGCAGGCGCCGCCCAGATCAGGGGCAGCAGTGATCTCATCCTGTGGTGTGATCATCAGCATTTTGGAGTCGAGTGAGGCTATCAGCGCTGACTTTGGCTGGCAGGTGACCACATTGCCGTGGTGGATAATGGCGATTGTGTCACACAATTCCTGTGCTTCTTCCAGATAATGCGTGGTGAGGATCACGGTCACGCCTTGCGCGTGCAGTTCCATCACCTGTTCCCACATCTGTTTGCGCAGTTCGATGTCAACACCCGCGGTTGGTTCGTCCAGGATAAGCACAGGCGGGGAATGAACCATCGCCTTGGCCACGAGCAGGCGGCGCTTCATGCCCCCGGAGAGCTGGCGCACATAGGCGTCGGCCTTATCTTCAAGGCCCAGCCTGCGCAGGATTTCCATGGTGCGGCGCTGTTCTTTCGGCACTCCGTAGAGCCCGGCCTGAATCTCCAGACCTTCCTTGGGTGTGAAGAAAACATCAGACGAAATTTCCTGTGGCACGACACCGATGGATGCGCGGGCCTGACGCGGGTTTTTGTCAATATCAAAACCCCAGATCGAAACATCACCAGCGGTTTTGTTCACCAGGCCTGCCAGAATGTTGATGAAAGTGGACTTGCCGGCCCCGTTCGGACCCAAAAGACCGAAAATAGAGCCTTGGGGGATATGCAGGTCGATTCCCTTCAGCGCCTCCTTGGGCGGTGACTTCTTGCTGCCGGCATAGGTCTTTCGGACCCCGCGAGCGGCTATGGCCCAGTTCTGGTCGCTGACATCGCGCGTGTTGTTGTTCAGGGACTGTCCGTCAGGCATCAGCTCTCTCTTTCCGCTTCCACGTATCAACGTCTCCAGCAGGCAGGTCAAGCTGGTGGGGCATTGGCTGAATGAACCCTATGGCTTGATTTGCGAACCGGTCTGGATGAAAAGGACCGTCCTGAACAAAGTGACGAGATTGCGTAATGGCTGACCTGACCGTGGACGTAGAACAAATTCTGGCCCGTCTTGGCGATGTACCAGAGGTAACATTTGTGGCTGATGCCCGTGTCGCCTGTTCCGGCAGTGGCGGCGCGCTTGGCCATCCCAAAGTCTATTACACGATTGGCGACGAAGGTTACGCTGAATGTGGTTATTGCGACCGTGTGTTCATTTACGCCCCTGACAGGGCTTAGTTGATCTGGTCATCAGATTTTACCACAATGGTCGGTAAAGCTTTCCGGGCTATTCTGTGCTGCGATTACAGGCTAACCTGAACAAAATAACAATGGGGCTGAAATGGGCAAGCTGGTCGGGTTTTTGGTAGTTTTATTTCTGGTATTTGCGGGAGGATATTTCCTGTTCTGGCCAACGGGCCTGGCACCTCAGGCTTGGGTTGCGCCGCAGGATGAGGGACTCACAGGGGATTTTGTGCCCAATGACCTGATTGCGCGCGCTCAAAAAATGGAGCTTTCCGGGCGTTACGGGCCTGAAGACATTGCCATCGGCGTTGACGGCTGGCTCTATACCGGCGTCAGTGACGGCAGTGTTATCCGGGTAGATCCGGCAACAGGTGACTTTGATATTCTGGCGATCACCGGCGGGCGCCCGCTGGGTGTCGAATTCGATGCCGGCGGCAATCTGCTCGTCGCCGACGCCTATAAAGGCCTTGTCAGTATTGCAATGGATGGCACCGTAACAATACTGGCAGATCAGGCCGGCGACGGATCAATTATCGGGTATGCGGATGATGTGGATGTGACGCCGGATGGCAGGATCTGGTTTTCTGATGCCAGCACCAAGTTCTTTCCCGGTGATTGGGGCGGCACGCTGGAAGCGTCTGTTGCTGAAATCTGGGAACATGCGGGTACAGGGCGTATCCTTTCCTATGACCCTGAGACCGGTGAAATGGAAACCCACATGACAGGCCTCGTGTTTGCCAATGGTGTGGCTGCTGACCCGGCAGGCCAGTTCATTCTGGTCAGCGAAACAGGTAAATACCGTGTGCTGAAATATTGGCTGGCCGGACCAGAAAAAGGCAAAACAGAAGTGCTGGTGGATAACCTGCCGGGCTTCCCGGATAATATCAATCCGGACAGTGCCGGCGGCTATTTTGTGGGGCTCGTGACGCCGCGCAGTGCAGATGTTGATGCATTTGCGGAAAAGCCTCTTTTGCGTAATATTTTATGGCGTATTCCGGGGTTTGAAGACGCCGCCGCGCCGCCCCCCTATAGTCATTTGATACGCATTGATGCCAATGGTAATGTCCTCGAAACGTGGCAGGATCCGGCGGGGTCTTATACAGATATCACCGGCGCTGTGCGTGGGGCTGACGGCTCGATATATGTCTCGAGCCTTCAGGAAGGCAGTATTGCGCATATTTCGCCGTGACTTTCTGTGTCAGGGCGCATACGGCACTTGGAATCGGAGCCGGACACTATAAATTAGATTCATGTCACTCCTGACCACCATAGATGATCGCACCCGGGAAATTTTCCGGCGGGTGGTGGAGGCATATATAGAGACCGGCGAGCCCGTCGGCTCCCGTACCCTGTCTCAGGCGGGCGGTCTCAATGTATCACCTGCAACAATTCGCAATGTCCTGTCAGACCTGACTGATATGGGACTGCTTTTTGCCCCGCATGTTTCCGCAGGCCGGATGCCGACCCAACAGGGATTGCGTCTGTTCGTGGACGGATTACTGCAGGTTGGTGATGTCTCTGAAGTTGAGCGCAAGGCGCTGGCAGAGCAGGAGGGGTCGGGTCGGTCAGCAGATGATATTCTGAGCGGTCTTGCCGCACGCCTTTCCGGCCTTACCCAGACCGCAGGCCTGGTCATGGCCACCAAGGGGGAGGCGCCACTCAAGCATGTTGAGTTCGTCCAGACCAGTCCGGAAAAGGCGCTGGTCGTGCTCGTCTCCGGCAATGGTGATGTGGAAAACCGGATCATCGACCTGCCGGTCGGCCTTCCGCCAGCTGCACTGATTGAAGCGGGCAATTACCTCAATGCCCGGTTGAAAGGGCGTACACTGGCAGAAGCCAAGTCTGTTATCGAAGGAGAAATTCTTGAGAGCCGTGCAGCTGTAAATGACCTGACGGCAGAGCTTGTGCGCAAAGGGGTGGCAGAGCTTGCAAGTGACGGGGCCAACCTGATTGTACGCGGTCAGGCACATCTTTTGAATACAGACAGTGAAGCAGACCTTGAGCGTGTCCGTATGCTGATCGAAGATCTGGAGCAGAAAAAGGATGTAATTGAGTTGATGGAAGCAGCGCGCGAAGGGCGCGGTGTGCGCATTTTCATAGGTTCGGAAAATCGCCTGTTTTCCCTTTCCGGATCTTCCGTTGTGGTCTCCCCCTACCGGGACGAAGGGGATAATATCATTGGTGTTGTTGGTGTTATCGGGCCAACCCGGCTCAATTATGCCCGGATCATCCCCATGGTCGATTACACAGCGGAAATTGTCACGCGCCTGTTGAAATAGCGCAGGTTAATGCGTAAATGGCTGTCCTTCCGAATTCATTGAGACATAAAGTGTGAGCTACGTATGAGCGACCAGACATCCAGCGAAGTTGAGCCGGAAACAGAAGCCGAAAATCCTGAAGAGGTGATGCAAGCCGCTCTTGACGGTTATGACGAACTCGACCCCGAGGCGCGCATCACGCAACTCGAGAGCGAACTGGAAGTGGCAAAGGACCGGATGATGCGCCTGGCCGCTGATCTTGAGAATACGCGCAAGCGCGCCGCCCGGGAAAAGACCGAGGCCAGCCAATACGCGATCAAAGGCTTTGCAGGTGATTTGCTCTCTGTGGCTGACAATTTCCAGCGCGCGCTCGAAAACGCGCCGGAAGATCCGTCTGCGGCCGGGCCGGATGTTCTTAAAGGGCTGATCAACGGGATACGCATGACCGAGAAAGAACTGCTCAGCGTTTTTGAACGCAATGGCGTGACCCGCATCTTCCCGGCAGGTGACCCGTTTGACCCGAATCTGCATCAGGCGATCGCCGAGGTGCCGGGTAATGGAGAGCCAAAGGGACATGTGGTGGATGTGGCGCAGCCGGGCTTCACTATAGGTGACCGGGTTCTGCGTGCGGCGATGGTGACAGTGTCAACAGGTGCCGGAGCAGCATAGCTGGCAGAACGCACATAATCTGAAAATACAACTGTTCACAGGCGACAACCTGTTTTGTTGAAGTCATTGATATTGCCTTCTGACGGGCTGCTGACGCCTGCAGGGCGGCCCTTGAATGTTATCCAATAACTCATCATACTTTCCCGCTGATATTAACAGAGGGATTGGACATGCGTTTAAGCAAGCGTGAGATGAAATATACACTCGGGTCAACCGTTGCACTGGCTCTGTTCGCATGCGCGAGCGGCGCTGCGGCGCAAGACGTTCCTATCATACAGCCTGGGGCACCAGGTGAGCCCGGCCGCGCCCTTTCTGCTGATGAAGCCGCGAAAGTGGCAGATACAAGATATACGGAAGATGACGTGCGCTTCATGCAGGACATGATTCCGCATCATTATCAGGCTGTTGAAATGGCGGCTTTGGTTGGCGATCGAACCAACCGTGCGGAAATTGTGGACCTTGCCGGGCGTATTAATGCCTCGCAGGCAGATGAAATTGCCTTCATGCAAACCTGGCTGCGCGATCGGGGTGAACATGCGCCAGATCCGATGAAACAACATGATGGTGAAGAGGGGCACGATCATCATCAGCACAACCACCACAAAACTCATATGGATCATGAGATGATGGGGATGGCGACTCCGGAACAGATGGAGCAGCTTGCAGCATCAGAGGGCGCTGCCTTTGACAGGTTGTTTCTTGAGCTGATGATTCCGCATCATGAAGGCGCTGTGCGCATGTCGCGGGATCTGCTCTCACAGTCAGGGTCGGCATATGACCCGGTGCTCTATGATTTTGTAAACGACATTATTAACGATCAGGATGCAGAGATCAGGCGCATGACGGCTTTGCTCGCCGGCCTGTCGGAAGACCCGCGCGTTGGTCTTGCTGCGGGTTTCCGCGATGCAGGCGAAGCAATCAGCAATCTTGAACTGGTTGCGACCCTGCCAAAACCGCAGGGCTTCTTTGACCCGGAAAACCCGGCTGGATTGCCGCCAATTATTGATCCGGATGAAGATGAAGAGGAAGATGAGGAAACAGCGACTGAATGGGGCGCGCGCTCTCCGCTGTTGAGTTTCTCCAATACTGACATGGCTTTTGTCGATGATACGCTGATTGTGGGCAATTATCATGGCTTCAACATCTACAAGCTGGATGAAGAAGGGTTGCCATCGTTGACGAGCTCTGTGGTTTGCCCCGGTGGTCAGGGTGATGTGTCGGTTGTTGGTGATATACTGATCATGTCGGTTGAGCAGACGCGTGGGCGTGTTGATTGTGGTCAGCAGGGCATTACAGAAGATGTAAGCGCTGAGCGCTTCCGTGGCCTGCGTATCTTTGACATCAGCGACCTGTCACAACCGGTTCAGGTTGGCCAGGTGCAGACATGCCGTGGCTCGCATACACACTCGGTTGTGTCCGGCCCGGGCCGCGACGGTAAAATCATCGTCTATAATTCGGGCACAGCTTCTGTCCGGGACGACGAAGAACTCGCAGGTTGCATCGGCGATATTCCCGGTGATGACAGAACGGCCCTGTTCCGCATTGATGTTGTCGAAATTCCTGTGGATGATCCGTCAAAGGCGCGCATTGTCGACAGCCCGGCGGTCTTCGCTGATCCTGAGACAGGTGCGCTTGCCGGGTTATGGCGTGGCGGCGATCATGGTGAGGATACGCAGGAAACCGAGATTACGGATCAGTGTCATGACATCACCGTCTTCCCATCTGCCAAGATTGCAGCTGGTGCCTGTTCCGGCAACGGCATTATCTTTGACATCTCAAATCCCCTGAAACCGCGCCGTATTGATGCTGTGGTGGATAAAGGATTTGCCTACTGGCATTCAGCCACATTCAACAATGATGGCACAAAAGTACTGTTTACAGATGAATGGGGCGGGGGTGGCCGTCCGCGCTGCCGTGTCCATGATCCTATGGATTGGGGCGCAAATGCGCTTTACGATATTGAAGACGGAAAACTTGAATTCCGTAGTCACTATAAATTACCCGCGCCGCAATCGGACGAGGAAAATTGCGTCGCGCATAATGGGTCCATTATCCCGGTGCCGGGCCGTGATATTTTCGCTCAGGCCTGGTATCAGGGCGGCTTGTCGCTGATAGATTTTACAGACTCCTCCAACCCGGTTGAAATCGGTTATTTTGATCGCGGTCCAGTACATCCTGAGCGCATGATGGTTGGCGGTTTCTGGTCCACATATTGGTATAATGGCCGCATCTACGGCACAGAGATTATTCGCGGACTTGATGTATTTGCCCTCAAGCCGAGCGATTATCTGACCGAGAATGAAATTGCCGCTGCGCTTCTGGCCGACCAGGGAGCCGTCTTTAATCCACAGCAGCAATTGCCGGTTACATGGCCCGCTGTGCCCGTCGTGGCCCATGCCTATCTGGACCAGCTAGAGCGTGGCAAAGATCTTTCAGCTGACCGCCTGTCTGCCTTGCGCATGATGGTTGACACACTCGAAGCAGGCCTCGCAGGCGAAGAGCGCAACACATCTCTTGCCCGCGATGTTCGCCAGACAGCGCGTGATTTGCGCCGCGTGGATGCTAACGGGCAGGCGGCGAAGCGCCTCGCTGCTCTGGCAGAAACCTTGCAGGAAATGGCCGATCAGCTGCGCTAATCAGCTAATACGCACGCCAAATCTTACAAGCCTTTGATCTGAGGCTTGTATAACCAGTGTCCGGACACGATTTTACTTGTGACCGGATACGGTTCTTGATGACAATGATCCGTATCACTGTTGCAATCGGAGGCATTGATCATGGCCACACGTCATCAGTCAAAGAAACCGAAGAAGACGCAATCCGTTGAAGTGCGCGTCAGCGAGGAAGACAAAAGCGCCTTTCTGGCGGCTTGCCGCGATGCAGGCCGACCTGCCAGCGAGGTTCTTCGGCGGTTGATGAAGCTGTTCGTGATCGTCCAACAACAGCGACGAAGGTACATTAAAATGACCAATATGAGTTTCCTGAAAACCGCCAGCGCCGGGCTGGCGACATCTGCCATTGCGCTTGCGATCGGTGCCAGCCTGCTCTTTGCCCCTGTGGCCAGTGCAAAAGGTCATCTCAACTACAAAATTTCCATAGAGGACGGGATCGGGGTGATTATCTCGCAAGGGAGCGTCGATCTTGATGAGGAGAAGATGGCAGAGCCGGTGACAGAGGCGCTTGGGGATGCAGTGCAATACGAACTGCGGGCAACGCCGTGCGCGCAGGTTGAGCAACCAGAATGTTTGCCCGGTCACGTATTCATTGAACTCGATGTATTGACTCGGTCCGATGCAGCTGAAGATGATCAGAATGCAGTCAGCCTGATTGTTAGAGAGGGCGATACTGCGTTGTTTGAGCGTATCCTGAAAAATGGCCTGACACTGACTGCTTTTCTGGAGCCGATGAATGCGCCTCTTGAGAACTAGGAGCAAATAAGGTTGTCAGCCTGCCGCCGGGTTAATCTTCATAAATCCCCTGTTAACCACGACCAGCGAGACTGCCGCGCGACATGCGGCAGTATCATTCTTCAGACAGCAAACGCTTTTTGCGGCGCCACTGGTTGGTTGCGGCCAGCTGGCTTGCCGTGCTGCCAGTTGGCGAGGCGCTGGCCGCTCCGGGACAGACAGTCTCGGCTCAGCACGCGCCAGAGATGGTGACACTTTCGGGTCAGCAGGCCCTGAAGGTTGCCGAGGAACTGCTCGTGAAGGAAGAGTATGACGAGGCAGAAGCTATTCTCACCCGCCTTGCCGCGGCTGACCCTGATAAAGTGGATATATATCAGGTGCGGTTCCTCACTGGCTTGCTGGCTGTCGGGCGAAAGGATTTCGTTGCTGCCGAGGAACATTTTCGGATTATTCTCGATCAGAAACCGGACCTCATCCGTGTGCGCCTTGAATTGGCACGCAGTCTTTATGAACAGCAGAAAGACGGCGCGGCGGCCTACCATTTCCGGTATGTGCTCGGCAATGGTCTGCCTGAAGAGACCAAAAAAATCGTGCGTCAGTTTCTGCACCGCATTGAAGCGCGAAAGGTATTTCATCTGCAGCTCGGCACTGCCATCGTGCCGAACAGTAACATCAATAATGGCCCGAAGGATGATACGGTTACAGTCTTCGGTTTACCGTTCCAGCTTGATGATGCAGCACAGAAGCAGTCAGGCACAGGGCTTTCCACATCTCTGAATGTCGCGGCTTTCCCAATACTTACGGACCGTTTGCGCCTTGAAACCCGGGCAGGTGCGCGGGTCGTGGATTATTCCAACGCAGACTTTGACGATGTTTTCATGTCCTTCGAGATCGGCCCGCGTTTACAGATGAAAAAAGCGAACCTCAGTGTGCTGGGGGCTTTTTCCAAGCGCTGGTTCGGGGGAGAGCGGTTTTCGCGCAGTCACGGGATGCGCATGGTGCTGACAACGCCGCTGTCGGATCGGATGCGGTTTTCCCTTCGCAGCTCTTACGCACAGGTTGATTACAGCAGTAATCCAGGCAGGTCCGGGCCGGTTTATTCCGGCGCTTTTTCTGTGCAGCGTGTGATGGACAAGCGCACCGTCGCAGGGCTGGGCTTTCAGGTGACGCGCGAGGAAGCAACTGCCAATAATCTCAAAAACCATCAGTACAGGCTGAATGGTTTCATCTCCCGTGAGTTGCCGTGGGGGATCACTGGGCAGGTCGCGCCTGATTACTATATTCGTGATTTCCAGAGTTCGTCGCGTCTGGATGAGACTTACGGCTTGTCATTTCGGGTGACAAAGCGGGACTGGCGGTATCATGGCTTTGCACCTGTCTTCAGCTATTCATATCTGAAGAACGTCTCGAACAATCCGTTCTTCAATTACGATCGCCATTCGGCTGATATAGGTGTGACCCGGAACTTTTAGACTGGGCAGTATTAATTCTGTTGCGATGCGGCTTCCGGGTTGGCCCCGAGGAAGCCACCAATGCCGTGTACGCTGCCATTACCGAATACCAGTGTCCCGGCAACTTCGTCTGCATCCGCCCCGAAGAAAGCCCCTTCAAGCTCGCCGGTAATGCTTGCATCAGAGCGACTGACGAAAGTGCCGAAAAACGTGTCATCGGTAATGTCGCCGGTGCCATCGAAGACATCATAGTCGAAGAAGTCGGATGTGCCGTCGATGCCTGTTTCACGAATGTCGGCGTCATAGACAAAGTCGAGAAGATTGGTGGTGAAATCAAAATTGAACGCAATCGAGCCGACCAGATCCTGTATATTGTTGTTCTGAAGGATATAGCCCTCAACAGTGGCTGTGTATGAAGCCGTACCGGATGTCGGTACCTCGTTCAGCGGGGTGCGTTCACCCCACACAGCGGCACCATAGGTTTCCTGGCCATTGCCAGCCGTCGCATCCACCCAAACGCCAAGTGTAGCATAGTTTGTTGTGCCGGCCCCATTGGTCAGGTTCAGATGAAAATACTGAACGCCGTTGGTTTCATAATAATAGAAGTCACTGTTTGTGATCAGATCGTTGACGCGGTCGGTGATAGCCGCCGCCAGGTCCTGCGCATTGGGATCCGTGGATTCTGACAGTTGTGCCATGAAGGCATTCACGGCACCCGGGTCACCAAAAAAACTGTCGATTGTGTCCTGATCAAAAAAACCACCCCAGATGTAAGGGTTGGAAGAAATGACGATCGCTTCATTGTTGAACTCAAAGCCAAGATCCACAGGGTCTGTCAGCATCACATTAAAAAAAGTTTCTGACATGGAAGAAACGCCTGAACTGACATCGAACCTGAACGTGTCATTATTGGCGTCGTAGAACATGGTGTTCCCATCATTGAAGAACCCACGCACGGACTCCTGAAAAACCAGTGCCTCCTGTCCGGTTGCCTGGTTCACCACCTGCCGGTTCACGGTGAGGGTCGTCGCGGCTACGTCGTAGGAGGCGCTGACGCCGTCACCACTACTCGGGTGAAGGTAGGATGTATCGGTCATGATGAGGTTGCGCGCCGGTGCCGGTGTGCCGTTGGTATCCAGAACCGGTCCCGGGTCACCAGGTGCACCACTGCCGCCGGAGGCACAGGCGGCAAGGGAGAAACAGGCAGCGGAAAGAAACAGGCGGCTGAAAATGGCGTTCATGGAACGAAACCTCGAAAGTGGAATAACTCCAGCCTGATTAGCAAAACGAGGTGAATGGAAGCTTAAGAGCTAATTTAGGCAGTTTTAATAAAGCCATCTTGTGCTTTATAAAGTGAATCTAAGGGGCGGGATTGACTGTACTAAGAACCTATACCTAGGGTGTGGACTCAATTGATCCAGCATTTTGCTGCGAAGAGATATATCATGTTGATGAAGTTCCTTCGAGATTTCTCGAACCGTGTAGCCAGCCGTCTCATGTCTTTCATTTTGTAGAAGAACCGCTCGACAATATTACGCATGGCGTAAAGGCTGGTGTCATGCGGGACCGGATTGCGCGCATTGGACTTGGCGGGAATAACCGCCAACGCACCTTCATCGGCGATATCGCGCCTGATCTTCGCACTGCCATAGGCTTTGTCCAGGACCATCGCCAGAGGCGGCATCTCCCAGTCGAGGAAGACATTCATCACCTGGCTGTCATGAACATGGCCGCCAGTGACCTCAATGCGCAATGGCCTGCCATTTTCATCTACGGCCACGTGAACTTTGCTTGTGCGACCGCCCCGTGAGCGTCCAATATCTTCCGCCAGTTCCCCCTTTTTGAGCCACTCGCTGCGCGGTGAGCTTTGACAATCGAGGCGTCTATGAAGATCAGACTGTCCTCACATTCTTCAGCGAGCGCATCGAATATGCCCTTCCAGACGCCGCGCTCGCCCCACCTGTTATACCGATTGTAAGCAGTCGTGTACGGTCCATATCGTTCCGGCAAGTCCCGCCATGGCGCGCCTGTGCGCAAAATGTAAAAGATGCCGTTCAGGATCGTACGATCATCTTTGCGCTTCGGGCCGCGGCTAACCTTTGGCAACAACGGTTCAATCACCGCCCATTCTTCATCCGACAAATCAAACCGCGCCATTTAAGACTCCCTTTCGGAAATCCCTGAATCACGCTTTGCACAAACAAATCAATCAGTTAAAGGTACAGACCCTAGAAGATGGTTTTAATTTTAAAGGGTGCTTCCGTGAAATTTTTTTCCGTCCCGCAAATAAAAAACCCGACAAGGCCAGATGCTGGCGATGATGCCGCGTTCCTCGACGGCGACGGGATATTCAAGCGTGTAGGCAATTCTGGCAACATGGCCTTCATGTATGCGATTCGCCAACATGTGGACTCAATCCGGCATGCGTCGGAGAGTAACCATGGCAACCCGGATGTTTTTGTTGTCGGGGCATCCAATCAGGTCAATAAGAATGTGACCCCATCGCTGGATATGCCGATGTTTCGGCAGAGCTTGCCAATTGTGCAGATCGGCTTAGGAGCGCAGGCACCAAATCTTGAGCATGACTTTGAGATGCAAGAAGCTACCCTGGCATGGATCGAGAAAATTCAATCTTTATCCCCGACTGATTATCCCAATATCTCAGTTAGGGGGATGTACACTTATAGTGTGTTTGAGAAATATGGTGTACATCAGAAAGCAGTACCACTGGGTTGTCCAAGCCTGTTCATTAATCCGGCTAAGAACCTCGGGGCGATAATCAAGGCTGGGCTTAAAACTAATTATAGACGCATTGGTACGGGACCGGGTAATCTCATGGCTAAGGCACAGCATATCGTGCCTCTGGAACGGTCGCTTGCAGAAATTGCTGAATGGGGTGGTGGCGGTTACTTGGTCCAGCATCCAAAGCAACTTTTCTCTTTATCCTTTGGAGATCGCAGTCAGATTGCTGAGGAAGATCTCGATCATATACGGGCCCGTATCAAGCCTCATTTAACAACAGACGAATTTTGTCATTGGTTCGCGGGCAATGCAAAATTGTTCGTTAACGTACCATCGTGGTTACATTATGCGCGCTCGCTTGATGCTTATGTCGGAATGCGTATTCACGGTACTATGCTAACGATCCAATCGGGCAAGCCAGCATTGTGCGTTGCTCTGGATTCTCGCCAGCACGAGTTGTGTCAGATAATGCATATTCCCCACATAGCAGCAGAAGAATTCTTTGATGGCGTAAACATAGGCAAAGTGACAGAGGTACTGGCCACACATGACTGGGACGCATTTGATGAAAATCGAAGGAATTTAAGCGGGAAGTATATCGAATTCCTAAATAACAATAAACTTAAAGAGACTGAACTTATAGCCCATCTAGCGGCATAAATTTCCACAATTTCCCCTGTCGCGAGTGGTTGAACCATGATGAACGCCTGCCTATATACCCGTTGAAGCTCTTGCCATCAGGCAGGGGCGCTGAAAATCAAATTGTTAAGTCTGGGGCCGATCGTCCGGGTGCTTGAAAAACGCATATCATGTGCAAAGGCTCGGCACTTCAGCCTGCTGTAAGGAGAATAAGACAAAATGGGTAAAATCATCGGTATCGACCTCGGTACAACTAATTCCTGTGTGGCTGTCATGGAAGGCAGCGACCCGAAGGTGATTGAAAACGCTGAAGGCGTGCGCACCACGCCGTCTGTGGTGGCATTTTCTGAAGATGGTGAGCGCCTGATGGGTCAGCCTGCTGTGCGTCAGGCCGTGACCAACCCGGAAAATACATTTTTCGCGATCAAGCGCCTGATTGGCCGTCCCTTCACGGACCCGACAGTCAAAAAAGATTCCAGCATGGTGCCGTATGCCATCGTCAAGGGCGATAATGGCGATGCCTGGGTTGAAGCGCGCGGTGAAAAATATGCCCCGTCTCAGATTTCCGCTTTCATCCTGCAGAAAATGAAAGAAACCGCTGAGAGCTATCTTGGCGAAACAGTGACGCAAGCTGTTATCACAGTCCCGGCCTATTTTAACGACGCCCAGCGTCAGGCGACCAAAGATGCTGGCAAGATTGCCGGCCTCGAAGTGCTGCGGATCATCAATGAGCCGACAGCAGCAGCGCTTGCCTATGGTCTCGACAAGAATGAGGGCAAGACCATCGCGGTTTATGACCTTGGCGGCGGTACCTTTGACGTTTCCATCCTTGAAATTGGGGATGGCGTCTTTGAAGTGAAATCCACAAACGGGGACACATTCCTTGGTGGTGAAGACTTCGATCTGCGCATTGTGGATTACCTTGCCGACCAGTTCAAAAAAGATAATGGCATGGACCTGCGCAATGACAAACTTGCGCTGCAACGCCTGAAAGAAGAAGCTGAAAAAGCCAAGAAAGAGCTTTCTTCTGCATCACAGTATGAAGTGAACCTGCCATATATCACGGCTGACGCTTCTGGTCCTAAGCACCTCAACCTCAAACTAACCCGTGCCAAGTTCGAGTCGCTGGTGGAAGATCTGGTCAAGCGTACGGTTGATCCATGCAAGGCTGCGTTGAAAGATGCAGGCCTCAGCGCCTCTGACATTGACGAGGTTGTGCTGGTTGGCGGCATGACCCGGATGCCGAAAATTCAGGAAACAGTGAAAAATTTCTTCGGCAAGGACCCGCATAAAGGGGTCAACCCTGACGAAGTTGTGGCTCTCGGGGCGGCTATTCAGGCTGGTGTTCTGCAGGGCGATGTCAAAGATGTTCTGCTTCTCGATGTGACCCCCTTGTCGCTCGGCATTGAAACGCTTGGTGGTGTTTTCACCCGTCTGATTGACCGCAATACAACGATCCCGACGAAAAAGTCACAAACCTTCTCGACGGCTGAAGATAACCAAAACGCGGTGACCATCCGTGTTGCGCAGGGCGAGCGTGAGATGGCAGCAGACAACAAGATGCTCGGCCAGTTTGATCTTGTTGGCATCCCGCCGGCACCGCGCGGCGTGCCGCAGGTTGAGGTGACCTTCGACATTGATGCAAACGGCATCGTGCATGTGTCTGCCAAGGACAAGGCGACCAACAAGGAGCAGTCGATCCGTATCCAGGCATCTGGTGGCTTGAGCGATGATGATATCGAGCAGATGGTGCAGGATGCAGAAGCGAATGCTGAAGCCGACAAACAGCGTCGTGAAACGGTCGAAGCCCGCAATCAGGCGGAAGCGCTGATCCATTCGACGGAAAGTGCCCTGAAAGAGCATGGCGACAAGATCGAAGATGGCGACAGGAAAGCCATCGAGGATTCCGTCACATCCATGCGCGAAATTCTGGACGATGAAAACGCCGATGCAGAAAAACTGCAGGGCGGTGTCCAGGCGCTGGCGGCTGCATCCATGAAACTGGGTGAAGCCATGTACAGCCAGGGTGAGGGCGATGTTGATGCACAGGCCGCTGCCGATGCGGCACGCGACGCAGCCGAAGACGCTGACATTGTTGACGCTGACTATGAAGAAGTCGACGGCGACAAAAAATAAACCAGCGGGAATCTGCTGAGAAATGTCAGGCGGCGCTAACCTCGACAAGAGGCGCGCCGTCTCGCAATTTGGCTTTCCCTCAAAAAGTGTTAGGTCGCTTTAGCTTATGGCACAGGATTACTATTCAACGCTGGGCATCTCGAAAGATGCTGACGAGAAGGCGGTCAAGTCTGCCTTTCGCAAACTCGCCATGAAATATCACCCGGATCAGAATCAGGGCGATGCTGAAGCGGAAAAAAAATTCAAGGAAATTGGCGAAGCCTACGAAGTCCTTTCAGATGAGCAGAAGCGTGCCGCTTATGATCGCTTCGGTCATGCAGCTTTCCAGAATGGTGGCATGGGGGGTGCTGGTGGCGGTGGTTTTAACCGTCAGGGTTTCTCGGCTGGCGCTTTTTCCGACATTTTTGATGATATATTCGGTGAGTTCATGGGCGGTGCCCGCCAGCAGGGCGGCGGACGACGCAGCCCCGGTCGCGGTGCAGACCTGAAACACGAAATGTCGATCAGCCTGTCAGAGGCGTATGCAGGCGTGAAAAAAACCATCACAGTCCCCTCATCGGAGGCATGTGATAATTGCGAAGGCTCCGGCTCTGAACCGGGGTCTGGTCCATCCACATGTGGCACCTGTCAGGGTCAGGGGCGTGTCCGGGCGCAGCAGGGTTTCTTCACGGTGGAGCGGACATGCCCCACCTGTAATGGTCAGGGCCAGGTGATCACTGACCCCTGTACTGCCTGTAACGGGCAGGGGCGCCTGCGCAAGGACCGCACGCTGCAGGTCGAAATCCCGGCAGGGGTTGAAGATGGCACGCGCATCCGTCTTGCCGGCGAAGGTGAAGCTGGTGTGCGCGGCGGTCCGTTCGGAGACTTGTATCTGTTTGTCTCTGTCGATGATCACGACCTGTTTGAGCGTGACGGGCCTGACCTTTATTGCATTGTCCATGTGCCCATGACGACAGCCGCCCTTGGCGGTGAAATAGAAGCCCCGACCATTGATGGCGGGCGTGTCAAAATAAAAATTCCGCCCGGCGCCCAGCCTGGCAAAAAATTCCGCCTGCGGGCTAAGGGCATGACCATGCTGCGCCGCAAGGGCACCGGCGACATGATTGTTGAGTTGATGGTGGAAACGCCGGTCAACCTGACAGTACGCCAGAAGGAACTGTTGCAGGAATTCTGTGAGGCTGGCGGCGATGAAGCCTGCCCGCAGTCCAAAGGCTTCTTCGCGCGTGCCAGAGAATTCTGGGACCAGATGAAAGACGCCTCATGACCGATATGTTGCGCATTGCTGTCGCAGGATGCGCGGGCCGGATGGGGCGCACACTGCTGCAGCTTGTTGAAAATGACGAGGCACTTTCCCTCGCAGGGGCGCTGGAGCATGAGGGCAGTCCTTATCACGGCAAACCATTATCCAGCCTGCTGCAAGGGTTGCCGGACAGTCTGACTGTCGGGGGGGCAATCAATGATCTTAATTCAAAGATTGATGTGCTGATTGATTTCACAACACCCTTTGCCACGATTGAACATATCGGCGATCTGGTCGAGCGAAGCATTCCCACGATCATCGGTACCACAGGTTTCAAGCCAGAGCAGTTGCGTGAAATAGAGGATGCGGCAAAGCATATTCCTGTTGTGCGCTCCGGCAATATGAGTCTTGGTGTCAATCTGTTGACGGAGCTTGTGCGCCGCGCTGCCGCCAGTCTTGGTGATGAATTCGATATTGAAATTCATGAAAGCCATCATCGTCACAAGGTGGATGCACCATCCGGTACAGCCTTGATGCTGGGTCATGCTGCTGCCAGAGGCAGGAAGGTGGAGCTTGAAGAGAAGTCAGTCCGTGTGCGTGATGGTATCATGGAGGAACGCGAAGCTGGCCAGATCGGGTTTTCTGTCACGCGCGCTGGTGGCATTGTGGGGGACCATCAGGTGCTGTTTGGATCAGAAGACGAGATCATTACGTTGTCGCACCGGGCAACAGACCGCTCGCTTTTTGCACGCGGCGCGCTGACTGCGGCCAAATGGGTGCAGGGGCGCAAACCCGGGCTTTATACCATGCGGGATGTTCTGGGGCTTAACTGAGCCTTAACCCTGTCTGTTAGTCCGGACTTAAAGGCCGGATGCTAGCCTGTGAAGCAAACAGCGGGAGACTTTTCATGCGCGACATCTTTATCGGTGCCATTCTGGTTGCGATCGTCTCTGCCGCCATGGTCAATCATCTGGATGGCCGCGCTACAGAAATAGTCTCGGCCCAGCAAGCTCCGGCAGAAATGGACAAGCCAGAAACGCCCAAAACAGGCTTTGACGGCCATGCTGATATTGTCAGAATACCACGTCGTGCCAATGGCCATTATTATGCTGATATCCAGCTCAATCGCCGATCAGTTGAAGTGTTGGTTGATACGGGGGCAAGCATTCTGGCGTTGCGCGACAGCGATGCCGCCGCTGCCGGTCTTTATCCGGCGCATCGGGATTTTGTTCATTCGATCAGTACAGCTAACGGCACGACAAAGGCTGCAAAAATGATGGTTGATGAGGTTGAGATTGGCCCCCTGATTGTTCGGAATACAGAAGTCTTTATCCTCCCGGATGAAAGTCTGTCTATCAGCCTTCTGGGTATGAATGTTCTTTCGGAACTCGGCTCAATCACATTCGACCAGAGCGAACTGGTCATCAAGCGGGCCTTATAAAGGGCTGAGCCTGGGAATTCTAATCAGGGTCGCATCAGGCTCGGCAGATCACCAAGATCGCCACCAGCCTGTCGCATGAATATCTTCCGCAAAGGATCTATTCTGTTTACCAGCCCCATCCCGGCGCTGCGGGCTGAGCGCAGGAGATCATTGTCAATCGACATGATCCGGTTGAGTGCATCCGTGCCAAAGGCAAGAGACGCAGAATCAAAGCGTCGCCAGCGATCATATTTTGCCAATGGTGTACCATGACCAATATCGAGGCCAGCCTGCCGGGTCTCCAACAGCACATCCCGCAAGGCGGCAATATCTTTCACGCCCAGATTATACCCTTGGCCTGCGATCGGGTGAATGCCATGGGCAGCGTCTCCGATCAGCGCGAGGCGATCAGCATGGAAACGGGAGGCGATATGGAAACCAAGCGGATAAGACCAGCGTGGTCCGGCCAGTGAAAGCTCGCCAAGATAGGAGCCAAAGCGTTTGGTAATCTCGGCAAGGAAAGGCGTGTCACTGAGGGCCATATAACTGTCAGCGCTTTTGGCGTTTTCCGTCCAGACAAGCGAGGAGCGGTTGTCCGTCATCGGCAGAATGGCAAACGGACCAGCTGGCAGGAACACTTCCTGGGCAATACCCAAATGGTCCTTTTCATGTGCCACAGTGCAGACAATGCCGCTTTGTGGATAATGCCAGCGGGCAGTTTTGATTTTTGCCTGTTCGCGCAAGGGAGAGCGGCGACCATCAGCGCCGATGACCAGTCTTGTGCGGTGCGTATCACCGTTTGTGAGACTGACTTCCGCATGGCCGGCGGCGGCCTTCATGCTCTTGCACAGGCCAGGGGCGATCAAGGTTATGTTCTCATGTTGAGCGATCGCATCAAAAAAGACACGCCGCATCAATCGGTTTTCTACTATCCAGCCAAGCGGGGTTGCTGCGTCACCTTCGCCAAGTTCGCGACTGTCGAAATGCAGGAAGCCTGGCGCCACCTCGCCTTTGCGGAAGCGTCCGGCAGGGCGACCATCTGTCACCAGAATATCGTTAATAGCGCCTGCCTGCGGCGCCATCCGTTCCCAAAGCCCAAGTTTCTTCAGCAATCTTGCTGACGCATAGGCGATGGCGGTAGTGCGTCCGTCAAAATTGTCGCCAGTCATATTGGCTGGGTCATCAGCATCTATCAACGTAACGGAAAAGCCCGCATCCGCGAGTGCCAGGGCTGCGAGACTTCCGGTCAGGCCGCCGCCAACGATAATCGTATCTGAGTGTAATTCCATAGCCTACACATAAGCCTGCGCCCGCATCAGGTCGAGAGAGTGGCACACAAAAAACCCCGGCTCTTGCGGAGCCGGGGCAGACTGTGGAGGAGAAACCACTAGTTGGAGGCTGAGAATCCAACACCGAACCAGAAGCCTGAAGATTCCAGTTGGGTCAGATCGCCATTATTGAACAGGTCGTTGGAGTCGTCGATGAATGTGTCTTCACTGTTGGCGCCGAAGCTGACGCTGACATATGCATCTGCATTATCTGCAACGCTTGTGCTCAGGGCCGCGGATGCAATGAAATAAGTGAAGTCATCGCCATCGGCATCAATGAACCCGAGTGTGCCACCCAGATCAAGGCTGACATTTTCTGCAACAGGGTAAGAGTGACTGGCAGCCCCTTCCAGGGTCGTCGCTTCGAGATCCAGATCGTAATAAAGATAGAGCGATGGGTCCAGCGGTGCAGCAATCGCCAAGCCTGCATAGAGTTCAGTTGTGTCAGATTCGCCATCAGAATCTGTGTAAATGTATCGGGTGAACCCTACATCGCCTAACAGGGACTCTGAAATATCGAACGAGTAACCAGCATAAATGTCGACTTCGTTGTCAAAAAATTCCCGGCTGTCGAGAGGCGTGGAAAACCAGACGCCGGTATAAAACCCGCCTTTGCCAATTTCCACGTAAGGTTGGATTGCCTCGTCAGCGAGTTGAAAGCCGCGGAAAACATACGCAGAGACAAAGTCCACGCCACCAGAGATGGAAATTTCCTCGGCCGCTGCTGGCAGAGTAGAGGCGGCGAGTGTGGCCAGAACGGCCAGTGATTTTTTAAGCATGATAAAACTCCTCAGAAGGTAATTAAAGTGGCATTAAACGCCATTATGATTCTCCCTATTGAAATAATATATTGCTTATTGTGCGGATGCAGCAAAGTCTAATCTGCAGTTTCCGCATGGGCTTTTCGATTCATGTGTCAGTTTTGCAACAAAATGTCACTGTGGCACAAAATACAGTCATTAAATGGCTGCGAGTACGTATATTTGGCGCGATACCTCTGTTGATATTGCGATGCACAAAATTCTTGCCTGTGATTTTGAATGTAGTTAGGCTCTTCAACTTTCGCGGTGCCTGGGTGCTGCGCAGGATCAGCATAATGGATAAGGGGCGCAAACCCATGAAAACACACAACAAAATCATCAGCCTTGCTGTTGCGGCATTTGTTTTAATGTCGGGGTCAGCTGTTCTGGCGCAAGATGCGGTGGTCGATGTAGCCCCAGCATCCGATACATCTGCCTATGTATTCAACTCACTTTTGTTCCTGATAAGTGGCATGGTGGTGATGTTCATGGCTGCAGGCTTCTGCATGCTGGAGGTGGGGCTGGTTCGCTCAAAAAATGCAGCGACAATCTGCCTGAAAAATATCGCTCTTTATTCCATAGCGGGCATCATGGTCTGGGTAACCGGCTACAACATTATCTATGGCGGGCCAGGCAATCATTTGCTGACGCCATTTACTGAATGGTTCTTCTGGACAGAGGGCAGCCTGGAAGAGCAGGTTGCGGCTGGATACTCCGCGCATTCTGACTGGTATTTCCAGATGGTGTTTGTGGCTACCGCAGCCTCTATCGTCTCCGGCACATTGGCGGAGCGCATCAAGTTGTGGCCGTTTCTGATCTTTGTCATCTTCCTGACCGGTTTCATCTATCCGATCCAGGCATCCTGGGAGTGGGGAGAAGGCTTCCTGGATGCTACTTTCAATTTCTCGGATTTTGCCGGATCCACATTGGTGCATTCAACTGGCGGCTGGGCGGCCCTTGCGGGCGCCATTGTTTTGGGGCCGCGTACCGGCAAGTTCCTTGGTAACAGGATAGATCCGATGCCGGGTTCTTCTCTGCCCCTAGCGACGCTTGGAACGTTCATCCTGTGGCTGGGCTGGTTTGGTTTTAATGGCGGGTCTCAGTTGGCAGCGGGGAGCATTGAAGACATCAATGCAGTCGGCAAAATCTTTGTAAATACGAACACAGCTGCGGCTGCGGGTGTCGTATCGGCCATGTTGTTGTCGAATATCCTGTATAAGAAAGTGGACCTGACAATCGCCCTGAACGGCGCGATCGGTGGTCTCGTTTCCATTACAGCAGAGCCCTTGATGCCAGCGATCTGGCAGGCCCTGATTATCGGGTCTGTCGGCGGGGTTATTGTCACCCTGTCTATTCCGTTGCTGTACCGTTTCAAAATTGATGATGTTGTTGGCGCAATCCCGGCGCACCTGTTCTGCGGCATATGGGGCACACTGGTCGTTGTCTGGTCCAACAACACAGCAACAGCTGGAGACGGCGCTCCCACTTTCCTCGGGCAGCTTGTGGGCGTCCTGCTGGTCGGTGTTTTTGTGTTTTCGATCTCATTCCTGATCTGGTTCATCCTGAAAAACACTGTTGGCATACGTGTTTCACCGGAAGAAGAGCTGAACGGGCTTGATGCAGTTGAACTGGGGCAGGAAGCCTATCCGGAGTTTACTGCCGGGCGGTAGCGCCGCTATTTGTTCTGAACGTGAGGGGTGCGGTTGACATGCCTTCATAGTATATGACGGGCAGGGCCATCATGGCTCTGCCCGTTTCTTATGGAGGATATAAAAATGGCCACAAAATTGACTGACAAGGAAAAGCACGAGTTTCTTGGCGGCCACACCGGCTGGTCCCTGGTCGAAGGGCGTGAGGCCGTTTTTCGCCGCTTTCAGTTTTCTGACTTCAATGAGGCTTTTGGCTTCATGGCCAGAGTTGCCCTTCTGGCCGATAAAATGGATCACCACCCGGAATGGTTCAATGTCTACAACAAGGTCGAGGTCACCTTGACCACGCACGACGTAGACGGACTTTCAGAAAATGATGTGCAGATGGCAGATTTCATGGACAAGATAGCAGAGTAAGTATTGTGGTTTGCCTCAAAACTGCCGCAAGCCTGCCCTCAGGCGGTCTTTTCAGCCTGCTTGAAACAAGGCTAGGATAACAAGAAACCTGAAGGGGAAAGCAATGGCCACAATAGCCCTTGTCGATGACGACCAGAACATTCTCACCTCCGTCTCCATGGCGCTGGAAGCTGATGGCCATGACGTGACAACCTATGAGGACGGCGCGCAGGCGCTGGAAGCGATCAACCTCAAGGCGCCTGATCTTGTTGTGTCAGATATCAAGATGCCGCGCATGGATGGCATGGAGCTGTTGCGTCGGTTACGTCAGGATTCCAGCCTGCCGCTGATTTTTCTGACTTCCAAGGATGAGGAAATTGACGAAGTGCTCGGCCTGACGCTCGGGGCAGATGATTATGTGAAAAAACCGTTTTCCCAGCGTCTGCTGCTGGAGCGCGTCAAGGCGGTTTTACGCCGGGCTGACGCTGGTCCGTCCGGCAGTTCACCTGATGAAGACAAGCAGGTTATAAAGCGCGGCAGCCTCACGCTGGATCCGCTGCGTCATGCCTGTTCCTGGAAAGGGGACAACGTGACCCTGACCGTAACAGAATTTCTGATCCTTCAGTCTCTCGCTTCCCGGCCAGGTTTCGTGAAAAGTCGCGATGCTTTGATGGATGCAGCCTATGACGACCAGATTTATGTAGATGACCGAACCATAGACAGCCATATCAAGCGCATCCGAAAGAAATTCCGTGTGCACGACAAGGAATTTGACCAGATCGAGACGCTTTACGGTGTTGGCTATAAATACAAGGAAGGTTGAGTCGTCAGCAAATGCTGAGGGCTCATATCTTGGGAGAGGCTTTTGCAGGAAAAGCCTGAAGTGGCAGAGCGACGCAAATATGCGACGCAGCGTAACCCCGGCAATCTTGTTGGGGGGCTGACCTTCTCACGCCTGACACTCACGATCGTTGTTGCCAATCTCATTGGGCTGACAATTCTATTGCTCGGCTCTCTGGGCATGACTCAATATCACGACGGGCTGATCGCCGCAAAGCTGGAAGGGGTCCGCGCCCAGGCCCAGGTTATTGCTGATATTATGGCGCAGGTCGCGGCAGATGATAATGTCTGCGATCAACCGGCAGACTTTGCTGCGGAAAGCGTTTCATCCTGCCGTGTTGCCCTGCGAGAAGATTATGTGAATGAGGTGTTTAATCGCCTCTGGGACGGGTTTGAAGGCCGGGTGCGAGTCTTCAATGCGCCGCGCAGCTATGACCGCTTGCCTATTCCCAATGCCCGCGAGTTATTGCTCGAAGATGTTGTTCTGCGCAAGGATGAGTTCGACATCAGTACACTGCCTGATATTGAGGAGGAAGGTTTCAGTTTTGAAAGAATGATGCTCTCAGTCCGGCAGGATATCGTAGACATGTGGCCTACAGCAGGCTTTCGACGGGATGCACTCAACCGTACACTGGAGCAGGAACTGACGGAGGCCTTTCTCGCGTCACCCGATGGAAGTGGCAGTGTTGCTTCTGTGCGGTTCAACGAAGAAGGGGAGCTTGTGGCATCTGTGTCGGTGCCTGTTCGCCGGGTGCAGGCTGTGTATGGTGTGGTAACGGCAGAAATAGGCGGCATTCAGGATCTTGTGGATGAAGCGCGCGGCGCCATTCTGCCATTTTTCGTCCTGGCGCTGGCGGCAGCTTTTCTATCCTCGCTGTTGCTGACAGCGACTATTGCACAGCCGATCAGGCAACTGGCGATTGCTGCAGACAAGGTGCGCGAAGGCATCGCGGTGGCGGGCCGTGTCCGCATCCCTGATTTCCCCAACCGGCGTGATGAGATCGGAGAATTGTCATCCTCCTTGCGCGCCATGACAAGGGCGATCTATGCCCGGATTGAGGCTATTGAAAGCTTTGCGGCCGATGTATCGCACGAGTTGAAAAATCCACTCACATCCATTCGTAGTGCGACAGAAACACTTGGCATTGCGAGAACCCCGGAAGCGCAGGAAAAACTGATTGGCGTTATTCAGAAGGATGTGATCCGAATGGACCGTCTGATTACAGATATTTCCAATGCTTCCCGCCTGGACGCCGAACTCGCCAGAGAAACGCGAGAGGTTGTAGATATCGAAAAGCTGCTGCGTGATATTATTGATATGTATGCGGCGACCCGAAAGGAAGGGCGTGCGGCAGTAACTTTCCAGCCTCCCCATACTGCGGGACAGCTGTTTGTCCTCGGCTCGCCAACTGCACTGGGGCAAGTGTTCCGTAATTTGATCGACAATGCGATTTCGTTCAGTCCCGCTGACGAGCCTGTGACGGTCAGTTTTACCACCATGGGCTCTGAGAAGGACCGCGATCGACAGGTATGTGTTTCAGTTGCTGACAGAGGGCCTGGTATTCCGCCGGAAAATCTGGAGAGTATCTTCAAAAGATTTTATACGGAGCGACCGGCGGGGACGGATTTTGGTAATAATTCAGGTCTTGGCCTTGCCATATCAAGACAGATCGTAGAGTCCCATGGGGGACAGGCATGGGCAGAGAACCGACATGATGAGAACGGTCAGCAATCCGGCGCGTTGTTCCAGGTGACTCTGCCGTTGCAGGCCTTACAGGAGCGGCGTTGATGGCGTCGGGTTTCGAACTGGGCGAGCTGGTTCAAGGTACCGGTGTGGCAGTTGCTGTAGATCCCGATGGTCCTTTAGCAGGGGTTCTGCTGCGCGGACCATCAGGTGCTGGCAAGTCTGATCTGGCTGCAAGACTGATCGAGAGGTGTCCCTGGCGACGCAGCAGTCTGATCGCAGATGATCTGGTCATTATCGGCAGCACGGGCAGCAGTCTTGTGATGCGTCACTCTGGCCGTCTGACGGGAAAAATGGAACTGCGCGGGATTGGTATTGTTGGCGTTCGGTTTGTTGACCAGGCTGCGTTGCGACTTGTTGCCGACATGCGGGACGATATTTCACGGCTGCCTGAGATGGCCAGTGAGCGCCTTATCGCAAGCGCCACCATCGAAACGCCGGTTGCAGCGTTCAACCCTTTCGAGCAATCGGCCTGCCTCAAGGTCAGACATGCGTTACGTGTATTTTTATCTAGACATTTTGAATCACAAAGGCAGGATGGTTGTTCGATTCAGGCAACGGGACAGCGGAAATTATGATCGGCCTAGTGGTTGTGACGCACGGAAATCTGGCAGATGAATTTCTGAAAGCGGCTGTGCATGTGGTTGGTCAACAGCCGAATATGGTAGCCGTTTGTATCGGTGAAGATGATGACATGGAGCGTCGCCGGGAAGATATTCTGCAGGCTGCAACTTCTGTTGGAGAAAGCGGCGATGGAACGATCATCCTGACGGACATGTTTGGCGGGACACCCTCCAACCTTGCGATTTCAGTCATGGACAAGGTTGGCGCCGAAGTTATTGCCGGTGTGAATCTGCCTATGTTGATTAAACTTGCGCCAGAACAGTTCCGCACAGAGAATAATGTAAAAGAAGCTGTGACAGCGGCGCATGAAGCAGGTCGAAAATACATCAATGTAGCCTCATGGGTATTGTCCGGAGATCAAGCCAGCTGAGGCTGACATCATGACAGCCATTCTGGTCAGGGACGTCGAAATTACCAATATACGCGGGCTTCATGCGCGCGCCTCATCCAAATTCTGTGCTATTGCAGGCTCATTTGATGCCCTTGTTCGTGTGCGACGCGATGGTGTTGAGGTCGGAGGGTGTTCAATCATGGGGCTGATGATGCTGGGGGCCGGAAAGGGCACCACTATTCAGATCACAGCTGAGGGACCCCAGGCCGCCGAAGCACTGGATACGCTTGTTCGGCTGGTTGATGAGCGCTTCGGGGAAGGGGAGTAATCTCTGGCCCCTTGCCATTATAATCGGTCATGGCTTCGTTTGCGTTACTGTTGCGGGTTTGTGCAACAGGGCGAATACCAACCCGGCGCAGGGTTTCGTGAATGATGAATTCCTTGCTTTCCGGTACACGGAAATAGGAAGTGTGGATAAGTTCACGCCAGCTCAGTTGTTCGGTCAGTTCGTCAATGAGATTATGATCTGTATGGATGGTATCATCTGCCAGCACATTCTGCACATTGAGGAGGGATTCCTTTGCATGGTCGGCTGCAAACTCACATAAGGCGAGGCTCGCTTTCTCTGACATTGGCACCGCATGGCTGTCATCCCAGCCTTGGGGCACCCTGCCGACTCCGGCCACATCTTCGCCCTTCGTAGTGTTGCCAAGAGCTTGCCGTTTCACCTGATTGCCAAATGCGGCATTGAGGCGTCGAGCCAGGAAATTACCGAAAAACAGACGGTTGATAATGTCAGTCAGTGGGAAGACAGCGATAACTATGAGTAACTTTGAGAGCACGCTGATGACATCTATCAGGAAAGACAGGGCAAATGTTGGTTGTCCGCGATCGTCATAGGCGGTCGCGTTCACGAAGTCGGGGAGGAAAGTGAGGCTGGGGGCAATGTTGATATTGTACCAGAGCATGATTTCAAAGGCGAGTGGTTCTGCTATTGAGGACCACAAGGTCCAGTGCACATCCGCTGCGATACTTTCCTCCGCATACCATTGCAACCACGCCTGAACTTGCGGGTCGCTCATGAAGGTCCAGCCAGGCAAATAGTCGCGCGCGATCTCGAGGGCACCCAGCAATTCATCTGCCACAACAGCGCTACCCAGGAAAAAGACAACGATCAGCACCACAACCAGTCGTAGAAAGCCCCGACTTTGTGTCGGCTGCATCAGGGTGAGGTTAAGGTCATAGACTCGTCTCAGCCCGTTGATCGCTTCATCGCGTTTGTCAAAAAGGGCAGTCCAGACGAGACTGAACTGATCATGAAATTCCTGTGCGACCTGCTTGCTGTGCAGGGCTCTGATGCGTCTTTGCGATCGCAGCAGCATGTACCAGGTAAGCCCGATAAAGAGCATAGAGGACGAGATCGTAGCCAGCGCAACTGTTCGATCATTACGCGCAGCTTCGATCTGTGCCTCCATCTGTTGCACCTGCACGGCGTATTCATCCATGCCTTTGCGTTGCTGCACCATTTCTGCAGCTTCTCCCATCTGGCCGGCATCCGTCATGGAGACGCCAAATATGACGATGGTGATGAAGGAAGAGATCACGAGAAAGGTGAGAAAGATGGAATAGAGCAGGGCCAGCTGTCCGGAGAAATCCAGGCGTTCCCACAGCCAGCGTTGTGGCTTCATGCGAATAAATGGTGTGCCGACCGTGATGACGCCCTTGATATGGTCAAAATCACGCTTTGTAGAGGTCGCCAGCTTCAGTGCGGTAGATATGACGGATCCGCCATGGCTGTGACCAATCAGGGTCACATCCTCTTCCCGCTCGTCATATTCTGTCAGTTCCCAGAGCAGCTTTTCTGCAGCATCCCGCCGTGAAAGTTCGTCATTCTTGCCGTCCCAGACAAAGGGCACAATCTTTCCGCCACCTGCCTGCGCCAGCAGGTCGCGCGAGAAGTCAGACTCAGGTTGCCACCATTTCGGATCATCAGGATCTGCGATGTTATCGCCGGTGCCGTGGACGGTGATAAACTTCATCTGTCAGAAACCCCCAAATACCCAAACAGGCTTCATTAAATGCCATCGCCGCCAATGTGTCAAAGCCGCAGATATCGCTTTCGCCAAACTATGCGGCAGTTCGTCTTGACCGTAGTCGAATCTGGCGTCAGGGTTTCGCGATCATGACAGAAGCACATCCTGACGAAGCCCTGCGCGCGACCCTGCGATGGTATGCCGATATGGGGCTGGATGACGTGATTGGCGCATCACCATCCGATTTTTCCACCTGGCAGAACCGGGGCCCTGTCAGTGCCCCCCAAATGCAACGCAAGGCACCTGCGCCACCTTCCACCATGACGAACATGTCAGCGACACAAAGGCCGAGCAACAACGCTAGGCAGACGCCTGCGCCTGTTTCCGGGCTGGATGCACCCCTGCCAACAGACGAAGCGGTTGCCCGCGCGCAGGCGCTGGCCGGTGGTTGTGAGTCACTAGCCGCGCTGCGCTCTGCCATACAAGGGTTTGATGGCTGCCCGTTAAAGCCGGGAGCGCGAAATACTGTCATTGATGATGGTATAGAAGGTGCTCCCCTGATGGTTCTGGGTGAAGCGCCCGGGCGGGATGAGGACAGGATCGGCAAGCCGTTTGTCGGGCGTGCCGGGCAGTTGCTGGACAGGATGCTTGCCGCCATTGGTCATTCCCGGTTTGAGGATGAAATGGAAGCCGCCTATATTTCCAATTCCATTTTCTGGCGCCCACCGGGCAATCGCACCCCCACTCGGGCTGAAGTGGCTATCTGCCTGCCCTTTGTCCTTCGCCTTATCGAACTGGCACAACCGAAAGTTTTGATCCTGGTAGGCAACACCCCGACGCAGGCCCTTTTTGATAGTGTGCCCGGCATAACCCGGGCACGCGGGCTGTGGCGTGCGCATGAAACTTCAGCCGGTCAGGTAATTCCTGCGTTGCCCATGTTTCATCCAGCCTTTCTATTGCGGCAGCCCTTACAGAAGCGCCTCGCCTGGGCAGACCTGATTGAAGTGCGTAAAAAGTTGAAAGACGCATAAGTGTTATGCTGGGGTATTCATTGCTCCTTGCCTTTCAGCAGGAGTAATCTCTTCTCTAAGGAAACAGGAGGCAGATATGTTCGTTGGTCATTACGGGCCGGCCCTTGCCGGAAAGGCTGTCGCGAAGTCGGTTAAACTCTGGCACCTGTTTTTGGCTGTACAGATTGTGGATGTTTTCTGGGCTATCTTCATCATGGTGGGGATTGAACAGGCGCGTATCGTGCCGGGTTTTCTTGAGGCAAGTCACCTAGACCTTTATCACATGCCCTATACCCACAGTCTTGTGGCAACGCTCGTCTGGATGCTGGCAGGCTTTCTTTTCTATCGTTTCGTGCGACCCGGCGCAGGCCTCCTCGGTGCCGTGATAATCGCACTTGCTATTGGCTCCCATTGGCTAACGGATCTTGTCGTGCATACACGAGACCTGCCCCTTTTAATTGATGGTCCGAAAGTCGGATTTGGTTTGTGGGAAAGTTTGCTCTGGTCGCAGGTCGTGGAGGTTGGATTGCTGCTTCTCGGATTGTGGCTTTACCTGCGTGCAACAAGCCCGAAATCGCTGCTCGGTCGCTTTTCACCCTGGTTGCTGTTTGGCTTTCTGTTACTGCTGCAAGCTTATAATCACCTCGCCCCGCCGCCGATGGACATTCTGGCAATGGCCCCAATGGCCCTGCTTTCCTACCTTTTGCTCGCAGGGGCCGCCGCCCTGACTGATGCCACGCGAGACAACGGCTAAGGGCTTCTTCAATCACATGAACCTGTGACCTGCGTCACATGGGCAGACTTGAATGGTTGCTACTAGCAATTATATCAGGGCTGT